>NZ_JBIWJF010000008.1:0-370096 GCF_044764985.1 Kitasatospora sp. NPDC093550
GTTACATTCCGAACCCGGAAGCTAAGCCTCACAGCGCCGATGGTACTGCAGGGGGGACCCTGTGGGAGAGTAGGACGCCGCCGAACAATCATTCACGAAGAACCCCCATCCGGTCACCGGATGGGGGTTCTTCGCATTTCCGGCGAAAGCCGACCGGACCCCTGCCGAGTGACCCCCGCCGAGTGGCTGCTCCACCGTCAATATGCCGCTAAAACCGCCCGATCAGTGGACCGATCAGCGGAAAATCGCTGCTCACGCCGTAGTCTCGAAGGGAAGGGGAACAGGTGTCCGGGGGTGGCTCCCGGGCATGGGCGGATCAAGAATGGTGCTCATGGGACGAGGAAGGCTGCGCATCTACCTCGGGGCGGCCCCCGGGGTCGGCAAGACGTACGCCATGCTCGCCGAGGCGCACCGGCGACGGGAACGCGGCACGGACGTCGTGGTGGCCTTCGTGGAGGACCACGGCCGTCGGCGTACCGCGGACATGGTCGCCGGCCTGGAGGTCGTGCTGCGGCAGCAGGTGCTGCACCGCGGCGCGAGGTTCTCCGAGATGGACCTGGACGCCGTCCTCGCCCGCCGACCGCAGGTGGCGCTGGTGGACGAGCTGGCGCACACCAACGTCCCCGGCTGCCGGAACGAGAAGCGCTGGCAGGACGTCGAGGAGCTGCTGGCAGCCGGGATCGACGTGATCTCCACCGTCAACGTGCAGCACCTGGCGTCGCTGGGCGACGCCGTCGCGGGCATCACCGGGGTGCGCCAGCGCGAGACCGTCCCGGACGAGGTGGTCCGGCGGGCCGACCAGATCGAGCTCGTGGACATGTCCCCGCAGGCGCTGCGACGCCGACTGGCGCACGGCAACGTGTACGCGCCGGAGAAGATCGACGCGGCCCTCGCCAACTACTTCCGCCCGGGCAACCTGACCGCGCTGCGCGAGCTCGCGCTGCTGTGGACCGCCGACCGGGTGGACGAGTACCTGCAGAAGTACCGCGCCGAGCAGGGCATCGAGGGCATCTGGCAGGCCCGGGAGCGCATCGTGGTGGGCCTGACCGGCGGGCCCGAGGGGGCGACCCTGATCCGCCGGGCTGCCCGGATCGCGGCCCGCGTCTCCGGCGGTGAGCTGCTCGCCGTGCACATCTCCCGGTCGGACGGCCTGGTGGGCGCCGGCTCGCCGCAGGCCCTGATCGAGCAGCGTGCGCTGGTGGAGAGTCTCGGCGGCTCGTTCCACGCCGTGCTGGGCGACGACCCGGCCGTGGGACTGCTGGACTTCGCCCGGGGCGTCAACGCCACCCAGATCGTGCTGGGCACCAGCCGCCGGCCCGGTTGGCAGTTCCTGTACGGGCCCGGCGTCGGCACCACGGTCACCCAGAAGGCCGGGGACATCGACGTCCACATGGTCACCCATGAGCACGCAGGGCACGGGCGCGGCCGGGTGCCCGTCCGCCGGATCACCGACCTGGGCCGGACCAGGACGGTCGCCGGCTGGCTGATCGGGCTGGCCGGTCCGCCGCTGATGGCGATCGTGCTGACGGCGATCGGCGGGCTGGGGCTCTCCACCGACATGCTGTTGTTCCTGTCGCTGACGGTGTGCGCCGCCCTGGTCGGCGGGCTGCTGCCGGCGATCGGCTCGGCGCTGGTCGGCTCCTCGGTGCTGAACTACTACTTCACCCCGCCGGTGCACACCTTCACCATCAACGAGCCGCAGAACATCATGGCGGTGGCGATATTCACCATCGTCGGCATCTCGGTGGCGTCCGTGGTGGACCTGGCGGCCCGGCGTACCCATCAGGCGGCCCGCAGCCAGACCGAGGCGCAGACGCTCAGCGCGCTGGCCGGCACGGTGCTGCGCGGGGCGCCGAACGGCGACGGGGTGCTGACCGCGCTGATGGAGCAGGTCCGGGAGACCTTCGGGCAGGAGAGCGCCGCCCTGCTGGAGCGCCCCGATCCGCTCGGTCCGTGGGTGCCGGTGGCCACGGCCGGCCCGCGGCCGCCGGACCGGCCGGAGGAGGCCGACGTGGACGTGCCGGTCGGCGACAGCCTGGCGCTGGTGCTGCGCGGCCGGGTGCTGCCGGGGGCGGACCGGCGGCTGCTCGGGGCCTTCGCCGCACAGGCCGCCGTGGTGCTGGAGCGCCGCCGGCTCTCCCGGGAGGCGGCCGCGGCCCGGCGGGAGGCCGAGGGCAACCGGATCCGGACCGCCCTGCTGGCCGCCGTCTCGCACGACCTGCGCACCCCGCTCGCGGGCATCAAGGCCTCGGTGACCTCGCTGCGCGCCGCGGACGTCGAGTGGGACCCGGAGGACGAGGCCGAGCTGCTGGCGGGGATCGAGGCCGGGGCCGACCGGCTGGACCACCTGATCAACAACCTGCTCGACATGAGCCGGTTGCAGACCGGGACCGTCACCCCGCTGATCCAGGAGACCGACCTGGACGAGGTGGTGCCGTACGCGCTCGGAGGAGTGCCGCCGGGGGCCGTCCGGCTGGACGTCCCGGAGACGCTGCCGATGGTCCGGGCCGACGGCGGGTTGCTGGAGCGTTCGCTGGCCAACCTGGTCGAGAACGCCGTCAAGTACAGCCCGGACGGCGTCAAGGTGCTGGTGAAGGCCGATGTCCTGGAGCAGCCGGGGGTGCCGGACCGGGTCGAGCTGCGGATCGTGGACCGCGGGCCGGGGGTGCCCGAGGGGGCCAAGGAGAAGATCTTCGCGCCGTTCCAGCGCTACGGCGACGCGCCGCGCGGCGCCGGCGTGGGCCTCGGGCTCGCGGTGGCGCGCGGTTTCGTCGAGGCGATGGACGGTAGCGTCACCGCCGAGGACACCCCCGGCGGCGGTCTCACCATGGTCGTCAGCCTGCCCGCCGTCGAACGGCCGCCGGAGCCGGAGGAGCCGGAGGAGCCGGGCGGGGCGCACGGCGACGGCAGCGGTCCGCTGCCGGAGCTGATCACATGAGAACCGGCGCACCGGCCGGGCCTCCGGCTCCCGGGTGCCGTACGTCGTACCGCAAGCCAGTCCCACAGTCCTCACGTCAGACAGCCCTGAAAGGCGGAGCCCGTCAATGACCCGGGTCCTCGTCGTGGACGACGAACCGCAGATCGTCCGCGCGCTGGTGATCAACCTCAAGGCCCGCAAGTACGAAGTGGACGCGGCCCACGACGGCGCGAGCGCGCTGGAGCTGGCCGCCGCCCGCCATCCGGACGTGGTCGTCCTCGATCTGGGCCTGCCCGACATGGACGGGGTCGAGGTGATCCGCGGACTGCGTGGCTGGACCCGGGTGCCGATCATCGTGCTGTCGGCCCGGCACGCCTCGGACGAGAAGGTCGAGGCCCTGGACGCCGGGGCCGACGACTACGTGACCAAGCCGTTCGGCATGGACGAGCTGCTCGCCCGGATGCGGGCCGCCGTGCGGCGGGCCGAGCCGGTGGCCGGGGAGGCCGACTCGCTGGTCGTCACCGAGAGCTTCACGGTCGACCTCGCGGCCAAGAAGGTCAACCGGGACGGCGCAGACGTCCGCCTCACCCCGACCGAGTGGCACCTGCTGGAGGTGCTGGTCCGCAACGCCGGGCGGCTGGTCAGCCAGACCCAGCTGCTCCAGGAGGTGTGGGGCCCCGCCTACCGCACCGAGACCAACTACCTGCGGGTCTACCTCGCCCAGCTGCGCCGCAAGCTGGAACGCGACCCCTCGCACCCGCGCCACTTCATCACCGAGCCGGGCATGGGATACCGGTTCGAGAGCTGACCGCCGTTGCCCCCGGCGGCTGAACGGCCTGCCGCCGGGGGCCCGGAAACCGGTACCCTTCCGGCATGAGTGGTGACAACAGCAGCGGCCAGCCGCAGGGGCGGTTCCGCCGCATGCTCAGCCGGCTGACCTCCTCGGCCGAGGAACTGGACGCGGAGGACCTGCGCCAGGAGAGCGCCGCGGAGTCGGGATGCACGCCGATCGCCGGCTGCGCGGACCGTGAGCTGGTCACCGTCGCGGGCACGCTGCGCACGGTGACGCTCCGCCCCCGGGCCGGGGTGCCGGCCCTGGAGGCCGAACTCTTCGACGGCACCGAAGCCCTGGACGTGGTCTGGCTCGGCCGCCGCTCGATCGCGGGCATAGAGCCGGGCCGCAAGCTGGTCGCCAGCGGTCGGATCAGCCACGCACGCGGGCGCCGCGTGCTGTTCAACCCCCGCTACGAGCTGCGTCCGGTCGGACACGGGAGCGAATGAGCGTGAGCAACCAGCCCGGCGGCGACGCCGCCGCCCAGCTCGACCCGGTTCTTGACCCGGCAGCGGAGGAAGCCGCTCGCAAGGCCGCCTCCAAGGAGGCCGCCGACACCGTCCTGCAGGCCTTCGGCGGCGTGCGCGGCATGATCGACATGACGCTGCCCGGCCTGGTCTTCATCGTCACCTACAACCTCACCCACCAGGTCAGTGCCGCGGCGTGGGCCGCGCTCGGCCTGAGCGGGCTGTTCGTGGTGGTCCGGCTGGCGAAGCGGGAGACCATCCAGCACGCCTTCAGCGGGGTCTTCGGGGTCGCGCTCGGGGCCTGGATCGCGATGAAGAGCGGCAAGGCCGAGGACTTCTACCTGCCCGGCCTGCTCTGGAACGTCGGCTACTGCATCGCCCTGGCGGCCTCCGCGCTGGTGCGCTGGCCGATGATCGGCGTGATGCTCGGCCCGATCACCGGTGAGATGTTCACCTGGCGCAAGGAGAACCCGGGCCGCCTCGCCGCCTACACCAAGGCGACCTGGGCCTGGGTGGTGATCATGGGCCTCAAGCCGGTGATCCTCTTCCCGCTGTACTTCACCCACAACGTCAACCTGCTCGGCTGGCTCAAGGTCGCCCTCGGGATCCCGCCGATGCTGTTGGCGATGTACGTCACCTGGCAGATCCTGCTGAAGGCGCCGCCGCCGATCAAGGCGCAGCTCGACGAGGACGAGGACGAGGAGCAGCCGGCGAAGTAGCCGCCTCCACCGGAGCCGGTCGGCGCCGCGGACACGGCGAGCCCGGCACCGCGAACCCGGCACCGCGAACCGGACACGGCGAAGGGCCCGCACCCACCGGGGTGCGGGCCCTTCGCCGTGTGGTCCGCGCGCGGACCGCGGGGCCGCTACTGGGCGCCGGAGGTGGCCGACAGCAGCTCCTCCAGCTCCTCCTCGCGCTCCTGCGCGGCGACGAAGAGCAGCTCGTCGCCGCCCTCCAGGGTGTCGTCCTTGCCCGGCACGAGCACCCGGCCCTCGCGGATGATGGTCACCAGCGCGGTGTCCTGCGGCCAGGCCACGTCCCCGACCCGGGTGCCGACCAGCTCGGTGTCCGAGGCCAGGGTCAGCTCGACCAGGTTGGCGTTGCCCTGGCTGAAGCGCATCAGGCGGACCAGGTCGCCGACGCTGACCGCCTCCTCGACCAGGGCGGACATCAGTCGCGGCGTGGACACGGCCACGTCCACGCCCCAGGACTCGTTGAAGAGCCACTCGTTCTTCGGGTTGTTCACCCGGGCGACCACCCGCGGCACCGCGTACTCGGTCTTGGCGAGCAGCGAGACGACCAGGTTGACCTTGTCGTCGCCGGTCGCGGCGATCACCACGTGGCAGCGCTGCAGAGCGGCCTCGTCCAGCGAGGTGATCTCGCAGGCGTCGGCCAGCAGCCACTCCGCCATCGGGACCCGCTCCACCGAGATGGAGTTCGGGTTCTTGTCTATCAGCAGGACCTCGTGGCCGTTCTCCAGCAGCTCGCCCGCGATCGAGCGGCCCACGGCTCCGGCCCCGGCAATGGCGACCCGCATCAGTGACCCTCCTCCTTCGGCCCCTGCGCGAACGCGGCCTCGACGGCCGTCAGGTCGGCCCGGCGCAGCATCACGTGCACCAGGTCGCCCTCCTGCACCACCGTCTGCGGCGTGGGCAGGATGCCCTCGCCGAGTCGGGTGACGAACGCCACCCGGGCGCCGGAGGCCTCCTCCAGCTCGCCGAACCGGTGACCGATCCAGCGGGGGTCGTAGGCGACCTCGGCCAGCTGGACGCTGCCGCTCGGGTCCTGCCAGAGCGGCTCGGCGCCGCTCGGCAGCAGCCGGCGCAGCATCTGGTCGGCCGTCCAGCGGACGGTCGCCACGGTCGGGATGCCCAGGCGCTGGTACACCTCGGCGCGGCGGGGGTCGTAGATCCGGGCGGCGACGTTCTCGACGCCGAAGTTCTCCCGGGCCACCCGCGCGGCGATGATGTTGGAGTTGTCACCGCTGGAGACGGCGGCGAACGCGCCGGCCTCCTCGATGCCCGCCTCGCGCAGGGTGTCCTGGTCGAAGCCGACGCCGGTCACCCGGCGCCCGTTGAACCCGGCGCCCAGCCGACGGAAGGCGGTCGGGTCCTGGTCGACCACGGCCACCGAGTGGCCCTGTTTCTCCAGCGCTCTCGCGAGGGCCGAGCCCACGCGGCCGCAGCCCATGATGACGATGTGCACCGGCGCTACCTCACCCGTTCCGTCGGGGTACTGACCTGCGCAAACACCGTTCATCTCCCTTTCCCGCCCGGCTACCCGGGGCGAGCGTTCTCGTGGGGCGCCGGCCCCGGCAACACCCGACAATCCGAGTGTTGCCCACCGACTCGTATCCGACACGCTAGCCGGTCCGTAGAACGCAGTCGCGACGAAGGGGGGGACAAACGGCGGAGCCTTGTCCGGGGAGCCCCTACGATTCCTTAACGTGCCTATGCCGAAAGACCTTCCGAAACGCATCCTGATCGGGCGAGCGCTGCGCAGCGACAAGCTGGGCGAAACCCTTCTTCCCAAGCGGATCGCGCTGCCCGTGTTCGCCTCGGACGCGCTCTCCTCGGTCGCGTACGCCCCCGAGGAAATCCTGCTCACGCTCTCCGTCGCGGGCGCCTCGGCGATCCACTTCTCGTGGCAGATCGGCCTCGTGGTCGCGATCGTCATGCTCGCCGTGGTCGCCTCGTACCGACAGAACGTGCACGCCTACCCGAGCGGTGGCGGTGACTACGAGGTCGCGACCGTCAACCACGGGCCCGCCGCCGGTCTGGTGGTCGCCAGCGCGCTGATGGTGGACTACGTGCTCACCGTGGCCGTGTCCACCACCTCGGGCGTCGCCAACGTCGTCTCCGCCGTACCCGCGCTGCGGGGCCACGAACTGACCGTGTCGATCATCGTGGTCATCCTGCTGATGGGGATGAACCTGCGCGGGGTGCGCGAATCCGGCACCGCGTTCGCCATCCCCACCTACGCCTTCATGATCGGCGTCATAGGAATGGTCGGGTACGGGGTCTTCCGGCACTTCCTGCTCGGCCAGGACATGCCCGCCGAGAGCGCCGGCTTCACGCTGGAGGCCACCCCCGGCAACGCCTCGCTGGGCGGGATCGCGCTGGTGTTCCTGCTGCTGAAGTCGTTCTCCTCCGGCTGTGCCGCGCTCACCGGCGTGGAGGCGATCTCCAACGGCGTGCCGGCCTTCCGCAAGCCCAAGAGCAAGAACGCCGCGACCACGCTGCTGATGATGGCGAGCATCGCCGTGGTGATGTTCATGGGCATCATCTGGCTGGCCCGGCTGACCGGCGTCCAGATGGCCGAGAACCCGGCCGAGCAGCTCGGCGGGGCCGCGTCCGACTACCACCAGAAGACCGCGCTGGCCCAGATCAGCGAGGCCGTGTTCAGCAACTTCACGCCCGGCTTCTACTTCGTCGCCGCCGTGACCGGCCTGATCCTGGTGCTGGCCGCCAACACCGCCTTCAACGGCTTCCCGGTGCTCGGCTCGATCCTGGCCCAGGACCGCTACCTGCCGCGTCAGCTGCACACCCGCGGCGACCGGCTGGCCTTCTCCAACGGCATCATCCTGCTGGCGATCGCCGCGATCCTGTTCATCATCGCCTTCGACGCGGACCCGAACCGGCTGATCCAGCTCTACATCGTCGGCGTCTTCGTCTCCTTCAACATGAGCCAGTCCGGGATGATCCGGCACTGGACCAGGCTGCTGCGCACCGAGACCGACCCGGCCAAGCGCCGCCACATGCAGCGCAGCCGGGCGATCAACACCTTCGGCCTGGTGATGACGATGGCCGTGCTGATCGTCGTCCTGGTCACCAAGATCAGCCACGCCTGGATCGCGATCGCGGCGATGGTCGTGCTGTTCGTGATGATGAAGGGCATCCGCCGCCACTACGACCGGGTCTCCGACGAGCTCATCGCGGCGGAGGAGCCGGACGACGTGGTGCTGCCCACCCGGGTGCACGCCATCGTGCTGGTCTCCAAGCTGCACAAGCCGGCGCTGCGCGCCCTCGCGTACGCCAAGCTGGCCCGGGCGCACACGCTGGAGGCCGTCACGGTCAACGTGGACCCGGCCGACACGGCGGCGCTGCGCCAGGAGTGGGACGAGCGGGGCATCGAGGTGCCGCTGAAGGTGCTGGACTCGCCGTTCCGCGAGATCACCGGGCCGGTCCTGGACTACGTGAAGAACCTGCGCCGCAGCAGCCCGCGCGACGTGGTGTCGGTCTACATCCCCGAGTACGTGGTGGGCCACTGGTACGAGCACCTGCTGCACAACCAGAGCGCGCTGCGGCTCAAGGGGCGGCTGCTGTTCAAGCCCGGTGTGATGGTCACCTCGGTGCCCTGGCAACTGGAGTCCTCGGAGCGGCGCAAGCCGCAGAAGGCCTGGTCGGCGCCCGGTGCCGTCCGGCGTGGCGAGCCCCGGGCGCCGAAGGCCGTACAGTCGAAGGATTCCGTCTCCGCCGGTGCGAGCACCGGCGAAACCTCCGATCCCAGCAAGGACTCCTCCCAGTGACCCGCAACACTCCGCCCCGCTCCTCGGGCTCCTCCGGCAAGGGCTCCCGCCGGGGCGGCTCCCAGCCCGGGCAGGTCGCCCGGCCGCGCTGGGGCCGGCCGTCCCGTCCGGAGGCCACCGACCGCGACGGCCTGACCGCGCGGACGGCGCCGATCGTCCCGGGGGAACAGACGCCGTCGGAGGACCGGAAGCCGAACCGGGGCTCGGCCCCCAAGGGCGCGGGCAAGGCTGCCGGGACGGGCGGGGCCGGCAAGGGCGCCGCGGGTGGTGCTGCCGGGGCCAAGGGCGCCGCGGGTGGCGCCGGTGGCGCTCGGAAGGCGCCGCGCAAGCAGGCGGTGCGGCCGCCCAAGGCGCTGCGCACGTCCGCGCCCGCGCGGCGGCCCGAGGCGCCGTCCGGTGAGCCGCTGGCCGGCCAGCGCTACGAGGTCGAGGTCGGACCGGTCGCGCACGGCGGCGGGCACTGCGTGGCCCGGTACGAGGGGCGGGTGCTGTTCGTGCGGCACGCGCTGCCCGGCGAGAAGGTCGTCGCGCTGGTGACCGACGGCACCACCACCTCGCGGTTCCTGCGGGCCGACGCGGTGGAGGTCCTGGAGCCCGCCAAGGACCGGATCGAGGCGCCCTGCCCGTTCGCCGGGCCGGGCAAGTGCGGAGGCTGCGACTGGCAGCACGTCACCCCGGGCGGGCAGCGCAAGCTCAAGGCGGCGGTGCTGACCGAGCAGCTGGCCAAGCTGGCCGGGCTCACCCCGGCCGAGGCGGGCTGGGACGGCAGCGTCGAGCCGGTCGGCGGCAAGCTCCCGGCCGGGCAGGTGCCGGCCTGGCGCACCCGGGTCCAGTACGCGGTGGACCCGGAGAGCGGGAAGGTCGGTCTGCGCAAGCACCGCTCGCACGAGGTGCAGCCGGTGGACCGCTGCCTGATCGCCGCCGAGGGCGTCACCGAGCTGGGCATCGAGGCCCGGGACTGGCCGGGCGTGGCGAGCGTCGAGGCGATCGCCGCGACCGGTTCCTCGGACCGCCAGGTGGTGCTGACCCCGCGCGACGGCGCCCAGCTGCCGCTGGTCGAGCTGGACAAGCCGGTGTCGATCGCCCGGGTGGACGACCAGGGCGACGTGCACAAGGTGCACGGGCGCGGCTTCGTCCGCGAGCGGGCGGCCGGACGGACCTGGCGGGTCAGCAACGGCGGCTTCTGGCAGATCCACCCGGAGGCGCCGGACACCCTGGTGGACGCCGTGCTGGACGGGCTGGACCCGCAGTGGGGCGAGAACGCGCTCGACCTGTACTGCGGCGTCGGCCTGTTCGCGGGCGCGCTGGCCGACCGGGTCGGCGAGGAGGGCGCGGTGCTCGGCATCGAGTCCGCCAAGCAGGCCGTGGTCGACGCCCGGCACAACCTGGCCGCGCTGGACAACGTGCGGATCGAGTGCGACCGGGTCGAGACGCTGCTGCCGCGCACCGGCATCACCGCCACCGACCTGATCGTGCTGGACCCGCCGCGCTCGGGCGCCGGGCGCGAGACCGTGGCGCACCTGGTCGGCCTGGAGGCGCGCCGGATCGCGTACGTGGCCTGCGACCCGGCGGCGCTCGCCCGGGACCTGAAGTTCTTCCGCGAGGGCGGCTACCGGCCGGTGTCGCTGCGGGCCTTCGACCTGTTCCCGATGACGCACCACTTCGAGTGCGTGGCGATCCTGGAGCCCGCCGGGGAGTGACCGGACGGTCGAGGAGGCGGCACCCGTGGCGTACGGGGGCCGCCTCCTCGGCGTTTCGGGGCGCGGGTCACTCGTTGTGCGCCGGCTACTCGTTGTGCTCCTCTTCGTCGACACTGTGCGGAAGGTCGATGCCGTGCTGGGCGGCGAGCCGCAGGAGCGAGGCGACCCGGCCCTCGTACGCCTGGACGCCGTCGGCGTCCCCTTCGGCCCGTGCCGCCGCGAGGTCCTCTCGGGCCCGGGCGAGCTGCTCGCGCAACTCCTGGTCGAACATGGCTGTCATTGCCGGCCTCCACACCGGTCGGTGCCGCTCGGGGGAACGCTCAGGGGAGTTCAGAGTCCCGGATGGTGAAGGACTCTTCAAGTCTCGCTCGTCCTGCCGGGGGTGGGGCGGCGGTGGGCGGGTATGGGAGGTGGGCGGCCCGGCGCTGCCCGGTGCGGTGGCGGACGAGGTCCCGGTGACGGGTCCGGGCGGTGACGGGTGAGGGCTCGGTGAGGGCTCGGTGACGGGGAGGTTGCGTGGGGGCGTGCGGCAGGTGTGCGGGCGGTGTGCGCGCGCCCTTGTTGTGCTAGCACTTCAGCGCTAGCTTGAGGGGCATGGCCAAGAAGCAGCTGAACGTCCGTGTGGACGCCACGACCGCGGAGATGGCCCGGGAACGGGCGGAGCAGCAGGGGATCAGCATGAACCAGTACATCGAACGCCTGGTCCAGCAGGACATGGGCGAGTCCGGCCGGGCCTTCGTCGACGCGGCCGCGCAGTTCATGAAGGAGTACGAGACGGCCTTCCTCGCCGAGTTCGGGGAGCCGGGCGACCTCCAGGACGTGCGCCGTTGAACCTGGAGGTCGACCTCTCATGGCTGCTCATGACCGCGGAGCAGTACACGCCCGGTGACCCGCAGGTCACCGACTACGGCTCACTGCTCGCGGCCGTCACTCGGCACCAGGCCGAGATATTCGACATCGCGGTCTACCCCGAACCCCAGGACCGTGCCGCCGCGCTGATGCACCAGTTGATCCGGGTGCCGGCCCTGGAGAAGACCAACGAGCTCTTCGCGACCGCCGTCGCGTACGCCTACCTCGTCGCGAGCGGCTGCACCGTCGCCACCACCGCCCGCGAGGTGCGCAGCCTCTCCCGGGCCATCCGCGAAGGGCGGCTCGGGGTGTCCGGTGTCGCCGAGCGGCTGGCGGCGTGGGTGGTGGACGAGGCGGAGGGGGAGGGCGTCAGCGGGGCGGACGAGGAGGACGAGGACGACGACTGACCGTCGCCTCCGTCCCCGTCCCCGTCCCCGTCCCCGTCCGGTCGTCCGGGGTGGCCGGTTCCGGGACCGGTCAGGCCCGGGGTGCGGCGGGCTCCGCGATCAGGGCCGTCGCGAAGGGGCGGAAGCCGGCCCGGCGGTAGATCCGGGCGACGTCCTCGTCGGCGGCGGACAGGAACACCGTCCGGGCGCCGTGGGCCCGGGCGTGCGCGACCAGGGCCGCCGTGACCGCGAGGCCGAGGCCCTGGCGGCGCGCGACGGGCAGGGTGCCCACGCCGACCACCTCGGCGACCGGGCCGACCGGGATGTACTGGCCCGCGCACAGCGCCGAGTCGCCGCTCAGCGCGGCGGCCAGCACGGTGATCCCGTCCGTGATCCGCCGAGCGATCCGCGCCACGCCGCCCTCGGCCTGCAGCGCCGCCACGCTCTGCGCCAGTTCGGGCGCGCCGGCCGCGCCGACGGCCGTGCCCAGCGAGCCGAAGGCCACGTGCGGGACGGCCACCGCCTGCGCCAGCTCGGGCGCGTCCGGACCCAGCACCCGTACCTCCACCCCGTCCGGCAGCACCGGCGCGGGGGCCGGTTCGTCCTGCGGGCTCAGCACCAGCAGCGGGTGCTCGTGCACCGCCAGGCCCGCCGCCTCCACGGCCGCGCGCAGCTCGGGGTTCTGCTCGGCCACCCACTCGAAGGCCTCCGGCGCGCCCAGCTCGCGCTGGCGCTCCAGCACCCGGCGGACGTCCTCGGCGGTGGCGGCCGGGCCGTCGTGGCCGAGGGTCGGGCGGGCGTAGTAGTGCCAGCCGGTCTCGCCCCGGCGGACGAAGAGGGTCAGCGGGCCGAAGTCCTCGGCTCGGGCGGCGCTGCGCGGTGCGGCGTCGTAGTAGCGCTCGATCTGGTCGAGGAGGGGCAGGTCATGGGCATGATCGGCGGAAGTCACGGCGTGCATCCAAGCAGGGGTGCGGGTGGGCCGCCACCGATTAACCGTGGTCCGTCCGGGTGGTCCGGGGGCGGTTCCGACGCGGTCCGGGCGCCGATTGTTGCCGAACGCTTACCCGCTCGCAGCGATCTTGTGCGCACACAGCGTGCATGCTGATGCTTTTACAGCTCTGCCGAGGGGGACGGCGGACGTCTGCACTCGGCGAGGCAAGGGGGAAGACAGGCCCATGAGGCTCTGCTTTCTGGTGGAGGAACACTACCGGCACGACGGCATGCCGCTCGACGTGGTACGCCAGCTCACCGCGTGGGGGCACCGGGTGGACGTGCTGCGCCCCGGGGACTCGCTGCTGGCGATCTCCGAGGCGGTCCGGGCCGGCAGCCACGACGCCTGGGTGCTCAAGACCGTCTCCGGCGGCCCCGGGCTGACCCTGCTGGAGGCGGCCGCCGCCGTCGGTCTCACCACGGTGAACGACGTGCGCTCGATCCGCGGCGTCCGGGACAAGGCGCTCGCCGCGGTGATCGGCCGTACCCGCGGGCTGCCCGTCCCGGTGACGTACGCGGCCGCGCGCTGGGAGCGGCTGGCGGAGATCCCGGCCGCCGAGTACCCGCTGGTGGTCAAGCCCGCCGACGGCAGCTCCGGGCGCGCCGTCCGGCTGGTGCGCAGCCCCGACCACCTGCTGGAGGTCGGGCCGGAGCTGGCCGGGGAGGGGCTGCTGATCGCGCAGCCGTACGTGCCGAACTCCGGGACCGACCTCAAGGTGTACTGCGTCGACGGCGAGTTCTACGCGACGGAACGTTCCTCTCCGCTGCACCCCGGACAGGGCGTCCGGGAGCGGCAGGTGCCGCTGCCGGGGAGCGTCGCACGGATCGTGGCGCAGGTCGGCGAGGTGTTCGGGCTCGACCTGTACGGGGTCGACGTGCTGCTCGGGCCGGACGGGCCCGTGGTGGTCGACATCAACGACTTCCCGAGCTTCCGGCAGGTGCCGGACGCGGTCGCCCGGGTCGCCCGGGCGGTGCTGCGGCTCGCACGCAGCGGCACCGCCGTGTCGGTGCCCGGCGAGCCCGCCGCGCTGGTGAACGCGGGTGGCGCCGCGTACGGGCAACTGGGCTTCGGCGAGGGGGAGTTGCTGTGAGGGTCGGGCTGATCGCCGGGGATCCGGCGCACCCGGTGCTGGCGGCGACGGCCGCACTGCTGGTGGAGCGGGGGCACGAGGTGGTGGCCGTCCCGCCGGTGGAGCCCGTGGACGGGGGCGGTCGGCGCGCGGCCGGGGACGGTGAGTACGCGGGCGGGGACGGTGGATGCGCGGGCGGGGACGGCGGGCTCGCGGACGTCTATCTGCTGAAGGCCCGGACGCCCCGGGCGCTGGCGCTGGCCGGGGCGTTGGAACGGCGGGGCGCGCCCGTGGTGAACTCGGCGGCGGCGACCGAGCTCTGCCAGGACCGGGTGCGGATGGCCGACCTCGCGCGCGCCGCCGGGTTGCCCTTCGCGGCGACGGTCGACGCCGGTCGGCTGGGCGAACTCGCCGATCCGGCCTACCCGTTCGTGGTCAAGAGCCGGCGCAGCAGGCGTCACGACCTGGTCGCTCGGGTCGACGGCCCGGGCCGGCTGCGCGAACTCGCCGAGCAGTGGCCCGAGGAACCCGTCGTCACCCAGCCGTTCGTCCCCGGGACCGGCTGGGACCAGAAGCTGTGGGTGATCGACGGACGGGTGTTCGCGGCCCGGCGGCGGTCCGAGCTCGCCTCCGCGTCGGGACGGTCGGGGCCGGCCGAGGACTGGGAGCCGCCCGCCGACCGGGCCGCGCTCGCGCTGCGGGTCGGCGAGGTGTTCGGGCTCGACGTGTACGGGGTCGACCTGCTGGACGGGGCGGCCGAGCCCGTCATCGTGGACGTCAACGCCTTCCCCGGCGTCCGGGGCCGGCCCGGCGCGCCCGAGGCGCTCGCCGAGCTCGCGCTGCGGGTCGCGGCGGAGCGGGGGCGGGCGCTCGTGGCGGGTGGGTGGTAGCCGGGCGGGTCGGCGGGCGTCGTCGTCGGGCGGGCCGGGTCGTTAGGCTGGCTGGCGCCCCGACCGGCCGGGGCGTACGGCGAGAGAAGACGGAACGTTGCTGCAGGACATCGAGCCCTACCTGGCCTGCCCCCTCTGCGCGCAGGCCCTCACCCGGCACGACCGCAGCCTGCGCTGCCCCGCCGGGCACAGCTTCGACCTCGCCAAGCAGGGCTACGTCAGCCTCCTCGCCGGTGACGCCCACACCGGCACCGGGGACACCGCGGAGATGGTCGCCGCCCGGGCGGACTTCCTCGCCGCCGGGCACTACCGGCCCATCGCGGACGCCCTCGCGCAGGCCGCGGCCGCGGCTGCCTCCGCGGCCGAGGTGCCGGGTGGCGGGCCGGACGGGCTGGTCGCCGACCTCGGTGCCGGTACCGGTCATTACCTGGCCCAGGTCCTGGACGCCCTGCCGGACCGGGTCGGAGCCGCGCTCGACATCTCCAAGTACGCGCTGCGGCGCGCCGCCAAGGCGCACCCGCGGATCGGCGCCGTGGTCTGCGACGCCTGGCGACCGCTGCCGCTGCGCGACGCCTCCGCCGAGCTGATGCTGAACGTCTTCGCGCCGCGCAACGGGCCCGAGATCCGCCGGGTGCTGCGCCCCGGCGGCACCCTGCTGCTGGTCTCGCCCACCGCCCGCCACCTGCGCGAACTCGTGGACGCGCTGGGGCTGTTGTCGGTGGACGAGGAGAAGCAGCGGCGGATCGACGAGAAGCTCGGACCGTACCTGACGCCCGCCGGGCGGCGGGAGGTCGAGTTCACCCTGCGGCTCGGCCCGCAGGACGTGCGCACCGTCGTCGGCATGGGGCCCAGCGCCTGGCACACCGATCCGGAGCGGCTCGGTGCCGCGCTCGCCGCGCTGCCGGACCCGGTCGAGGTGACCGCCTCCGTGACGGTGGCCGCGTACCGGCGCTGAGGGCGTGCGGGGACGCCGCAGGGGCGCTTCCGCGCGGGTTCCGGGGATCCTTCGGGGGGGGCGTTCCGGGGCGGTTGTGCGCCCGGTCGGGGTGGATGGTCAGCCGGTCGGGGTGGGGCGCCTCGTTGGGATGAATCTGCCGAGCAGGCACGTTTCTGCCGGTCGGCCTGCGGCTAACGTCCGACGGGTGAACCGCGACGCCACCAGGCCCGCTGGGCGGGCCCCCCTCCGACCGGGTGCCCCGGGGCCCGACCGGTCGCCCGTGCCACGCCCCACCGTCGAGGAGCTCCGGCTGACCTCGTTCAAGTCCTACCGGCGCGCGGTCCTGCCCCTCGCGCCCCTCACCGTGCTCCACGGGCCCGCCGGGGTCGGCAAGTCCAACGCCCTCGACGCGCTCGCGGTGCTGTCCCGGCTCGCGCTCGGCGAGGAGATCGCCGACTCGCTGGACGGGCTGCCCGACCGCACCGGACCGCTCGCCCTGCCCGTCCGGGGCGGCCTGGCCGGCTGCGTGCCGCACGGACGGGACGCGATCATCCTCGGCTGCACCGTCCGCTCCCCGCACGGCCGGATCCGGCTCGACGTCGTGATCCGCACCGACGGCCCGGTCCGGATCGCCCGGGAGTCGCTCACCCTCGGCGGCCGGACCCTCGTGGACACCGGCGAGCAGGACCTCCGCAGCCACCGGGTCAACGTCTGCTGGCACAACGACACCCGCCAGGGCGACATCCGGGCGCCCTTCCCCAGCGGCACCATGATCACCGCGCAGCTGCCGCTGCGGGTCGCGGGCTCGTCGGCCGGCGAGTGCCTGGTCCTGGCCGCCGCCGAGGACCTGCTCACCGCGTTGCGCGAGGTCTTCCCCCTGCACCCCGTCCCGGCCCTGATGCGCGGCTGGGCCACGGCCGACCCGCAGGCCCGGCTGCGCGGCAACGCCGCCAACATCTCCGCCGTCATCGCCCGACTCAGCGAGGAGTGCCAGCGCCGGTACGGGCAGCTCCTGCGCGTCGTGCAGTCCGCCGCGCCGCACCCGCTGCTCGGGCTCACCGTGGCCGAACGGGAGACCGACGCGGGTGTGCGGCGCGTCCTGGCCGTCTTCGACGAGGGCGTCCTCGGGCGCACCGGGGCCGACCAGGCCTCCGACGGCATGCTGCGCCACCTCGCGTTCGCCGCGGTGCTGCTGACCGGGGCCGGGGTGCTCGACCTCGACGTGGCCGCCGAGGTGCCGTGGGCGCAGCGGCAGCTCACCGTGCTGGCCGAGGACCTGGGAGCCGGGCTCTCCACCGAGCAGACCGCCACGCTGCTGCGGCTGGCCCGGGACATGGCGGAGCGCAGCCAGCTGCGGGTGCTGGCGGCGCTGCAGGAGCCGACGGCGGTGCGGGCGGCGCTGGACGCGGGCGGCGCGCGGTCGGGCGGGGTGCTGGTGGTCGAGTGCCGACGCGATCCGGCCTCGGGGTTCACGGTGCTGCGGCCGGAGACGGTCCCGGCACCGGGCCGGGTGCCGGCCCAGGGCGGGCGCGGGGAGGCGGCCGACGGGGACGTGGTGGTGGGGGACGCGGTGCCGGCGGAGGGCCGGGTGGCGCAGGGCCGGGTGGCGCAGGGCCGGGCGGTCGAGGGCGTCGGGCCGGTGGTGGAGGGGCCCGGGGCGGTGGCGGGCGGCGATGCGGTAGACCTTGAGGGGTGAGCGAACGAGTGACGGGACCGGGGGAGCCGACCCTGGAGGACCTGCGACAGCGGCTGGTGGACTTCGCGGCAGCCCGGCGGTGGCAGCCCTTCCACACGCCGAAGAACCTGGCGGCGGCGCTGTCCGTGGAGGCGGGGGAGCTGCTGGAGATCTTCCAGTGGTTGACGCCGGAGCAGGCGGCCGCGGTGATGGCCGAGCCGGAACGCGCTCACCGGGTGCGCGACGAGGTCGCGGACGTCCTGGCGTACCTGCTGCAGTTCTGCACGGCGGTCGGGGTGGAGCCGCTGGAGGCCCTCGCGGCCAAGATCGAGCGGAACGAACTCCGCTTCCCGGTGCCGGACGGGCCGGCTGACGTCGACGGGAGCGACTGACGTCGACGGGCCCGACTGACGTCGACGGGCCCGACTGACGCCTACGGGACCGACTGACGTCAACTTGAGTGTGGCGAACCACTCTTGTGGGGGACGAAAGTTATCCACAACCCCTGACTTGTCCACAGGTTCTGACAAGGCGGATGCGGCTTCGCGCTCCGCCTCGCACGCTGTCGCCGTGACCACCCGGGGCCGCCACCGCGGCGGCCCCGGGTCGACGGCGACAGCGAGCGAGAGGAGCGGTGGCCATGCAGGCGCTGCGACTGATCAAGACGGCCCGGCACGCGCTGGCCGAGGCCAGGCACGTACCGGATGTGCTGGCCGAGGCGCGACAGGCCGCGCTGCTCACCGAGGCGGTGGGCGTCCGGCTGGCGGAGTCGGAGGACGAGGAGCTGACCGGGCTGGGTCAGCAGCTCGCCGAGGCCGGGGCGCACGCGGCGGTCTGCCTGGACCGTTCCGTCGTCCGCGCCGCCCTGGTGGGCGGGGGCCGGGCCGCGCGGCTCACCGAACTCGGCGAGCCGGCCGAGGCCTTGGGGGCGCTGGACGGGCTGCTGCAGGAGGTCGGGGAGACGCTCGTCGTGCTGGCCTGCGGGGCCGACACCGAGAGCCTCTACTGGACGTGCATCGACGGCGTCGACGCGATGTCGGAGTGCAAGGACCTCACCGGGCGGCTGCGCGAGGCGGCGGAGCGGGCCGGGGTAGCGGAAGGTACTGCGCTCGGCGGGGCGGAGCCCGAACCGGCCGACTGCGGCTCGCCGTTACTCGTCGTCCGGCTCGGCCCGCCCGACGGCGACAGGGCACGGGTAGACAGGGCACGGGGCGACGGCCAGTCGGGGGCCGACGGGCCTCCGGACGACGACGGCCCGCCGGGGGTGGTCGGGCCGTCGGAGCGGGAGCGGGCGGCCGGCTACCGGGTGCCCGGTGCGGCCGGGGTCTCGGAGGTGTCGGTGCCGGTCGGATAGGTACAGGGTTCGGCGTCCCGGACGCCGAAGGCCTGCAGCGCGGCGAGGTCCGCGGTGACCGAGGCCAGCAGTTCCTGCATCTGCTCCAACAGGCTCGTGGGGGCGGCGGGCCCGGCCCAGACGCCGTCGGCCGAGCCGGTAGGGCTGCTCGGGAGCTGCGGCGTGGCAGAGGGTTCGGACATGGCGGGACCTCTTCGGATCGGTGGTGCGGTGTGCCGCAGCGACCAACGAACCGTTCCGACACCCGGTCACCGCCGACCACCCGATGCGGTCCGACTCCGGTGCGCGGTAAGCCTCTCGGGTGAGCCGGGGTTGCCACCGCACCGCCGTCTGGGCTAGGCGCGCCGCCGTCCGAGCCAGGCCCGGCGGAAGACCGGAAGGAGCGGAAGGAGAGCGGAAAGGGGGAAAACCCACCCCTTGCCACTCTCAACGTATAGCGCACAGGGGGTCTTGCGGCAAGGCCCCCGTGGTGGCGCACAATCGCAGGCCTCAGATCGGAGCTGATGCCATGAACCCCCTGACCACCAGCGCGTTCGACCTTCCCGACCGTCTCGCAGCCAAGGCCGACCCGGCGTTGATCGGTGGCGACGAGCGGCACTTCGCGGCCATCGCGGAGAGCCTGGAGGGGACGATCGCCGAGCTGTCCGACCGCCTCGACGCCCTGCGCCGGGCGCCGGGCGGCCTCGGTCGGGAGGCGATGGACCGGGACATCGAGGTCCACAAGCTGACCGGGCGGCTGCGAGCCCTGCGTCGCTTCGGTCTGGACCTGTGCCTCGGCCGCGTCGTCGGTGCGGACGACCCGGAGCCGGTGTACATCGGGCGGCTCGGCCTCACCGACAGCGAGGGGCGCCGGCTGCTGGTCGACTGGCGCTCGCCCGCCGCCGAGCCCTTCTTCGCGGCGACCCACGCCGACCCGATGGGTCTGGTCAGCCGGCGCAGGTACCGCTGGACCGGCGGCCGGATCGGCGACTACTGGGACGAGGTGTTCAGCGCCGAGGCCCGGGAGGGCCACGCCGCGCTGGACGACCAGTCCGCGTTCATCGCCAGTCTGGGCGGCAACCGCTCGCCCCGGATGCGGGACGTGCTGGCCACCATCCAGTCCGACCAGAACGCCATCATCCGAGCCGGCTCCCGGGGCGCCCTGGTGGTCGACGGCGGGCCGGGCACCGGCAAGACCGTGGTCGCGCTGCACCGCTCCGCGTACCTGCTCTACTCCGACCCGCGGCTCGGCCACCGGCGCGGCGGCGTGCTGTTCGTCGGCCCGCACCAGCCGTACCTGGCCTACGTCGCCGACGTCCTGCCGAGCCTCGGCGAGGAGGGCGTGCGGACCTGCACCGTGCGGGACCTCGTCGCCGAGGGGGCGCAGGCACGGGCCGAGGCCGATCCGGAGGTGGCCCGGCTGAAGTCCTCGGTCGACATGGTGAAGGCGATCGAGAAGGCCGTCCGGTTCTACGAGGAGCCGCCCACCGAGGGGATGACGGTCACGACGTACTGGTCCGACCTCTGGCTGAGCGCCCAGGACTGGTCCGACGCGTTCGACGCGCCGGATCCGGGCACCCCGCACAACGAGGCGCGCGAGCAGATCTGGGAGGAGCTCGCCACGATCCTGATGGACAAGCTGGACACGGACGAGGAGGAGGTGTCACCCGAGCTGTTCCGCCGCTCGCTGCGCCAGGACCGGGAGTTGGTGGAGACCCTCCACCGCGCGTGGCCGCTGCTCGAAGCGGCCGATCTGGTCGGCGACCTCTGGTCGGTGCCCGCCTACCTGCGGATGTGCGCGCCCTGGCTCGACCCCGAGCAGGTCCGCACGCTGCAGCGCAAGGACGCCCCCCAGGCCTGGACGCTGTCCGACCTGCCGCTGCTGGACGCCGCCCGCCAGCGGCTCGGCGATCCGGAGGAGGTGCGGCGCCGGCGCCGGCGCGAGGCCGCGGCCGCCGCGGAGCGCGCCCGTATGGCCGATGTCATCGGCGACCTGCTGCAGGCGGACGACGACGGCGAGGGCGCGGTGACGATGCTGCGCGGGCGGGACCTGCAGGACAGCCTGGTGGACGAGAACGCCCTGCCCGTCGCCGATCCGGAGCCGCTGGCCGGCCCGTTCGCGCACATCGTCGTGGACGAGGCGCAGGAGCTGACCGACGCGGAGTGGCAGATGCTCCTGCTGCGCTGCCCGTCCCGGAGCTTCACCATCGTCGGGGACCGCGCGCAGGCCAGACACGGCTTCAGCGAGTCCTGGCAGGAGCGGCTGGAGCGGATCGGGCTCGACCGCACCACGGTGGCCTCGCTGAGCATCAACTACCGGACGCCGGAGGAGGTCATGGCCGAGGCCGAACCCGCCATCCGGGCCGCGCTGCCGGACGCCAACGTGCCGACCTCCGTCCGCAGCAGCGGCGTTCCCGTCGTGCACGGGTCGGTGTCGGAGCTGGACGCGGTGCTGGACGGCTGGCTCGCCGAGCACGCCGAGGGCGTGGCCTGTGTGATCGGTGCCCCCGACTTCCGGGCCCGGCCGCAGATCCGGTCGCGGGTCCGGTCATTGACCCCGGAGCTGTCGAAGGGGCTTGAGTTCGACCTGGTGGTCCTGGTCGATCCGGAGGCCTTCGGGGACGGCGTCGAGGGCGCCGTCGACCGCTACGTCGCGATGACCCGGGCGACCCAGCGGCTGGTGGTCCTCAGGAGTTCGTGAGGCCGGAGGAGGCCGAGAGCGGAGGAGGCGGAGAGCGGAGGGGACGGAGAGCGGAGTGGAGAACGAAGGAGACGGAGGCCGGAGAAGGTGGAGAGCGAGGCGGCGGACCGGTGGCCCGGAAGCACGATCGGGGCCCGGCACCCGCGGCGCCGGACCCCGATCAGGCCTCAACGGCCCCTGTCCACAGGTCAGTTGTGGGCGTGCAGATCGGCGTTCAGGCCGCCCCAGGAGCCGGAGCGGGCGATGACCTCGACCGCGCCGGTCTGCGAGTTGCGGCGGAACAGCAGGTTGTCCTGGCCGGACAGCTCGACGGCCTTGGCCACCGTGCCGTCGGGGGTGGTGACCCGGGTGCCGGCGGTGACGTAGAGGCCGGCCTCGACCACGCAGTCGCTGCCGAGCGAGATGCCGATGCCCGCGTTGGCGCCGAGCAGGCAGCGCTCGCCGACCGAGACGACCTGCTTGCCGCCGCCGGACAGGGTGCCCATGATCGAGGCGCCGCCGCCGATGTCGCTGTGGTCGCCGACGACGACGCCCGCGCTGATCCGGCCCTCGACCATGGAGGTGCCCAGCGTGCCGGCGTTGAAGTTGACGAAGCCCTCGTGCATCACGGTGGTGCCGACGGCCAGGTGCGCGCCGAGCCGGACGCGGTCGGCGTGGGCGATGCGCACACCGGACGGGGCGACGTAGTCGGTCATCCGCGGGAACTTGTCGATCCCGTACACGGCCAGCTGGCCGCCCTGGGCGCGCACGGCGAGGCGGGCCTGCTCGACCTTGTCCACCGGGACGGGGCCGATGCTGGTCCACGCGACGTTGGCCAGCAGGCCGAAGATGCCGTCCAGGTTCTGGCCGTGCGGCTTGACCAGACGGTGGCTGAGCAGGTGCAGGCGCAGGTACACGTCGTGCGTGTCGAGCGGCTTCTCGTCCAGCGAGGCGATGGTGGTGCGCACGGCGACCACCTCGACGCCGCGGCGCGCGTCGGCGCGCAGCGCCTCGGCCGCGCCGGCGCCGAGCTCGGCCTCGGCCTGCTCGGCGGTCAGGCGGACGGTGCCGGCCGGGCCGGGCTCGGCGGCCAGCGCGGGGGCGGGGAACCAGGTGTCGAGGACGGTGCCGTCGGCGGCGATGGTGGCCAGACCGGTGGCCACGGCGCCGGTCACCGGGGAGGTCGATTCGAGGGAGGTGGATTCAGCAGTCACATCGTGCACGTTAACCAATCCGGGGCTCCGGTGCCGAACACGACCACCGTCCGGACATGCCCGGCGGATGTCCCGGCCACCGGGGCGCCGGGCGGGAAAACCCGGTGCTCAGCGGCCGTTCGCTCGGCAATACTTCGGCGGGTGTTCATGTCGATCTCCACCACCGGCAGCGCCGAGGACCCGGCCACGGATCTCGGGTTCCTGCTGCACAAGCATCCCGGCAAGGTCCAGCGGTTCACGACGTCGCACGGCGAGGCCCACGTCTTCTACCCCGAGGCGGGGGACGAGGTCTGCACGGCGGCGCTGCTGCTGGACATCGACCCGGTCGCGCTGGTCCGCAAGGGCCGGGGCGACGGCCGGGGGCGGGGCGGCTCGCCCGACTTCGCGCTCTCGCAGTACGTCAACGACCGCCCGTACGCCGCGTCCTCGCTGCTCGCGGTGGCGCTGCGGACGGTGTTCCGGTCCGCGATGAAGGGCGACTGCCCGGCCCGCCCCGAACTGCCGGGCCGGGCGCGTCCGCTGCGCATCGAGCTGCCCGCCGTGCCCGCGAACGGCGCGGGCGAGGGCGGCGGTCCGGCGATGGTGTCCCGGCTGTTCGAGCCGCTGGGCTGGCGGGTCGAGGCGGCGGCGATCCCGCTGGACGAGGCGTTCCCGGAGTGGGGCGACTCCCGGTACGTGCGGATCGCGCTCACCTCCGGGACCGTCCGGCTCGCCGAGGCGCTCCAGCAGCTGTACGTGCTGCTGCCGGTGCTGGACGGCGCCAAGCACTACTGGGTCGCCCCGGACGAGGTGGACAAGCTGCTCGCCGCCGGCGAGGGCTGGTTGGCCACCCACCCGGAGCGTGCCCTGATCACCCGTCGCTACCTGGCGCGGCGCTGGTCGCTGACCCGGGCCGCGATGGAGCGCCTGGAGCTGGCCCGGCTCGCCGAGGCGGACGACCGCGAGGTCGAGGAGATCGACAACGCGGTCGACGACCGCCCCGAGGAGGAGGCCGGCCCGGGAGCCGCCGGGGACGACCCGCAGCACCCCGCACACCGGCAGTACCCCGGGCATCCGCAGCACCCGGGACACCCCCAGCACCCCGGGGACCTCGGGCCCGCGGAGCCGGAGCAGCAGCCGCGTCCGCCGTCCCTCGCCGAGCAGCGCCGCGGCGCGATCCTCGACGCCCTGCGGGAGACCGGCGCCGCCCGGGTCGCCGACCTCGGCTGCGGCCAGGGCGAGCTGATCGGCGAGCTGCTCAAGGACGCCCGGTTCACCGAGATCCTGGGCGTGGACGTGTCCGTGCGGGCGCTGCAGGCGGCGAACCGCAAGCTGCGCCTGGAGCGGCTGCCCGAGCGGCAGGCGGCCCGGGTGAAGCTGGCGCAGGGCGCGCTGACCTACACCGACGCCCGGCTGAAGGGCTTCGACGCGGCGGTGCTGTGCGAGGTGGTCGAGCACCTGGACCTGCCGCGGCTGCCCGCCCTGGAGTACGCCGTGTTCGGCGCCGCCCGTCCGCGGGCCGTCGTGGTCACCACGCCGAACGCCGAGTACAACGTGCGGTGGGAGACCCTCCCGGCGGGCCGCGTCCGGCACGCCGACCACCGCTTCGAGTGGTCCCGCGCCGAGTTCCGGGCCTGGGCCGAGAAGGTCGCGGCCGCCTACGGCTACACCGTGGTGCTGCGCCCGGTCGGCCCGGTGGACGAGGAGGTCGGCGCGCCGACCCAGCTCGCCCTGTTCACCACCGCGGCCCCGAGCACGACCGCCGCACCGGCGACCGCCGCACCGGCGACCGCCGCACCGGCGACCGCCGCACCGACGACGCCCGAAGGAGGCGAACCCCGATGACCGACGTCACCGCCGACGAGACCACCGAGCGCACCGCACCCCGCCGCCTCCCCGTCACCGACGTCTCCCTCGTCGTCCTGATCGGTACCAGCGGCGCGGGCAAGTCCACCTTCGCCCGCCGTCACTTCCTGCCCACCCAGGTGGTGTCCTCGGACTTCTGCCGCGGCCTGGTGTCCGACGACGAGAACGACCAGTCCGCCTCCGCCGAGGCCTTCGACCTGCTGCACTACATCGTCGGCAAGCGTCTGGCGGCCGGCCGGCTGACCGTGGTGGACGCCACCAACGTCCAGCCCGAGGCCCGCCGCCAGCTGGTCCGGATCGCCCGCGAGCACGACGTGCTGCCGATCGCGATCGTCCTGGACGTCCCGCCGGGGGTGTGCGCCGAGCGCAACCGCTCCCGTCCGGACCGCCAGCTGCCCGCCCACGTGATCCCGCGCCAGAACCGCGAGCTGCGCCGTTCGCTGCGCGGCCTGGAGCGCGAGGGCTTCCGCAAGGTGCACGTCCTGCGCGGCGAGGCCGAGGTGGCGTCGGCCGAGATCGAGCTGGAGAAGCGGTACAACGACCTGCGCCACCTGACCGGCCCGTTCGACATCGTGGGCGACATCCACGGCTGCCGTTCCGAGCTGGAGACCCTGCTGACCCGCCTCGGCTACTCCCTGACCCGGGACGCCGGGGGCCGCCCGGTGGACGCCGCGCACCCCGCCGGCCGTACCGCCGTCTTCGTCGGCGACCTGGTCGACCGCGGCCCCGACACCCCGGGCGTGCTGCGCCTGGTGATGGGCATGGTCGCGGCCGGCCACGCGATCTGCGTGCCGGGCAACCACGAGAACAAGCTCGGCCGGGCGCTGGACGGCAAGACGGTCACCGTCTCGCACGGTCTGCAGGAGTCGCTGGACCAGCTGGCGGGGGAGTCCGAGGAGTTCAGGACCGAGGTGCGCGCCTTCATGCGCGGCCTGGTCAGCCACTACCTGCTGGACGGCGGCGCCCTGGTGGTCTGCCACGCCGGCCTTCCGGAGAGGTACCACGGCCGCAACTCCGGCCGGGTCCGCTCGCACGCGCTGTACGGGGAGACCACCGGCGAGACCGACGAGTACGGCCTGCCGGTGCGCTACCCGTGGGCGGAGGAGTACCGCGGTCGGGCGCTGGTCGTCTACGGCCACACCCCGGTGCCGACGGCGAGCTTCGTCAACAACACCGTCTGCCTGGACACCGGCTGCGTCTTCGGCGGCAGCCTGACCGCGCTGCGCTACCCGGAGCGCGAGCTGGTGAGCGTCGATGCCGAGCGCGAGTGGTACGCCCCGGTGCGCCCGATGATCACCGACGCGCCCGGGGCCAGGGAGGGCCGCCCGCTGGACCTCGCCGACGTGGCCGGGCGCCGGGTCGTCGAGACCGGCCTGCACGGGCGGGTCGCCGTCCGGGAGGAGAACGCGGCGGCCGCGCTGGAGGTGATGAGCCGCTTCGCGCTGGACCCGCGGCTGCTCGCCTATCTGCCGCCGACCATGGCGCCCAGCGCCACCTCCCGCCGGGACGGCTACCTGGAGCACCCGGAGGAGGCCTTCCTCGCCTACCGGGCGGACGGCGTGCGGCACCTGGTGTGCGAGGAGAAGCACATGGGCTCGCGCGCGGTGCTGCTGGTGGCCCGGGACGGGTCCGCGCTGGAGCGCCGCTTCGGGGTGGCCGGTCCGGGCGCGATCTGGACCCGCACCGGCCGGGCGTTCCTCGACGACGACGGGCTGACCGCCGCCGTGCTGGACCGGGTGCGGGCGGCCGCCGAGCGCTCCGGGCTCTTCGAGGAGCTGGGCACCGACTGGCTGCTGCTGGACGCCGAGCTGATGCCGTGGTCGCTGAAGGCGGTGGAGCTGCTGCGCCGCCAGTACGCGGCGGTCGGCGCGGCGGCGGGCGCGGCCCTGCCGGAGGTGCTGTCCGCCCTGGAGCGGGCGGCCGGGCGCGGGCTGGACCTGGCCGGGCTGACCGACCGGCAGCGGCAGCGCTCCGCGGACGCGCGGGCGTTCACCGAGGCGTACCGGCGCTACTGCTGGCCGACCGAGGGCCTGTCGGGCATTCGGCTGGCGCCCTTCCAGCTGCTGGCCGCCGAGGGGGCGAACCTCGCGGTGCGCCCGCACGACGAGCACCTGGCCCGGATCGACCGCCTGGTGGCGGCCGACGACGGGGAGCAGCCGGTGCTGCACCGCACCGGCCGGATCCTGGTGGACACCGAGGACGAGGCCTCGACGGCCGCCGCCACCGCCTGGTGGGAGGAGCTGACCGCGGCGGGCGGCGAGGGCATGGTGGTCAAGCCGCTGGCCTCGCTGGTGCGGACCTCGCGCGGTGAGGGCCGTCCGGGCGGGTTGGTGCAGCCCGGGGTGAAGGTGCGCGGCCGGGAGTACCTGCGGATCGTCTACGGCCCGGACTACACCGAGCACCTCGACCGGCTGCGGCAGCGTGCGCTGGGCCACAAGCGCTCGTTGGCGCTGCGCGAGTACGCGCTGGGCCTGGAGGCGCTGGACCGGCTGGCGGCCGGGGAACCGCTGTGGCGGGTGCACGAAGCGGTGTTCGCGGTGCTGGCGCTGGAGTCCGAGCCGGTCGACCCGCGGCTGTAACGGCGCGGGGCCACGGGCCGTTACGGCCACGGGCCGCAGCGCCCCGGGCCATGGCGCCCCGGGCCACGGCGCCCCGGCCCACGGCGCCGCGCGGCCGCAGCACCACGGGCCACAGGACCGCGCTGGGGGAGTCCCGCAGGACGGGACTCCCCTCACCCACCCCACGTCTGTATAGAAATTCCGGTCATCGTATACACTTGCCAGCCATCCCCTTGTCCCGTCACCCCAGGAGCCCGGCATGGCCTTCAACCTCCGGAACAGGCACTTCCTCAAGGAGCTCGATTTCACGCCCCAGGAGTTCCGCTTCCTGGTGGACCTCGCCGCCGGCCTCAAGGCGGCGAAGTACACGGGGACCGAGCAGCCCCGGCTGCGCGGCAAGAACATCGCGCTGATCTTCGAGAAGACCTCCACCCGCACCCGCTGCGCCTTCGAGGTCGCCGCCCACGACCAGGGCGCCACCACCACCTACCTGGACCCGTCGGCCTCGCAGATCGGCCACAAGGAGTCCATCAAGGACACCGCCCGGGTGCTCGGCCGGATGTTCGACGGCATCGAGTACCGCGGGCACGGCCAGGAGGTCGTGGAGGAGCTCGCCACGCACGCCGGCGTGCCGGTCTGGAACGGCCTCACCGACGAGTGGCACCCCACCCAGATGCTGGCCGACGTGCTCACCGTCACCGAGCACACCGTCAAGCCGCTCACCGAGGTCGCCCTCGCCTACCTGGGCGACGCCCGCTCCAACATGGGCAACTCGCTGCTGGTCACCGGCGCGCTGCTCGGGATGGACATCCGGATCGTCGCCCCGCGCGTCCTCTGGCCGACCGAGGACGTGCAGAAGTCGGCGCGGGCCCTGGCCGAGTCGACCGGCGCCCGGATCACCCTGACCGAGGACGTCGCGGAGGGCGTGGCCGGCGCCGACTTCCTCTACACCGACGTCTGGGTCTCGATGGGCGAGCCCAAGGAGGTCTGGGCCGAGCGGATCGAACTGCTCAAGCCCTACCAGGTGTCGATGGACACCGTCCGGGCCACCGGCAACCCGGCCGTGAAGTTCCTGCACTGCCTGCCGGCCTTCCACGACCTCGGCACGGTGGTCGGGCGGCAGATGTACGAGGCGACCGGCATGACCGAGCTGGAGTGCACCGACGAGCTGTTCGAGTCGCCGCACTCCATCGTGTTCGACCAGGCCGAGAACCGCCTGCACACCATCAAGGCGGTCCTGGTCGCCACCCTCGGTTCCTGACCCCGGCGGGGTCGGGGAACCCCGGGAGCCGGACGGGCCCTACTTCTCCAGCTTGACGCAGGCCACCCGGTCGCCCGCCGCGTGCGGGCCGGCCGGGGTGCCCGCGTGCAGCACCAGCGAGCGCGCCTCACCCGGCCGGGGCTGCCAGTCCACCGCGGCCGTGGCGGTGCCCCCGCCGTGCTCGTCGGTGCGGAGCACCAGCCGCAGCTCGTTGCGCTCGTTGGCGTACGCGGGATCGGTGGACGGCTGCACCGGGTCGACCACGGCCTGGTAGTGCGGTCCGGAGGAGGCCGGATCGGCCCCGCAGCTCCGGGTGTGCAGGTGCGCCGGGAACTCGTGGTCGGCGGCGAGCCCGGACACCGTCAGGGTGAGCACCGTCCGCCCCGGCACCGAGCGGTCGGTGACGACCCGGACGTGCGAGCCGTACGGCACCAGGTCGTCCGCGTAGCTGATCGCGGCGGGCGGGACGAAGGCGGTGGCCGGGTCGAAGTCGGCCTCGACGGCCGAGACCGGCGGGACGGCGGGGGCGAGCAGGGCCAGCGGCAGCAGGGCTGCGGCGAGCGGAGCGGGCATCGGTCGGGCCTTCCACGGGCAGGGCGACGGTCACCCTGCTAACGGCACCCGCCGGCGGAGGACACCCCCGTGGCCCTCCGTACCGCCGACAACCGCCGACAACCGCCGACAACCGCCGCCAACCACCGACGCTACCGACTCGCGCCCCGAACTCCGCCGGCCGCCCCGCGCCGAGTCGGCCTGCCTCAGGTCGCCGCAGGCCCCTCAGACCGCCGCAGGTCTCCTCAGGCCGGCTCGCGCCGGATCCCCCGGATCTCGCAGCGCGGCCCGCTGGCCCGCATCAGCCGCAGGTCGGCGGTGACCAGCGGCGCCCCGTACCGCTCGGCGACCGCGACGTAGGCGGCGTCGTCCGGGGTCAGGTTGTCCTTGAGCTCCCAGATCCGGCCGAGCAGCGGTGCCACCTCGACCTTGCGGATCGCCACCGCGGCCAGCTCGCCGGTGAGTTCGGCGACCCGGTCGGCGGTCAGCTCCTTGGCCAGGTAGAGGCCGCGCAGCGACTGCATCACCTCGACCACGATGTGCTCGGGCGCCAACCACTCCCCGTCGGAGGCGAGTTCGGCCCGGGCGGCGGCTCCGCGCGGGCCCTCGTCGGCCAGCGCCAGTACCAGCGCGGACGCGTCCACCACGATCACCGGAGTCCCCTCTGCCTGTCAGGTCCGGGGCCACCGTACCCGGACCGCCCGCCCGTGGACTCAGCCGGCGGAGGCGGCGGCGGAGGCGGAGGGGCCGCCGGAAGGGTGGTCCCGACCGGGTGAGTCGTCGTGGAACGGCCGGACGGCCTCCTCGGCCCGCTGGGCCTCCTCCGGGGTGATCCACTCGTGGAAGCCGGTGGCCATCGCGGCCGCCTTGAGCTGGTCGAGGGTGAGCGGCAGCCCGTCCCGGATCGTGCCGCCCTTGGCCGCGCCCGCCACCTCGGCGGTGTTGAGGGCGGTGACCGTGACCCGGGTGTGGTCCGGGCGCAGCAGGTTGGCGGTCCGGGTGAGGGTGTCGCCGACCGCGGACTCGGTGAGCTTCAGGTGGCTGCCGTCCGGAAGCACGGCGGCCGAGCAGGCCCGGATGTTCGGCCCGGTGGTGGTGGCGCAGCCGTAGTCGTCGTCGTAGCCGATGACGAACGGGTCCCGCCCGGGGCCCGGCGGGTAGGAGCCGGGGCGGTAGAGGGCGCCGATGCCGCCGTCGACCTCGACCAGGACCTGGGCCGGGCCGGTGCCGTCGTCGTACAGCAGGCTGCCGCGGGCGATGACGTTGGTCATGTCCGGTCCGGTCCAGCCGACGAGGTCGGCGTAGCCGGCGTAGTTCGAGGTGTGTGCCGGTGGCAGGGCCTGGGCGAGGGTGAGCACGGTCGCGTGGCCGGTGAGGGCCACCGCGCCCTGGTGGGCGCCGGTGCCGGGGGTGAGCTTCTCCGGGCCGTCGTCGGACTTCTGGAGCGGCTGGGGGAAGGTCCGGCCCGCTGTCGGCGAGGCGGTGGAGGTCGTGCCCAGGGCGGGGGTCGCGGTGGCGGAGCCGCCGGGCCGCAGGGCGAGCGCGCCGCCGGCGACCAGGACGACGGCCGCCGCGGCCGCACCGGTCGCGGTCAGCCGGCGGCGTCGCCGGATCGAGCGGCCGCGGGCGGCGGCGCCGGTGACCAGCGGCCCCAGCGCGGGGCCGACGCCCTCCATGGCGAGGTCGAAGGCGGCGGCGAGCTGCCGGTCGGCCGTGGTGGGGCCGTCCTCGCTCGGCCGGTTCGTGCTGGGCTCGTTCATGCTCTGGATTCCTTTCGGCGGCGAGTACGTGAAGGGCTCGGACGGGCTCAGGGGACGAGGAGCTGGTCGGCGGCCTGCGGTCCGAGCACCGCGCGCAGCCGGCCGAGGGCGCGCAGGGACTGGCTGCGCACCGCCCCCGCGCTGACGCCGAGTTCGGCGGCGGTCTCGTCGACGCTGCGGTCCTCCCAGTAGCGCAGGACGAGCACGGCCCGGTCCCGGGGCGCCAGTTCGGCGAGTGCGGTGAGCAGGGTGACGCGCAGGGCGGGGTCGCCTTCTGGGGCGATCCCCTCCGGCAGTTCGCCGAGGGCGGGCCGCTCGCCGGTGCGGCGCAGCCGGCGGTGGGAGAGGTAGGCGCGCACGAGGGCGCTGCGGGCGTAGGCGTCCTGGCTCTCGGCGCGGCGCACCTTGGACCAGGAGGCGTAGAGCTTGGCGAGGGTGGCCTGGGTGAGGTCCTCGGCGAGGTGCCAGTCACCGCACAGCAGCAGGGCGGTGCGGAAGAGGTGCTGCCCCCGGCTGTACGCGAACTCCTCGAACTCCGCGCTGTCTTCGGCTGCTCGCGTCTTCTTCCAGATCACTGCTGTCCCCTCGAACCCCGTGCTGACGTGGGGTCTGCACCCCCTGTGCCCGGTAAGACGCCTGAGGCCTGGCACCGCGTTACGGCCCGCCCGCGACGGACCTTCGAGAAGGGCCGCCGGCCCCACCTCATCCCCCGAGCAGGAACCCCCCGAGCAGGAAGCCGGCGAGCACCGAGGCGGCGTTGGCGGTGGCGGAGGCGGCCCAGGGGAGCGCGGTGCGGGCCGGCAGCCCGGTGAGCGGGGCCAGCAGGGCGCCCTCGACCAGGCAGACGCCGGCCTCGCCGAGCGCGAAGGCGGTCCAGTACGCTGCGGCGGGCCCGGCGGCGTACGGCCGCAGGGACCACCAGAGCAGCGGGTGCGTCAGCAGGTTGACGAGGACGGCGGCACCGGCGGCCCGGGTCGGCCGCGGGCCGCCGGCCCGGGTGAGCGCGGCGGTGTAGACGGGGACCTCGACCAGCAGGGTCAGGGCCAGGGCGAGGGCGTAGGGCACGGCGGGGATCGTGCCACGGGGAGGGGACCATGGCCACCGAGGTCGCAGCCGTACCGGCGTCGACGGTCCCGCCGCTGTGGCCCGCGCCCGGTCCGGCGGCCCGGCTGGGCACCGCGCCGTTCGCGGGTTTCGCGCTGGCGGCGGTCCTGGCGCTGACGCTGGCCCTGCGGGCGCCGACCGGCCTGGCGGTGCTGGGCCTGGCCGCCTTCGGCCTGCTGCACAACGTGCTGGAGCTGCGCTACGTGGCGGGCCGGTTCGCCGCCGTCCTGGCGGGCCCGCTGCTGCGGCTGCTGCTGGCGCTGGTGACGGGCATCGTGCTGTGCCGCCTGCTGCCGCCCTCCCGGGTGTCCCAGGCGGCGGAGATCCTGCTCGCGTACGGCCTGCTGGCGGCCGCCTGCCGGCACGGGCTGCGCTCGCGGCCGCGGCTGCTCGCCGGGAGCGCGGTGCTGCTGGCCGGGGCCTGTGCGGCCTCGCTCGCCTTCCCGGCGTACCACTTCGTGGTGCTGGCCCATCTGCACAACGTGGTGCCGCTGCTGTTCCTGGCCGAGTGGTCGCGCCGGCTGCGGCGCGGGCGGGCGGCGTTCCTGGTGCTGCAGTGCGGTTGGGTGCTGCTGGTGCCGGCCCTGCTGCTGAGCGGCCTGCTGGACGGTCTGCTGGTGCGGAGTCCGGGCGGCTGGACGGACCGGCTGGCCGCGGCCTACACCCCGCCGGCCTGGCTGACGCCGGAGGCGGGTCTGCGCTTCCTGGCGGTGTTCGCCTTCCTGCAGTCGATGCACTACGTGGTCTGGGTGTGGTTCCTGCCCCGTTACGCGCCGGAGGCGGCGGAGCGCTTCGACGCCCGGGTGCCCGCGCTGCGCGGGTGGCGGGCGTGGGCGCTGGGCGCGGGGGCCGGGGCGCTGCTGGCGCTGCTGTTCGCGGCGGACTACGCCCAGGGCCGGTCGCTGTACGCGGCGCTGGCGAGTTACCACGCCTACCTGGAGTTCCCGGTGCTGCTGACGCTGGTCCTCGGCGTCGGCGGGCGGGCGCGTACGGAGCGGAGCGCGGACGGAGCGGAGGTGAAGAGATGAGGACGATCCTGCTGGCGGACGTCGCCCCCTCGCCGGTCGGCGATTCGGGTGGTGAGCTTGTGGTGGTGCTGCTGATGGCAGCCGCGGTGGTGGCGGGAGCGGTCTGGCTGATCAGGCTGGAGCGCAAGCGGCGCGGCCCGGACGGCGAGTGAGCCACGGCATGCACTATGGTTTATCTCGACATCGAGATAACTGCCCCTTACGATATATCTCGACATCAAGATACTTGCCGAGAGGCGCGCACCGGCGATGCGGGCAAGGTCAGCCTAAGTAAGGCTGACCTTACCACCGCGTGGCGGCCGGATATCGCACGAAGCACCCAGAAGGAGTCAGTCGTGTCCGCGAACAGCTTCGACGCCCGCAGCTCGCTGCAGGTGGGCGACGAGTCGTACGAGATCTTCAAGCTCTCCGCCGTCGAGGGTTCCGAGCGGCTGCCGTACAGCCTCAAGGTGCTGCTGGAGAACCTGCTCCGCACGGAGGACGGCGCGAACATCACCGCCGACCACATCCGGGCCCTCGGCGGCTGGGACGCCGACGCCCAGCCGAGCCAGGAGATCCAGTTCACCCCGGCCCGCGTGATCATGCAGGACTTCACCGGTGTGCCGTGCGTGGTCGACCTCGCCACCATGCGCGAGGCCGTCAAGGAGCTCGGCGGCGACCCGGCCAAGATCAACCCGCTGGCCCCGGCCGAGCTGGTCATCGACCACTCGGTCATCGCCGACAAGTTCGGCACCAAGGACGCGTTCACCCAGAACGTCGAGATCGAGTACGGCCGCAACAAGGAGCGCTACCAGTTCCTGCGCTGGGGCCAGACCGCCTTCGACGAGTTCAAGGTCGTCCCGCCGGGCACCGGCATCGTCCACCAGGTGAACATCGAGCACCTGGCCCGCACCGTCATGGTCCGCGGCGGCCAGGCCTACCCCGACACCTGTGTCGGCACCGACTCGCACACCACCATGGTCAACGGCCTGGGCGTGCTGGGCTGGGGCGTCGGCGGCATCGAGGCCGAGGCGGCCATGCTCGGCCAGCCGGTCTCCATGCTGATCCCGCGCGTGGTCGGCTTCAAGCTGACCGGCGAGCTGCCGGCCGGCACCACCGCCACCGACCTGGTGCTCACCATCACCGAGATGCTGCGCAAGCACGGTGTGGTCGGCAAGTTCGTCGAGTTCTACGGCGACGGCATCGGCTCCATCCCGCTGGCCAACCGCGCCACCATCGGCAACATGTCGCCGGAGTTCGGCTCGACCTGCGCGATCTTCCCGATCGACGCCGAGACCATCAACTACCTGCGCCTGACCGGCCGTGACGAGCAGCAGCTCGCCCTGGTCGAGGCGTACGCCAAGGAGCAGGGCCTCTGGCACGACCCGTCGGTCGAGCCGGTCTACTCCGAGTACCTGGAGCTGGACGTCTCCACCGTCGTCCCGTCGATCTCCGGCCCGAAGCGCCCGCAGGACCGCGTGATCCTGGCCGAGGCCGCCGAGAAGTTCGCCGAGGCGCTGCCGGCCTACTCCGCCGAGGCCTCGAAGCCGACCGCCGTCACCGCCCCCGACGGCTCGACCTACGAGATCGACAACGGCGCGGTCGTGATCGCCTCGATCACCTCCTGCACCAACACCTCCAACCCCTCCGTCATGCTGGGCGCCGCCCTGCTGGCGAAGAAGGCCGTGGAGAAGGGCCTGCACGTCAAGCCCTGGGTCAAGACCACCCTGGCGCCCGGCTCCAAGGTCGTCATGGACTACTACGAGAAGGCCGGCCTGCTCCCGTACATGGAGAAGCTGGGCTTCAACCTGGTCGGCTACGGCTGCGTCACCTGCATCGGCAACTCGGGCCCGCTGCCCGAGGAGGTCTCGGCCGCCGTCAACGAGTCCGACCTCGCGGTCGTCTCGGTGCTCTCCGGCAACCGCAACTTCGAGGGCCGGATCAACCCCGACGTCAAGATGAACTACCTGGCCTCCCCGCCGCTGGTGGTCGCCTACGCCCTCGCGGGCAACATGAACGTCGACATCACCAAGGACGCCCTGGGCCAGGACGCCGACGGCAACGACGTCTTCCTCGCCGACATCTGGCCGTCCGAGCAGGAGGTCGCCGACGTCGTCGCCGGCTCCATCGACGAGGCCATGTTCGACAAGGGCTACCAGGACGTCTTCGCCGGTGACCACCGCTGGCAGTCGCTCCCGGTCCCGACCGGCAACACCTTCGAGTGGGACGCCGAGTCCACCTACGTCCGCAAGCCCCCCTACTTCGAGGGCATGGCCAAGACCCCGAGCCCGGTGACCGACATCGCCGGCGCCCGCGTCCTGGCCAAGCTGGGCGACTCGGTCACCACCGACCACATCTCCCCGGCCGGCAACATCAAGCCGGGCACCCCGGCGGCTCAGTACCTGACCGCCAACGGTGTCGAGAAGCGCGACTTCAACTCCTACGGTTCCCGTCGTGGCAACCACGAGGTGATGATCCGCGGCACCTTCGCCAACATCCGCCTGCGCAACCAGATCGCGCCGGGCACCGAGGGCGGCTACACCCGCGACTTCACCCAGGCCGAGGCGCCGGTGTCGTTCATCTACGACGCCTCGCAGAACTACCAGGCCGCCGGCATCCCGCTGGTCGTCCTGGCCGGCAAGGAGTACGGCTCCGGTTCGTCCCGCGACTGGGCCGCCAAGGGCACCGCGCTGCTCGGCGTCAAGGCCGTCATCGCCGAGTCCTACGAGCGCATCCACCGCTCGAACCTGATCGGCATGGGCGTCCTGCCGCTGCAGTTCCCGGAGGGCGAGAACGCCGACTCCCTCGGCCTGACCGGCGAGGAGACCTTCTCCATCACCGGCGTGACCGAGCTCAACGAGGGCCGCACCCCGAAGACCGTCAAGGTCAAGGCGGGTGACAAGGAGTTCGACGCGATCGTCCGCATCGACACCCCCGGTGAGGCGGACTACTACCGCAACGGCGGCATCCTGCAGTACGTGCTGCGCAGCCTGATCGGCTGAACCGAGCAGTAGCGCCGAGAGGCCGGACCGCGCCGCGGTCCGGCCTCTCGTGCGTCCGCTGCGTTCCCCTTGTGCGTTCCGACGCAATGGACTAAACCTCTGTGTCGTCTGGTCCAGACCATTTGACGATGCCTCAGAGGACAGGTCCGGTATGCCCACACGCGCCTCCGCCATGCTCGCCGCCGCCACCGTCGCCGCACTGCTGACCACCACCACCGCCACCGCGACCGCCGCCGAGGCCCACCACGGCCCCGGGCCGAAGGGCCAGCGGGTCGGCTACTTCACCCAGTGGGGCGCCGACAGCTCCGCCAAGCGGGTCCAGCAGTCCGGCCAGGCGGCCAAGCTCACCGTCATCAACTACGCCTTCGGCAACGTCTCCGCCGACGGCACCTGCTTCGAGAGCAACGACGCCGGCCAGGGCGACGCCCGCGACGACTACCAGCGCGCCTTCTCCGCCGCCGAATCGGTGGACGGCGTGGCCGACGCCCCGGGCCAGAAGCTGAAGGGCCACTTCAACCAGCTGCGCAAGCTCAAGGCGAAGAACCCGCGGCTGCGCACCGTCATCTCGCTGGGCGGCTGGAGCTGGTCCAGGTACTTCTCCGACGCGGCCGCCACCGACGAGGCCCGCAAGAAGTTCGTCTCCTCCTGCATCGACCTCTACCTCAAGGGGAACGTGCCGGTCCTGGCCGGCTCCCCGGAGGGCGGCCGGGGCGCGGCCGCGGGCGTCTTCGACGGCATCGACATCGACTGGGAGTACCCGGGCGGCGGCGGGGACGCGGGCAACGTGGTCCGCCCCGAGGACGGTCGCAACTTCACGCTGCTGATGGCGGAGTTCCGCCGCCAGCTGGACGCGCTGGGCGGCCGGAAGGGGGAGCACTACCTGCTGACGGCCGCCGTGGCGGCCAACGAGACCGTCGCCGACCGGCTCGAACTGCCCGAACTGAGCGATTCGGTGGACTGGCTCAACCTGATGACCTACGACCTGCACGGCCCCTGGGAGGGCAAGGGCCCGGCAAGCCACCAGGCCAACCTCTACGCCGACCCGGCCGACCCGGACCCCCACCGGCGCAGCGCCGACCAGGCGGTGGACCACTACCAGGAACGCGGCCTTCCCGCCGAACAGCTCGTCCTCGGCGCCCCGCTCTACGGCCACGGCTGGACGGGCGTCGCCCCCGGCGGGCGCGGCGGCCTCTTCCAGAGCGCCACCGCGGCCGCGCCCGACCACTCGTACCAGGAGCTCAACGCACGGCCGGGCAAGGTCTACGTGGACCGCGAGCACGGCGCGTCCTGGAAGTACGACGGCACCACCTTCTACAGCTACGACACCGCCGAGGTGCTCGCCCAGAAGGCGCGGTACGTGCGCCGCAACGACCTGGGCGGCGTGATGGTGTGGTCGCTGGACGGCGACGACAGCCGGGGCAGCGCGATCGCCGCCCTGGACCGCGGCCTGAGCCGCGACTGACGCCCGCCGGGTTCCACGCCCACGAGCCCGCCCGTCGCCTCGAAGGGCCCGCCCCCCACCCGTCGAAGGGCCCGCCCGCCACGCCGAAGGGCCCGCCACGCCGAAGGGCCCGCCCCCCCACGCCGAAGGGCCCGCCGTGACGCACACGGCGGGCCCTTCGACGGGTGGCGCACCGGGGCGCCGGGAACTCAGGCCCGGTCGCAGGCCTGCGCCCGCAGCGCGCGGCCCAGGTCGTCCCGGCGCTCCAGCACCAGGCGGCGCAGCGCCGGCGCGGCGTGCGGGTGGCCGTCCAGCCAGGCGTCGGCCTCGGCCAGGGTCTGCTCGTCGGTCTGGGCGCTCGGGAAGAAGCCGCCGACGAACCGCATCGCGATCTCGATGGTCCGCTCGGCCCAGATCTTCTCCAGCAGCTTGAAGTACGGGGCCGCGTACAGGGCGGTCAGATCGCGGTGGGCGGGCAGCGCGAAGCCGGCGATGTTGGCCTCGACCAGGGCGTTGGGCAGCTCGTCCGAGTCGACCACGGCCGACCACGCCGCGGCCTTGGCCTCCGGGGTGGGCCGGGCGGCCAGGCACTGGGTGTACTGGCGCTTGCCGCCGGCGGTGTTGTCGGCGGCCAGCTCGGCGGCCAGTTCCTCGTCGGAGGCCTGGCCGGCGGCGGCCAGGGCCAGCCACAGCGACCAGCGCAGCTCCTGGTCGACGTCCAGGCCGTCGATCCGGGCGCTGCCGGCCAGCAGGCCGCGGACCAGGCCGAGGTGCTCGGCGCCGCCCGCGGTCTGGGCGAGGAAGCGGGCCCAGGCCAGCTGGTGGTCGCTGCCGGGGACGGCGTCGCGCAGCTCGCGCAGGGCGCCGTCGGCGAGCAGCCGGCCGCCCTCGCCGCGCCACGCCGGGTCGGCGTACAGGTCGACGGCGGTCTTGGCCTGGGCGTGCAGCGACTGCAGCACGCCGATGTTGCCCTCCTGGCCGGCGAAGCGCAGCACCAGGGCGACGTAGTCGCGGGCCGGCATCAGGCCGTCCCGGGTGAGGTTCCAGACCGCGGACCAGGCCAGTGCCCGGGACAGGTCGTCCCGGATGTCGCCGAGGCCGGTGCGCAGGGTCTCCAGGGAGTCCTCGTCGAAGCGGATCTTGCAGTAGGTCAGGTCGTCGTCGTTGAGCAGGACGAGCGCCGGACGGGGGCGGCCGACCGCCTCGGCGACCACGGTGCGGGCGCCGGTGACGTCCAGCTCGATCCGCCCGGTGCGGACCAGGGCGCCGTCCGCGTCCCGGTCGTACAGTCCGACCGCGATCCGGTGCGGGCGCAGGCCGCGCGACGGAGTCGCGTCATCGTCGGCGGTGCCGTCCTGCAGGACGGCGAGTTCGGTGATCCGCCCCTCGGCGTCGGTGGTGACCTGCGGGGTGAGCGCGTTGACGCCGGCGGTCTGCAGCCAGGAGGCGGCCCAGGCCTTGAGGTCGCGGCCGCTGGTCTCCTCCAGGACGTCCAGCAGGTCGGCGAGTTCGGTGTTGCCGAAGGCGTGGCGCTTGAAGTAGCGGCGGGCGCCCTCGAAGAAGGCCTCCGAACCGACGTACGCCACCAGCTGCTTGAGGACGGAGGCGCCCTTGGCGTAGGTGATGCCGTCGAAGTTGAGCTTGGCGTCCTCCAGGTCCCGGATGTCCGCGGTGATCGGGTGCGTGGTGGGGAACTGGTCCTGCCGGTACGCCCAGGCCTTGCGCTGGTTGGCGAAGGTCACCCAGGCGGAGCTGTAGCGGGTACGGGCGCCGATCAGGCCGTAGGAGCCCATGAAGTCGGCGAAGGACTCCTTCAGCCACAGGTCGTCCCACCAGCGCATGGTGACCAGGTCGCCGAACCACATGTGCGCCATCTCGTGCAGGATGACGTTGGCCCGGGCCTCGTAGGCGGCGTCGGTGACCTTCGAGCGGAAGACGAACTCCTCGCGGAAGGTGACGCAGCCGGGGTTCTCCATCGCGCCGATGTTGTACTCGGGGACGAAGGCCTGGTCGTACTTGCCGAAGGGGTACGGGTAGTCGAACTCCTCGTGGAAGAAGTCGAGTCCGAGCTTGGTGACGCCGAGGATCTCGTCCGAGTCGAAGTACGGGGCGAGGGACTGGCGGCACATCGCGGAGAGCGGGATCTCCAGCGTGCTGCCGTCGGCGAGCTCGCGGCTGTAGTGGTCGCGGGCGACGTGGTACGGGCCGGCGACGACCGCGGTGAGGTAGGTGGAGATCGGCTTGGTCGGCGCGAACTCCCAGGTGCGGGCGCCGTCCTGGGCCGTGACGTTCTCGTGCGGGGCGTTGGACCACACGTCCCAGGCGGCCGGGGCGGTCACGGTGAAGGTGAACGGGGCCTTCAGGTCGGGCTGTTCGAAGGTCGCGAAGACCCGGCGGGCGTCGGCCGGCTCGTAGTGGGTGTACAGGTAGGTCTCGCCGTCCGCCGGGTCGACGAAGCGGTGCAGGCCCTCGCCGGTGCGGCTGTAGGCGCAGTCCGCCTCGACGGTCAGCACGTTCTCCGCGGCCAGGCCGTCCACGTGCACCCGGGCGCCGTCGTAGGCGGTGGCCGGGTCGAGGGCGCGCCCGTTGAGGGTGACCGAGCGGACGGCCGGGGCGAGCAGGTCGAGGAAGGTGGCCGCGCCGGGCTCGGAGCAGCGGAACGCGATCGTGGTGGTGGAGCGGAAGGTGGCCGCCGCCGGGTCCGGCGCCGAGCTCACGTCCAGCCGGACCGTGTAGCCGTCCACGGCCAGGATGCTGGCCCGCTGCTGGGCTTCGTCGCGGCTGAGGTTCTTGCCCGGCACGGCGGTACTCCTTTGTCCGGCTCGCACGGTGGTGCGCGGATGGGTGGTGCGGTCTGTGCGCGGGTGTCGGCCGCGTCCGCGGGGTCATCCTTTCACGCTCCCCGCCGTCGGTACCATTGCACAGACCGACGCGTCGACGGCGGAATCAGCGGCGTCGTCCGGGTGTTGGGGCCCTGGGGGAGTACCCCTGTCTCGGACCACCTCGACCACCTCACGAAGGACGACCCGCAGTGACGACTGCCGCTGAGCGCAAGACCGCCGACTTCTGGTTCGACCCGGCCTGCCCGTGGGCGTGGATGACCTCCCGCTGGCTGATCGAGGTCCAGCAGCTGCGCCCGGTCGACGTGCGCTGGCACGTGATGAGCCTGTCGGTGCTGAACGAGCACCGGGACCTGCCGGACAACTACCGCGAGCTGCTGAACAACGCCTGGGGCGCGGTGCGGGTGTGCATCGCCGCCGCCGAGAAGCACGGGGAGGAGGTGCTCGGCCGGCTCTACACCGAGCTGGGCGTGCGCTTCCACAACCAGGGCCTGCCGCAGGACCGGGAGACCATCGAGGCCGCCCTGGTGGCCGCGGGCCTGCCCGCCGAGCTGGCCGACGCGGCCGGCACCGACATCCACGACGAGGCCCTGCGCGCCTCCCACCAGGAGGGCATCACCCTGGTCGGCGAGGACGTCGGCACCCCGGTGATCGCGGTGGAGGGCGCGGACGGCGAGCGGGTCGCGTTCTTCGGCCCGGTGGTCACCCCGGCCCCGAAGGGCGAGGCCGCGGCCCGGCTCTGGGACGGCACCCTGCTGGTGGCCTCCACCCCGGGGTTCTACGAGATCAAGCGCACCCGGACGGCCGGCCCCTCCTTCGAGTAGCGGCGGCCACGCGGAGGGCCCGGTACCGAGGTTCGGTACCGGGCCCTCCGCGTGCCACAGCCGGTGGCGGGTACCGGTCGGTGGCGCCCGCCGGGTCAGCCGCCGGGCGTCAGCCGGGCGGCGGCGTCCCGGCGCTGCTTGAGCAGACCGGCGACGACCAGCACCGCGACCAGCACCCCGGCCGCGTACAGCTGCTCCCGGTTGCCCTCGGTGGTGGTCATCAGCGCGAGGATGCCGGCCACACCGGCCATCGCGACCCAGGTCAGGTACGGGTAGCCCCACATCTTCACGGTGAGCAGCTCGGGCGCCTCGCGCTCCAGGCGGCGGCGCATCCTCAGCTGGACCGCGCAGATGAACAGCCAGACCACCAGGATGGCCACCCCGGTGGTGTTCATCAGCCAGGTGAACACGGTGTCCGGCCAGAACTTGGCGGCCAGCACGGCGCCGAAGCCGAACAGGCAGGAGGCCAGCACGGCCCGGCGCGGCACCCCGCCGCTGACCTTGGCCAGCGCCTTGGGTCCCTGGCCGCGGCCGACCAGCGAGTACGCCATCCGGGAGGCGCCGTAGATGTTGGCGTTCATCGCGGACAGCAGCGCGATCAGCACCACGATCTGCATGATCGCCCCGGCGCCGGGCACCCCGAGGTGGCGCAGCACGGTGACGTACGGGCCGTCCGCGACGACCGCCGGGTCCTTCCAGGAGACCAGGGTGACGACCAGGGCCATCGAGCCGATGTAGAAGATCGCGATCCGCCACACCGCGGTGCGCACGGCGTTGGCGACGTTCTTCTTGGGGTCGTCGGACTCGGCGGCGGCGATGGTGACGGTCTCCAGACCGCCGTACGCGAAGACCGAGGCGAGCAGACCGACGATCAGTCCGCTGACGCCGGTGGGCAGGAAGCCGCCGTGGCCGGTGAGGTTGGCCGTGCCGGGGGCGCCGGGGCCGATCACCCCGGCGATGCCGAGCCCGCCGAGGACCAGGAAGGCGATGATCGCGGCGACCTTGACGGTGGCGAACCAGAACTCGAACTCGCCGAAGTTCTTCACGGCGGTGAGGTTGCTGGCGCAGAAGAAGACCATGAACAGCGCGACCCAGACCCAGGCGGAGACGCCCGGTATCCAGCCGTTGACGATCTTCCCGGCGGCGGTGGCCTCGGCGGCGACGCCGCAGCAGAGCATCACCCAGTACATCCAGCCCGCGGTGATCCCGGCCCACGGGCCGATCTCCTTCTCGGCGTGCACCGAGAACGAGCCGGAGGCGGGGCGGGCCGCGGACATCTCGCCGAGCATCCGCATGATCAGCATGACCAGCAGGCCGGAGAGCGCGAAGGCCAGGATGATCGCCGGGCCCGCGGCCGCGATGCCCGCGCCGGAGCCGACGAAGAGGCCCGCGCCGATCACGCCGCCGAGGGCGATCATCGACAGGTGACGCTGCTTCAGCCCGTGCGAGAGCTGCTGGCTTCCCGGGGCCGGGCCTGCGGCGTCGGTCGTCCCGGGCGCCGGGGGCGCGGAGGTGGGGGCCATGGAGGTGGATCCAGACTGTGCGGTATGCGACATGAGCTGTCCAATATCCGGGGACACCTCGATCCATGCCAAGCAGGTCCGGCCCGGGCCCACATTGCGGACCGGGCGGGAGCGGAGCGTGACGAGCCGGTGACGCTTCGCCGTTTCGGGCCGGTTCCGACAACGCCCGAGGGCGGGGCTTTGTCCGAAACCGTGTACGAAGCGCAGTGGATCACCGCGTAGGTTCACAGGTGTTCACTCACCTGGACCCCACGGAGGATCCCCCGATGGCCACTGCCACCACCCCGATGCCGCGCCGCGCCGTCCTCGCCGACCTGCTGCCCGCCGCCACCACGCGCCTCGGCGGCCAGGTCCGCGACCTGGCCCTGGTGGCCGGCGGCGCCGCGCTCACCGGCGTGGCCGCCCAGCTGTCGGTGAACGTCCCGGGCTCGCCGGTGCCGGTCACCGGACAGACCTTCGCCGCCCTGCTGGTCGGTACCGCGCTCGGCGCCCGCCGCGGCGCCGCCTCGCTCGCCCTCTACCTGCTCGCCGGCATGGCGGGCCTGCCCTGGTTCGCCGAGGGCACCTCCGGCTGGGCGATGCCCTCCCTCGGCTACGTGCTCGGCTTCGTCCTCGCCGCCGCCCTCACCGGTGCGCTGGCCCGCCGCGGCGCCGACCGCAGCCCGCTGAACACCGCCGTCACCATGGCCCTCGGCAGCCTCGCCGTCTACGCGGTCGGCGTCCCGTACCTGGCCCTGTCGCTGCACGTGACGCTCGCCCGCGCCGCCGAGCTCGGCCTCTACCCGTACCTGGTCGGCGACGCCCTCAAGGCCGCCTTCGCCGCCGGCGCCCTGCCGCTGGCCTGGAAGCTGCTCGGCCGGCGCTGACGCGACCGCCGCCGGCCCCCGGCCCCCGTTGTCGGGCCCGGGCGGACCCGCATGCCACACTCATGGCATGCGCGTGTACCTGGGCTCCGACCATGCCGGATACGAACTGAAGAACCACCTCGTGGAGTGGCTGAAGGAGGCCGGCCACGAGCCGGTCGACTGCGGTCCGCACATCTACGACGCCGAGGACGACTACCCGCCGTTCTGCCTGCGCGCCGCCGAGCGCACCGCCGCCGACCCGGAGGCGCTGGGCGTCGTGATCGGCGGCTCGGGCAACGGCGAGGCGATCGCCGCCAACAAGGTCAAGGGCGTCCGGGCCGCGCTGGCCTGGAGCACGCAGACCGCCGAGCTCGGCCGTCAGCACAACAACGCCAACGTGATCTCCATCGGCGGCCGCATGCACACCGAGGACGAGGCCACCAAGTTCGTCGAGGTCTTCCTCAACACCCCCTACAGCGGCGAGCCCCGGCACACCCGCCGGATCGAGATGCTGAGCGAGTACGAGACCACCGGCGAGCTCCCGCCGATCCCGGCCCACCACCCCCAGGGCTGATCCCGCCACCCCCGTCCGCCCACGGCCGGCCGCACGCTCCCGTGCGGTCGGCCGCCGCCGTTCCCGGGCTCCCCGGCGGCCCGGTCCGCCCTGTGGGATCGGCCACAGGCCGCGGCGCGCGGACGGCCCCCGCGCGCGGGGCGCACACGCCGTCCGCGCGAATCCTCCGCCCAACCGGCGCACGCCTCCTGACGACGTGCCCGCACCCGCTCCGATCGGCCGAAACCCGCTGAGCGCCCCGCACTCCGGCGCCCCCGCCGACGTCCGAGCCGTCGACGCCGGGCCGTGCCGTGGATAGGGTCGGACCCCATGGCTGGCAGACCGCCGGGCGCACCGCCCCAGACGACTGCGACGAGGCCCGGCGCCGCCACGGCGTCCGAGCCCGTGACGGCCCGGTTGCGCAAGAGGCTCCGCCGGGTCCGCCGAAGGCTGCGCACGGCCGGGGTGGACTACTTCCGCGGCGGCGCCGCCGACTGGCCGGTGCTCTGCGCGCTCGCCCTGCTCGTCCCGCTGATGATCCTGCTCAACATCTGGCTCCCCGACTGGGCCCCGCCGACCTCCCTGGTGCTGCCGATCCTGGCCGGCGCGCTGCTGCTGCGCCCCGGCAGCCTGGTGGTGCTCTACGCGCTGGCCGCGCTCGGCCTGTCCGCCGAGTCCGTGATCCACACCGGCCAGCGGGTCGCCAGCGACAACCCGGAGGCCTACGTCTACGGCGTGACCCCGGGCGCGGCCCTGGTGGTCGGCGCCGCCGGGGTGGGCGGCCTGCTGCTGGCCCAGTTCCGGGCCCGGGTCGGTGTGCCCTGGTGGGGCGGCTCCACGATGCTCTTCGACCTGCGCGAGCGGCTGCGGGTGCAGAGCCGGGTGCCCGCGCTGCCGGCCGGCTGGCACGCGGACATGGCGCTGCGCCCGGCCGGCGGCCAGTCCTTCTCCGGGGACTTCGTGGTCGCCGCCCGGACCGGCCCCGGCCAGCGGCTGCTGGAGGTGGTCCTCGCGGACGTCTCCGGCAAGGGCATGGACGCCGGCTCCCGCGCGCTGCTGCTCTCCGGCGCCTTCGGCGGCCTGGTCGGCTCGCTGCCCGCGCACGACTTCCTGCCCGCGGCCAACGGCTACCTGCTGCGCCAGTCCTGGGACGAGGGCTTCGCCACCGCCGTGCACCTGGTGCTGGACCTGGACACCGGCGAGTACGAGCTGCTGTCCGCCGGGCACCTGCCGGGCATGCAGCGGCTCGCGGGCGAGGGCCGCTGGGAGGTCAAGGAGGCCGAGGGCCCGCTGCTCGGGATCTACGACGGCGCCAAGTTCGAGGGTGTGCGCGGCCGGCTGAACCGGGGCGACGTCCTGCTGCTGTGCACCGACGGCATGGTCGAGGCGCCCGGCCGGGACCTCACCGAGGGCATGGACCGGCTGATGGGCGAGGCGGACCGGCTGGTGCCCGGTGGGGGCCGGGGCGCGGGAGCGGGCGCCGCCGCGGCGCTGATCGAGACGGTGGCCCGGGACATCAACGACGACCGCGCGGTGCTGCTGCTCTGGCGCGACTGAGCGCGGATCAGGACGGTCCGGGCCCGACCGGGCACGACCGGCCGGTGACCTGCGCGCTCGGCTCCCGGCACATGCCGCGGGCAGCGGCTGTCAAGCCTGGCAGCTGATCTTCGGCCAAATCGGACGGCCCGTCGGCTGACCGGACCAGCGGCTTCCGTTCCCCGCCCCCGACCGTTTCCCGGCCGCTCAGCACGGCCCCGCCGACGATTCGTCAGCACCGACCGGCTATCGTCCCGGTCGGCGGAAACTCGTCTCGCATCGCAGGATATCGGCGTTGGGCTGACTGTCAGACCTTTACGCAATCGGCACGGTCGACCACACTGAGTCCGGGCGGGACTGTTCAGGATTCGGGGGATAGGGGGCGTCACGTGCGGCACGACAGACTGCGGTCGACCGCGGGCTCCCTCACCGGCGGTGTGTCGGACGGTCCGCGATTCCGCCTCGGGACCGTCGGACGGACATGCCGGGGTCCGGCTTTCGCTGGTGTCGCCGGGTGGTGGCACCCCGCTATGAAAACGAGGAAGTGAGTCCGGGTGGCCCTCTCCGTCTCCGCGCTGGTCCTGTTCGCGATCCTGAGCATCATCTTCATCCGCAACAAGCAGATGAAGATCCCGCACGCGATCGTCGCCGCCCTGTTCGGCTTCATGCTGCACGAGACCACGGTCGCGACCTCGATCAACTCCCTGCTGGCCAACCTCGCGCACAGCATCTCCAGCATCACCGGAGGCTGATCGTCACCGCCCGGCCCGTCTGGCCTCCCGCCAGCGGGCGAACAGTCCCCGGGGGCGCGCCGCCGCCGGGGCCGGGACGCGCATCGGTGCGGGTGCCGCGGCACCCGCCGGCGCGGCCCGCTCCGGTGCCGTCCCCTCGGCCGTCAGGAGCGCGAACAGCCGGGCCCAGCACAGCCGTTCACCTCGCGGCCAGTCCAGCGCGCGCAGCGCCGCCGAGGCCGCCTCCGACACCTCGCCGCCCACCCGGACCTCGGCGACGTCGTCGCCCGCCTTCCCGCCCAGGAAGAGCTTCACCCCGACCGGCCCGGGCCCGGTCAGCTCCGGGCGCAGCGCGGGGGCCAGCGCCGGCAGCACCCGGTTCTCGGCGAGCCAGCCCGCCAGGTGCTCGTTGCCGAAGCCGAACACCGCGGCCGGCCCCTGGACCGCCCCCCAGCCCGGGAGCCCGGGCAGGTCCACGCGGTCGGCGTGCACCCCGCGGCCCTCCGCCAGCTCGACCAGCACCGAAGCGGTGGTCGTCGCCCACATCTTCACCGCGTTGGCGAGCTTCTCCTCCTCGGTCTTGCCGAGGCCGGCCGCGCAGTCCCACACCACCGGCGCGTCCGCCCGGCCGAGTTCCAGCACGAAGCCGAGGTCCACGTGGCCGGCGCCGTCGTCCCCCGGATGCTCGCGCACCGCCACCGCCGTGGTCCCGGGGCCGCGCACCACCTCGCCGTCCAGGCGGAACACCTGGCCCAGCCGCGCCATCTCCCGGACCACACAGCGCTGTATGACGGCCAGTCGCTCCTGCGGACGCACCGGGACTCCTCCACATCGGGAGCGCGGCCGCTGAGCTCGCGCTCGAACTGCGCTCGAACGCCGCCGAGGCTATCGGCCCGGCACCCAACCGGGAAACCGTCCGGACGTCCCGGCCCTCCGGTCGCGGAAATGTGCTGAATGCCCCACTTTGGGCAGCGGAACCCTCGCACCGTCCGCCCGGAGAACCCGCATGCCCCGCACCACCGACCTGACGCCCCCTCCGCTCCCGGCCCGCCCGCTCCCGATCGGCCCGCTCCCGATCCGCCCGGACGGCTCCGGCCTGGTCGCCGAGATCGAGGCCTACCTCGCCTCGCTGCCCGGCCCCGCCCGCACCCCCGTGCCGTACGTCTGTCCGTACGGCACCACCACCAGCCCCTGGTACGCCGGCCACCCGCTGCCCAGGGCCACCCTGCTCGACCGGGCGCTGCGCCGCCCCGCCCGTCCCGTCCCGGTCACCGCGGCCGACCACCTGCGGCTCGCCTCCCGCTACATCGGCGCCCACGGCTGGCTGCAGGGCGCGATGTGGGACGAGGCCGGCCGGGTCTGCCTGCTCGGCGCCCAGGCCGCGGTGCTGGCGCACGGCTACGGCACCCCGGCCACCGTCCGCACCGCCCGGGTCCAGCTGATGGAGGTGCTGCACGGCACCGGCCGCCCGGCGCGCTCCCCGGACGAGTTCAACGACCGCCCCACCACCCGGGAGGGCGACGTCCACCAACTGCTCGACCGGGCCGCGGCCCGGGCCGCCCGCCTCGGGCTGTGAGCGGCGCCGACACCCGTACGGCCGCCGGAAACGCAACCGGCCCCGGTGCGCGTGGTGCGCACCGGGGCCGGACGAAGAGCGGGCGACGAGAATCGAACTCGCGTGACTAGTTTGGAAGACTAGGGCTCTACCATTGAGCTACGCCCGCGCGACCCCCAGCCGTGGCGGCCGGAAGTTCGGGGGACAGCCTACCTGGTCCGGCCGCCCGCGTGCACACCGCTTTCCGCGCGGCCCCCCGCGACGCTTTCCGCGCGGCCCCCGCACACCCGGCCCGGAGGCCCGCGAAGTCCCTGTCGCGCCGGGGCGGAAATAGTCGGCGAGCCGAACAGGCCCGCCGTGTACGCTTCCTCTCGGCACCACGGGGTGTGGCGCAGTTTGGTAGCGCGTCCGCTTTGGGAGCGGAAGGCCGTCGGTTCGAATCCGGTCACCCCGACAGTGCGGCAGGGTCTCGCCCACCGGGGCGGGGCCCTGTTCTGTTCAGCCGGTACGGTGGCGCCTGGCGTCCGCCTTTCGTGGTACCGGTAGGATGGGACGCTGGCGGTAGTCCCTGTGGCGTCCACCCAGGTCAACCGCACGAGGGCGAGGAGTCAAGCTCACCGTCCACCCCACGGGAGATGCAGCTCCAACCGCCCATCGCCCGTCTCGTCCGACCCACCCGTACGGCTCCGGCCGGGCGGCGGGGCCGGGCGGAGACAACCTGACCGCAAGCCCCTAGGAGACCTAACCGTGAAGAGCGCCGTCGAGACTCTGAACCCGACCCGGGTTCGACTCACCGTCGAGGTGCCCTTCGAGGAGCTCAAGCCCAGCCTCGACGCGGCGTACAAGAAGATCAACCAGCAGGTCACGGTTCCGGGCTTCCGCAAGGGCAAGATCCCGGCTCGCGTCATCGACCAGCGCTTCGGCCGTGGTGCCGTGCTGGAGGAGGCCGTCAACGACGCCCTGCCGCGCTTCTACACGCAGGCCGTCGACGAGGGCAAGATCGAGGTCCTCGGCCAGCCCGACATCACCAACATCGAGGGTGTCGAGAAGATCGCCGACGGCGGTGACCTGAAGTTCACCGCCGAGGTGGACGTCCGCCCCGAGATCACCCTGCCGGAGTTCTCCTCCATCGAGGTGACCGTCGACCCGATCGCCGTCTCCGACGAGGACGTCGAGAAGTCGCTGGAGCAGCTGCGCGAGCGCTTCTCCTCGGTCAAGGACGTCGAGCGCGCCGCGGCCGCCGGCGACATCGTGGTCGTGGACCTGGTCGCCAAGGTCGACGGTGAGGTGCCGGAGGACGGCACCGCCACCGGCGTGAGCTACGAGATCGGCTCGGGCCGTCTGATCGACGGCATCGACGAGGCCGTCGTCGGCCTGTCGGCCGGCGAGGAGAAGACCTTCGAGACCGAGCTCAAGGGTGGCACCCAGGCGGGCAAGACCTCCGAGGTCACCGTCACCGTCACCGCCGTCCAGGAGAAGGAGCTGCCGGAGCTGGACGACGAGTTCGCCCAGCTGGCCAGCGAGTTCGACACCCTGGAGGAGCTGCGCGGCGACTCCCGCAAGCGCCTGGAGCGCATGAAGGAGTACGACCAGGCCACCCAGGCCCAGGAGAAGGTGCTGGACGCCCTCCTCGCGCTGGTCGACATCGAGTACCCCGAGAAGCTGCTCGCGGACGAGATCCAGACCCGCAAGCACAACGTCGAGCACCACCAGCTGGAGCCGATGGGCCTGAACCTCGACACCTACCTGGAGACCCAGGGCAAGACCCGCGAGGAGTGGGACGCGGAGATCGAGGAGCAGGCGAAGAAGGGCATCAAGACCCAGTTCGTCCTGGACCAGATCGTCGCCAACGAGGAGCTGGGTGTTAACCAGGAGGAGCTGACCGAGCACCTCATCCGCCGCGCCGCCGGCTCGGGCCTCACCCCCGACCAGTTCGCGCAGCAGGTCGTCCAGGGTGGCCAGGTGCCGCTGCTGGTCGGCGAGGTCGCCCGCGGCAAGGCCCTGGCCACCGTGGTCGAGGCCGCCAAGGTCGTCGACACCGAGGGCAACGAGATCAACTTCGACGACGAGGACGAGACGGCCGAGACCGTCGAGGCCGCCGAGGAGAAGACCGAGGCCTGAGCCCCGGTAGCCCCCTGAGGCACGCAGCGGGCCCGGACGCCGTCAAGGTGTCCGGGCCCGCCGTGTTCCCGCCCGGGGGCCGCCGCGACCCTGCGCTCACAGCGAACAGTTCTGCGTGAGGGATTCTGCGGCCCGGCCTGCGCGTTAGGGTCCTTGGACAGCAACAATCACGACGTGATACCCGGAAGCTGTGCGACACCGTGACGGCCGTCGAGCGACCGTCCAAATCGACTGAGCAGGTGGCTAAGTGACGTTCCCGCAGATGCAGATGCCTGGCCCGATGGCGCCGCACGCCGCCGCTGGTGACGTGCTCGGCGGCCTTGGCGACCAGGTCTACAACCGGCTGCTGAACGAGCGGATCATCTTCCTCGGCCAGCAGGTCGACGACGACATCGCCAACAAGATCACCGCCCAGCTGCTGCTGCTGGCCGCGGACCCGGAAAAGGACATCTTCCTCTACATCAACTCCCCGGGCGGCTCGATCTCGGCCGGCATGGCGATCTACGACACCATGCAGTACATCAAGAACGACGTCGTCACCATCGCGATGGGCATGGCCGCCTCGATGGGTCAGTTCCTGCTGACCGCCGGCGCCAAGGGCAAGCGCTTCTCGCTGCCGAACGCCAACATCCTGATGCACCAGCCCTCCGCGGGCCTCGGCGGCTCCGCCACCGACATCCGCATCCAGGCCGAGCAGCTGCTCCGCACCAAGAAGCGGATGTCCGAGCTGATCGCCTTCCACAGCGGCCAGTCCTTCGAGCAGATCACCAGGGACTCCGACCGCGACCGCTGGTTCACCCCCGAGGAGGCCCTGGAGTACGGCCTCATCGACGCGATCATGCACAGCGCCGCGGACGTCCCCGGCGGCGGCGGCACGGGCGCCTGAGCCTCGGCCCGGCCCACGAGACCACAGCCACAACGCCCCGGAGGACTAGAACCCCCATGAACATCCCCAGCCTGTCGGCCGCCCAGGCCCGCGTCGAGGACATGCGCGCCGAGGGCCGCTACATCGTCCCGCGCTTCGTCGAGCGCACCACCCAGGGCATCCGTGAGTACGACCCGTACGCCAAGCTGTTCGAGGAGCGCATCATCTTCCTCGGCTCGCAGGTGGACGACGTCTCGGCGAACGACATCATGGCGCAGCTGCTGTGCCTGGAGTCGATGGACCCGGACCGCGAGATCCAGATGTACATCAACTCGCCCGGCGGCTCGTTCACGGCCCTGACGGCCATCTACGACACCATGCAGTACGTGAAGCCGGACATCACCACGGTCTGCATGGGCCAGGCGGCCTCCGCCGCGGCCGTGCTGCTCGCCGCCGGCACCCCCGGCAAGCGGATGGCGCTGCCGAACGCCCGGATCCTGATCCACCAGCCGTACACCGAGACCGGCCGCGGTCAGGTGTCCGACCTGGAGATCCAGGCGAAGGAGATCTTCCGGATGCGCGAGCAGCTGGAGGAGATGCTGTCCAAGCACTCCAACAAGTCGGTGGAGCAGGTGCGCGACGACATCGAGCGCGACAAGATCCTCACCGCCGAGGAGGCCGTCGAGTACGGCCTGGTCGACCAGATCATCTCCACCCGCAAGACCTCGCTGACCTCCTGAGGCCGGCCGTCCTCCGGGTCCGTCCGCGGGCGCGGAGGGCCCACCGGGGCGGGACGCGCACCGTCGGTGCGCGTCCCGCCCCCACCCATCGGCGGGGTCCGGGCCACGGCATCTGTTCGGTATCAATTCGCCCAGGGCGTAGGGCAGACCCGGCGAAGAGGACGGAATCACGGGCCCGGCAGAGTACCGTCGGATAGCGAGACCGAGCGCCGTCGGCGTTGACGGTCCACAGCACCAGGCCCCGGAACCCCCGCGGGGCCCCTGGCGAAGGGGAAGCACCTCGTGGCACGCATCGGAGACGGTGGCGACCTGCTCAAGTGCTCGTTCTGCGGCAAGTCCCAGAAGCAGGTGAAGAAGCTGATCGCCGGCCCAGGCGTGTACATCTGCGACGAGTGCATCGACCTGTGCAACGAGATCATCGAGGAGGAACTCGCCGAGACCTCCGAGGTGCGCTTCGAGGAACTCCCGAAGCCGCGCGAGATCTACGAGTTCCTGGACCAGTACGTGGTCGGCCAGGACCTCGCCAAGAAGGCGCTGTCGGTGGCCGTCTACAACCACTACAAGCGCGTCCAGGCGGGCGAGGCGGGGCGCAGCGGCGGCAACGGCCGCGAGGACGCCATCGAGCTGGCCAAGTCCAACATCCTGCTGCTGGGCCCCACCGGCTCCGGCAAGACGCTGCTGGCGCAGACCCTGGCCCGGATGCTCAACGTGCCGTTCGCGATCGCGGACGCCACCGCGCTGACCGAGGCCGGCTACGTCGGCGAGGACGTCGAGAACATCCTGCTCAAGCTGATCCAGGCGGCCGACTACGACGTCAAGAAGGCCGAGACCGGGATCATCTACATCGACGAGATCGACAAGGTCGCCCGCAAGAGCGAGAACCCGTCGATCACCCGGGACGTCTCCGGCGAGGGCGTGCAGCAGGCCCTGCTGAAGATCCTGGAGGGCACCACCGCGTCGGTGCCGCCGCAGGGCGGGCGCAAGCACCCGCACCAGGAGTTCATCCAGATCGACACCACCAACGTGCTGTTCATCGTCGGCGGCGCGTTCGCCGGCCTGGAGCGGATCATCGAGGGCCGCGCGGGTGCCAAGGGCATCGGCTTCGGCGCCAACATCCGTTCCAAGCGGGAGTCGGACGCCAGCGACCACTTCCGCCAGGTGATGCCCGAGGACCTGGTGAAGTTCGGCATGATCCCCGAGTTCATCGGCCGTCTGCCGGTGATCACCAGCGTGCACAACCTGGACCGCGAGGCGCTGCTGCAGATCCTCACCGAGCCGCGCAACGCGCTGGTCAAGCAGTACCGCAAGCTCTTCGAACTGGACGGCGTGGAGCTGGAGTTCTCCCGGGACGCGCTGGAGGCGATCGCCGACCAGGCGATCCTGCGCGGCACCGGCGCGCGCGGGCTGCGGGCCATCATGGAGGAGGTGCTGATGTCCGTGATGTACGAGGTCCCCTCGCGCCAGGACGTCGCCCGCGTGGTGGTCACCGGGGACGTGGTGTCCAAGCACGCCATCCCCACCCTCGTCCCGCGCGACATGATCAAGCGCGAGCGCCGCGAGAAGAGCGCCTGACGTCCGCAGCGAACGGAGGGGCCCCGCACCGATCCGGTGCGGGGCCCCTCCGTTCGCTGCGGACGCCGTGCGGCGCGGGTGCTACCTGGCCACGACCATGGCGTCGCGGATGGTCCGGGTCTTGGCGGCCGCCTGCTCCGCGGTGAGCGGCTGGCCGCCGCCGTTCAGGCTGACCTTGGTGAACGAGACCCGGCCGGTGGTGGACTTGTCCGCCCACACGCAGATCGTCGGGCCGGGCTTGCCGAGCACGGTCGACGTGCCGCAGGAGAGCTTCGCCGAGGAGTTGTTGGCGTCCTGCGCCGGGAAGTCGGTCATCGAGAGGGACATGCCGCCGCTGTCCTTCTTGGAGTCCTCGATGATCTGCCCGGGGTCGTTGAGGTCGCCGTAGACGCCGACCACCGAGAAGGTGTCCATCGCGTCCGAGCCCTTGCTGTAGCTGGCCACCAGCACGTGGAGGTCCGAGCCGAGCTTGGACGCCTCGGGCTTGCTCATGTCGGCGGCCTGCTCCTTGGACGACTTCTGGACGTAGCCGTCGGCCAGGGTCTGCGGCGACGTGATCTTGTACTTGCCGCCCGAGTCTGCGCCGAGGAACTTCCACGCGGCGAAGCCGCCGCCGCCCAGCACCAGCGCGCCGATCACCAGTCCGATCACCAGGCCGCCCTTGCCCTTCTGCGGCGGCGGGGCCGCCGGGTAGCCGGGCTGCCCGTAGGGCGCCTGCGGCGGCACGCCGTACGGCTGCTGGGGCGCGCCGTAGGGCTGCTGCGGCGGGTAGCCGTACTGGGGCTGCGGGGCGCCGTAGGGCTGCTGCGGCGGCTGGCCGTACTGCGGCTGGCCCCCGTAAGGCTGCGGCTGTCCCTGCGGATACTGCTGTCCCTGGCCGTACATCTGCGTCTGTGCTCCCCCGCCGCACCCGCGGCCTGTCGTGGTGTGGAGTCGATCCGTGCACGTCCGGTCAACCGGACGAGTCGCCCGCGCACGCTACCGCACGGTGACCGTCCCGGGCCCGCCCGGGCGCGGCGCGTCCACGGACCGAAAGCGGTTCGTAACCCGCCCCCACGGTTACGTAAACTGTGCGTCGTGACCGACACGACGAACCAGCGCCCCGTGAGCACCTCCGCCGGGGACGAAGCAGCCACCCTCCCGACGACCTACACCCCGGCGGACGTAGAGGGCGAGCTGTACGAGCGCTGGGTGGAGCGTGGGTACTTCAGCGCCGACGCGAAGAGCGACAAGCCGCCGTTCACCATCGTCATCCCCCCGCCCAACGTCACCGGCAGCCTGCACCTGGGCCACGCCTTCGAGCACACGCTGATCGACGCCCTGGTCCGCCGCAAGCGCATGCAGGGCTACGAGGCCCTGTGGCAGCCCGGCATGGACCACGCCGGCATCGCCACCCAGAACGTGGTCGAGCGCGAGCTCGCCAAGGAGGGCAAGTCCCGCCACGACCTGGGCCGCGAGGCCTTCGTCGAGCGCGTCTGGAAGTGGAAGGCGGAGTCCGGCGGCCAGATCTCCGGCCAGATGCGGCGCCTGGGCGACGGCGTGGACTGGTCCCGCGAGCGCTTCACCATGGACGAGGGCCTGTCCCAGGCCGTCCAGACCATCTTCAAGAAGCTCTTCGACGACGAGCTGATCTACCGCGCCGAGCGCATCATCAACTGGTGCCCGCGCTGCCTGACCGCCATCTCGGACATCGAGGTGGAGTACCAGGACGACGACGGCGAGCTGGTCTCGATCCGCTACGGCGAGGGCGAGAACGCCATCGTCGTCGCCACCACGCGCGCCGAGACGATGCTGGGCGACACCGCGGTCGCCGTCCACCCGGAGGACGAGCGCTACAAGCACCTGGTCGGCACCGAGATCGAGCTGCCGCTGACCGGCCGCCGGATCCCGATCGTCGCCGACGCCCACGTCGACCCGGAGTTCGGCACCGGCGCCGTCAAGGTGACGCCCGCGCACGACCCGAACGACTTCGAGATCGGCCAGCGGCACAACCTGCCGAACATCGCCGTCATGGACGAGCACGCCGTCATCACCGTGCACGGCCCCTTCCTCGGCCTGGACCGCCTGGAGGCCCGCTCGGCGATCGTCGCCGCGCTGCGGGCCGAGGGCCGGATCGTCGCCGAGAAGCGCCCGTACGTCCACTCGGTGGGCCACTGCTCGCGCTGCAAGACCACGATCGAGCCGCGGCTGTCCATGCAGTGGTGGGTCAAGGTCGGCCCGCTCGCCCAGGCCGCCGGTGACGCCGTCCGCGACGGCAAGGTCAAGATCCACCCGCAGGAGATGGAGAAGCGGTACTTCGACTGGGTCGACAACCTGCACGACTGGTGCATCTCGCGCCAGCTGTGGTGGGGCCACCGCATCCCGGTCTGGTACGGCCCGAACGGCGAGGTCGTCTGCGTCGGCCCCGACGAGCAGCCGCCCGCCGGCGAGGGCTGGCACCAGGACACCGACGTCCTGGACACCTGGTTCTCCTCCGGCCTGTGGCCGTTCTCCACGCTCGGCTGGCCGGAGCAGACCGAGAGCCTCGCGAAGTTCTACCCGAACTCCGTCCTGGTCACCGGCTACGACATCCTGTTCTTCTGGGTCGCCCGGATGATGATGTTCGGTCTCTACGCGATGGACGGCACCCCGCCGTTCCACACCATCGCGCTGCACGGCATGGTCCGTGACCAGAACGGCAAGAAGATGTCGAAGTCCTTCGGCAACGTCGTCAACCCGCTGGACTGGATGGACAAGTACGGCTCCGACGCGCTGCGCTTCACGCTGGCGCGCGGTGCCAACCCGGGCGTCGACGTGCCGATCGGCGAGGACTGGGTCCAGGCGGCCCGCAACTTCGCCAACAAGATCTGGAACGCCACCCGCTTCGCGCTGATGAACGGCGCCACCGTCGAGGGCCCGCTGCCCGCGCCGGAGGAGCTGACCGCGAGCGACCGCTGGATCCTGTCGCGGCTGAACAGCACCGTCGCCGAGGTGGACGGGCTGTACGAGGACTACCAGTTCTCCAAGCTCTCCGAGGCGCTCTACCACTTCGCCTGGGACGAGGTCTTCGACTGGTACGTCGAGCTCTCCAAGACCACCCTGGCCAAGGGCGGCCCGCAGGCCGACGCCGCGCGCCGGGTGCTCGGCGAGGTCCTGGACGTCACGCTGCGCCTGCTGCACCCGATCGTGCCGTTCGTCACCGAGACGCTGTGGACCACGCTCACCGGCGCGGAGTCCGTCGTCATCGCCGACTGGCCGACCGACAGCGGCTTCCGCGACGCCGCGGCCGAGGCGGAGATCGCCACCCTGCAGCAGGTCGTCACCGAGGTCCGCCGGTTCCGTACGGACCAGGGCCTCAAGCCGGGCCAGCGCGTCCCGGCGAAGCTCGGGCTGGACGGCACCTCGCTCGCCGCCCACGAGGACGCGATCCGCTCGCTGCTGCGGCTGACCGTCCCCGAGGAGGGCTTCGCGGCCACCGCCTCGCTGCCGGTCGCCGGCGCCACCGTCGCGCTGGACCTCTCCGGCACCATCGACGTCGCGGCGGAGCGCAAGCGCCTCGCCAAGGACCTCGCGGCCGCCGAGAAGGAGAAGGCCCAGACCACCGCCAAGCTCGGCAACGAGGCGTTCCTCGCCAAGGCGCCGGACGAGGTGGTCGCCAAGATCAAGGCGCGCCAGGAGGCCGCCGAGGCCGACATCGCCCGGATCACCGCCCAGCTCGCGGCGCTGCCGCAGGGCTGAGCCGTACCGGCCCGGTCGTCGAGGGGCCGCACACCGCTTCGCGCGGGGTGCGGCCCCTCGCCGTTTCCGGCCGGCCCGCCCCGTCCGGGGCCGCGTCACCGGATATCTCCTTACACCGAATAGAGCAGCGACATTGCTCCCTTCCGGCGAATATTCATCCTGGACCGGGTGAGGTCCTATTCCGAGCGAATTGATTCCGGTCTTGCCCGCGCGCGTTCGCGGAAGTTTGCAGGTCGGATGTGTACGGTGTGCACGGAGTTTCCGAAGGGCGTTTCTGCTGAACGTTCTGCCCAGCGACGGACGGGAGGGCACGGCGTGGTGGTGACCGAGGAGTTGGCCGACGAACTGCCTGCCGAGGCGGTCGAGGAGGCCAAGGCCAGGGCGGCGACCCTGCTGCTCGCGTTCCGGCACGGGAACCAGCTCGCGTTCGACCACGAGCTGGACCTGCTGTTCGCCGAGCACGCCGGGCGGGAGGTGACCACGCTGCTCGCCTGGATCGCCGCCGAGGCCGTCCGCAAGGCGTACGCCCCCGAGGTCGGTGACCGCGTGCTGCGGGCGATGGCCCGGCGCGCCCCGGCCGACACCGGCGCGGTCGCCGTGGACGAGGAGAGCGCGAGCGCCGCCGGGCTGATCGAGGCGGTGGCGGCCGGCGAGGTGGCCGAGGTGCGCGGCCTGGTCGCCTCGACGGCCGACACCACCTTCCTGCTGGGCGGTCTGCTGCAGGGCGTCGCGATGATGCTGCCGCTGCTGCCGGAGGGCGAACTGGCCGAGATCACCGCCGAGTTGCGCCGCCGGCACGGCGGCGCCGCGCACGTGCCGGAGGCCCGGGCCGGGGTCTGAGCGTCCGGCTCCTGGAAGAGGGTCAGGCGGCCAGCAGGGCTGCGTCGGCGTCGGCGGACTCGGCGAGCGCGGCGGTCAGCGCGGCGATCCGGGCCGAGGCCAGGCCGTCGCCGTACGGGCTCGGGGTGGCCGCGAGCCGGGCCAGGCGCTCGGGGGTGTCGGAGAGCCAGCCGCGGGCCAGCTCGCCCAGTTCCTCGCCGGGCCGCACCAGCGCGGCGAAGCCGGCCGCCACGGCCTCCGGGCGCTCGGTGGAGCGGCGCACCACCAGCAGCGGACGGCCGAGCACGGTGCACTCCTCCTGCACGCCGCCGGAGTCGGAGACCAGCAGCGCCGCGTGGCTCGCCAGGCCCAGGAAGTCCGCGTAGCCGACCGGCCCGGTGACGGCCAGCCGCTCCAGCAGGCGGTCCAGACCGAAGCGCTCGACGGCGGCCCGGGTGCGCGGGTGCATCGGGAACAGCACCGGGGTGCCGGCCCGGGCGATCCGGTCCAGCTCGGCGAGCACCGCGCCGAGCGCCTCGGCGGTGTCGGTGTTCTCCGGGCGGTGCACCGTGGCCAGCACGTACCCGTCCGGGCGCAGCCCGTGTGCGGCGAGCAGCGCCGCCCGGGCGGCCCCGTCCGGCAGCTGACGGCGGACCACCTCGACGACGGTGTTCCCGGTGAGCTCGATCCGGTCCTCGGCCAGGGACTCGGCGCGCAGGTTGGCGACGTTGTCCTCGGTGGCGGCGCAGAGCAGGTCGGAGACGTGGTCGACCATCACCCGGTTGTGCTCCTCGGGCATCGCCCGGTCGAAGCTGCGCAGCCCGGCCTCGACGTGGACCAGCGGGATCTCCCGGGCGTTGGCGGCCAGGGCCCCGGCGAGGGTGGCGTTGGTGTCGCCCTGGACGACCACGGCGGCGGGGCGGTCCTCGGCGAAGACGGCGTCCAGCTGGCCGAGGGACTGGGCGATCTGGCCGGCCCGGGGGCGGCCGCCGACACCGGTGAGCAGCTCGGGCCGGGGGAGGTCCAGGTCCCGCAGGAAGCGGCCGGACATCGCCTCGTCCCAGTGCTGGCCGGTGTGCACCAGCCGGGTGGCGTCGCCGAGCTCGTGGATCAGCGGGGCGAGCTTGACCAGCTCGGGGCGGGTGCCGAGGACGACGGCGACACTGTTCGGGGGCAGGCACAGGCTCATGCGGGAGGCTCCGGTGGGGACGACGGTGGTGGAGAGCGCGGGGGAGGGGGCGGGGGGAGGGGGCGGCTCAGGATTCGAGCGCGGTGGGGGCGCCGAGGGCGACCTTCTCGGCGTTGCGGCGGGTCTTGGCCCAGCCGTTGCGGCCGAGCAGCATCCGGACGGCGGCCCGGGCGGCGACCACGAAGAGGTGGTAGGCGTACAGCCAGACCAGGACGCCCCAGAGCAGCCCGGTCAGCCGGCTGCGGTCGGGGTGGACGACCCGGCGGTAGGCGAGGCCCCAGAACACCATCGGCAGCGTGGCGAGCCCGAAGGCGAGCAGCATCCACGGCCCGTACCGGAGCTGGAAGTCGGCGGTCTCGGCGGGGAAGAGCACCAGCCCGGCGGCGGTGATCCCGAGCGAGAGCGGGAACAGCAGCACCAGCAGCACGCAGACCACGGGCTGCAGGAAGGTGTACATCACCTCGGCCTTGCCGGCCCAGGTGTAGTGCGGGGAGCGCAGCACCCGGCCGGTGTAGCGCAGGCACTGCATGTTGCCCTGGGCCCAGCGGGTGCGCTGGGTGAGGAAGCGGCGCAGCGAGACCAGGCCCTCCTGGGAGACCTGGGTCTCGGTGACGTGGGTGAGCCGCCAGCCGGCCAGGCGCAGGTCCAGTCCGGACTCGTAGTCCTCCAGCAGCGCGCGCTCGGGCCAGGGGCGGCCGGCCCGGCCCTCCTCGGTGGTGAGCGAGTCGAGCGCGCTGAGCCGGACGAACTGGCCGTTGCCGCCGAGGCCGACGCTGCCGGTGCGGCGGCGCAGCAGCTGCATGCCGGCGTTGTTGGCCTGGAACTCGACGTCCTGCATCCGGACGAGGGCGCGGGCGACGGCGTTGGCGGCGCGACCGCGGCCGGGCAGCGGGAGCTCCTCGTCGGCGTTGCGCATCCGGACGCCGATCTGGACGGCGCCGGTGTCGGGGCGGCCGAGCGCCTTGGCGTTGGCGACCCGGCCGAGGGTGCCCGGGTCGAGCTGTCCGTCGGCGTCGACGACGCCGATCACCACGCGGGAGCGGTCGGTGCCCTCGGGCAGCCAAGCGGAGATCTCCCGGTAGGCGGCGTTGAGGGCGGCGCCCTTGCCGATCCGGGCGTGCGGGCGGCGGCGCTGGACGAGGTGGACGCGCGGGTCGCGGGCGGCCGCGGCGAGCACGAGTTCGCGGGTGGCGTCCTCGCTGTCGTCGTCGATCACCCACAGGTGGGCCTCGGGCGCACTGGTCCGCAGGCCGTCCAGGGTCTGGGTGACCACGGCCTCCTCGTCGCGGCAGGGGACCACCAGGTGCCACTGGAAGGCGGCGGGGTCGCCGGGCTCGGCGGGCCGGTCGTGCCGGAAGGCGTGGCGGGAGCCGGCCCAGTACACGAGGAAGCGTCCGAAGACGAGGGCCATGTAGCCGACGAGGGCCAGCGAGATCAGTCCGGCGACCCAGACGACGGCGTCCCGGTGAAGCTCGATCCAGTCGTGCAGGGCGTCGGGCATGGCGCAGTGCTCCTCGTGATCTAAGGCTGGCGGCTCCTGGTGGTTGCGAATCGATGCTTCGTTGCGGCTCAAACTCGCTAAAGCAATAGTAAAGCGATCAAACTGCCCTGTTAAGGCCAAGACCGGACAAAGTGGTCGTCATCACCCTGGCCGCCACCCCGGCCCTCACCCTGTGAGGACGCCCCGCCACCGCTCCGTAGACTGTGGTCGTGAGCGACAAGGCCGACCCGAACCCGTACACCATCCGCCCCGCCGACGGCGGCACCGGAGACGCCCTGCGCGACGTCGAGGTGGAACTCTCCAAGCGCTGGCCGGAGAACAAGCTGGAGCCCTCGCTCGACCGGATCGAGGCGCTGATGGACATCCTGGGCCAGCCCCAGCGGTCCTTCCCGTCCATCCACATCACCGGCACCAACGGCAAGACCTCCACCGCCCGGATGATCGAGCAGCTGCTCAACACCTTCGAGCTGCGCACCGGCCGCTACACCAGCCCGCACGTCGAGTCCGTCACCGAGCGGATCAGCCTCGACGGCGCCCCGATCAGCCCCGAGCGCTTCGTCGAGGTCTACCGCGACATCGAGCCCTACGTGCAGATGGTCGACGCGGCCCAGCCGGTGCCGATGTCCTTCTTCGAGGTGCTGACCGGCATGGCCTACGCCGCCTTCGCCGACGCCCCGGTGGACGTCGCCGTGGTCGAGGTCGGCATGGGCGGCTCCTGGGACGCCACCAACGTCATCGACGCGGCCGTCGCCGTGATCACCCCGATCGGCCTCGACCACACCGACAAGCTCGGCGAGACCACCGGCGAGATCGCCGTCGAGAAGTCCGGGATCATCAAGACCGGCGCCGTCGCCGTCGTCGCCCAGCAGCAGCTGGACGCCGCCCAGGTCATCCTGCGCCGCGCCGTCGAGGTGGACGCCACGGTCGCCCGCGAGGGCATGGAGTTCGGCGTGATCCGCCGCGAACTCGCCGTCGGCGGCCAGCTGGTGACGCTGCGCGGACTCGGCGGCGAGGAGTACGAGGACGTCTTCATCCCGCTGCACGGCGAGTACCAGGCGCACAACGCGGCGCTGGCGCTGGCCGCGGTCGAGGCCTTCTTCGGTGTCGGCGGCGCCCGCGGCGGGCAGCTCGACGTGGAGAAGATCCGTCAGGCCTTCTCCGGCGTGTCCTCGCCGGGCCGCCTGGAGGTCGTCCGCCGCAGCCCCACCATCGTCCTGGACGCCGCGCACAACCCGCACGGCGCCCGCGCCACCGTCGCCGCCCTCACCGAGTCCTTCGGCTTCACCCGGCTCGTCGGCGTGATCGGCACCTCCGGTGACAAGGACGTGGCCGGCGTGCTGGAGGCCTTCGAGCCGATCCTGGCCGAGGTCGTCATCACCCAGAACTCCACCCACCGCGCGATGGACGTCGACGCGCTCGCCGCCCTGGCCGTCGAGGTCTTCGGTGAGGACCGCGTCCAGGTCGAGCCCCGCCTCGACGACGCCATCGCCGCCGCCGTCACCCTCGCCGAGGAGGAGGGCGACCTCGGCGGCGCCGGGGTGCTGGTCACCGGTTCGGTCATCACGGTGGGCGAGGCCCGCCTGCTGCTCGGGAGGAAGTGACATGAGGACGCTCTGCTCCTCGACGCTGATCGGCGAAGCGCTGCTGATCATGTTCGCGGCACTGGTCGCGATGCGGCTCTCCGACGTCTCCACCGGGGAGATCTGGACGGTCAGCGGCATCGCGATGGCCCTGTGCGTCGCGCTCTGCGGCATGATCGACCGCCCCGGCGCGGTGCAGATCGGCTGGGCGCTGCAGATCGGCCTGATCGCCAGCGGCTTCGTCCTGCCGACGATGTTCGGCCTCGGCGTGGTCTTCGCCCTCCTGTGGTGGTGCTCGGTCCACTACGGCCGCAAGGTCGACGCCTTCAAGGCCGCCCGCGCCGCCGCCACCGAGGCGGCCGCCGTACAGGCCTGAGGCCCCGGACCGGCGCACCGACACGCCGTGTACGCAAGGTAACCTCTGCCGTGTCGGGGCCCACTCGTCGACCCGACTGTCCGCCGAACCGAATCCCCAGGAGACGCACCGTGTCCCAGCGCACTCTCGTCCTGCTCAAGCCCGACGCCGTCCGCCGCGGCCTGGCGGGCGAGATCATCAGCCGCATCGAGCGCAAGGCCGGCTGGCAGCTCGCCGCCATGGAACTGCGCACCTTCGACCGGGCGACGCTGGAGCACCACTACGAGGAGCACGTCGGCCGCCCGTTCTACGAGCCGCTGCTGGAGTTCATGACCTCCGGCCCGTCGATCGCGCTGATCGTCGAGGGCGAGGACGTCGTGCCCGGCATCCGCATGCTCGCCGGCGCCACCAACCCGCTGGAGGCCGGCGCCGGCACCATCCGCGGCGACTACGCGACGATCACCCGCGAGAACCTGATCCACGCCTCCGACTCCCCGGAGTCCGCCGAGCGCGAGATCAAGATCTTCTTCCCGGCCCACGCCTGAGCCGGGCCGGGCGACACGCCCGGAGGACTCGGGACTGCCCCGGTCGGGACCATTGGCCCGGCCGGGGCATTCTTATCGTGAAATAGGGAACTGGGGGTCCCGACACGGCGTCCCAATCCGGGGAGAAGCGATCACGCTCCGGACAATGGACGGTATGCCCCACGTCGACGTCCGTACCGCGAGGCGTGACTACGATGGACGCGACCCAAGGGCCCGGTAAGGCAGCTCAGCTGGTCTCCGCCCAAGCGTGGGCGCACGCAGTCGTCCACCCCCCATGAACTCCGAGCCCGGGAAGGCACCCACACCCCATGGCGAGCAACCTGTCGTTCATCGGCCGCGACTTGGCGATCGACCTCGGAACTGCCAACACGCTGGTGTACGTCAGGGGCAAGGGCATCGTCCTGAACGAGCCGTCGGTCGTCGCGGTGAACACCAACACCGGCGGCATCCTCGCCGTCGGCGCCGAGGCCAAGAAGATGATCGGCCGCACCCCGGGCAACATCGTCGCCATCCGCCCCCTCAAGGACGGCGTGATCGCCGACTTCGAGATCACCGAGCGGATGCTGCGGTACTTCATCCTCAAGATCCACCGCCGCCGCTACCTCGCCCGCCCCCGCGTCGTCGTCTGCGTGCCCTCCGGCATCACCGGTGTCGAGCGCCGCGCCGTCATCGAGGCCTCCTCCCAGGCCGGCGCGCGCCAGGTGCACATCATCGAGGAGCCGATGGCCGCCGCCATCGGCGCCGGCCTCCCCGTCCACGAGGCCACCGGCAACATGGTCGTCGACATCGGCGGCGGCACCACCGAGGTCGCGGTCATCTCGCTCGGCGGCATCGTCACCGCCCAGTCCATCCGGGTGGCCGGCGACGAACTCGACAACGCCATCGTCCAGCACATCAAGAAGGAGTACTCGCTCCTGCTCGGCGAGCGCAGCGCCGAACAGATCAAGATGAGCATCGGCAGCGCCTTCGGCCTGGAGGGCGAGAAGGACGAGCACGCCGAGATCCGCGGCCGCGACCTCGTCAGCGGCCTGCCCAAGACCGTGGTCATCTCCGCCGCCGAGGTCCGCGAGGCCATCGACGAGCCGGTCAACGCGATCATCGACGCGGTCAAGACCACTCTCGACCAGTGCCCGCCCGAGCTGGCCGGCGACGTCATGGACCGCGGCATCGTGCTCACCGGCGGCGGCGCCCTGCTGCGCGGCCTCGACGAGCGGCTGCGCCGCGAGACCGGCATGCCGATCCACATCGCCGAGAACCCGCTCGACTCCGTCGCGCTCGGCTCCGGCAAGTGCGTCGAGGAGTTCGAGGCGCTCCAGCAGGTACTCGACGCCCAGCCGCGCCGTTAGCAGCACGTACACATCCGACACTCGACTGAACGGGCGGCCGCCCGGGCCCCACAGCCCCGGGCGGCCGCCAGGTACGAAGGGGCAGTACCAGCACCGTGAGGGACACACGAGAGAGCCGGCTGCTGCTCATCCTGCTGGTGGCCGTCGCCTTCGCGCTGATCACCGTCGACATCAAGGGCGGTGAGGACTCCCCGCTCGGCCCCGCCCGGCACGCCGCCGCCGGCGTCCTCGGCCCGGTCGAGCGCGGCGCCGCCACCGTCGTCGACCCGGTCGCGGACACCGTCCGCGCCTTCCGGGACGCCGCCACCAACAGCGGCCGCACCGACCAGCTCGCCCGCGAGAACACCGAACTGCGGCAGAAGCTCGCCTCCTCCGACATGGCCGCCGGGCGCACCAAGCAGCTGGACGACCTGCTGCGCACCGCCGGCGCCGGCGGATACACCGTCAAGGCCGCCCAGGTCATCGCGATCGGCCCGGCCCAGGGCTTCTCCTGGACCATCACCATCGACGCCGGCAGCGACGACGGCCTCACCCGCGACATGACCGTGATCAACGGTCAGGGCCTGGTCGGCCGGATCACCACCGTCGGCCCGACCACCGCCACCGTGCTGCTCGCCTCCGACCCCGGCTTCTCGGCCGGCACCCGGCTGGAAGCCACCGGCGAGATCGGCTTCGCCTCCGGCGGCGGCGACAGCCCGATGAAGGTCTCCCTGCTCAACGGCAAGGCCCAGGTCAAGGCCGGCGACCGGCTGGTCACCTTCGGCTCGCAGAGCGGCCGCCCGTTCGTGCCCGGCGTCCCGGTCGGCAAGGTCATCGAGGTCCAGGCCAACGCCGGCCAGCTCACCAAGACCGTCCTGGTCGAGCCGTTCGTCCAGTTCACCCGGCTGGACCTGGTCGGCGTGGTCGTCGTGCCGCCGCGCGCCGACCCGCGCGACGCCGTCCTGCCGCCGGCCCCCGCAGCGCCCGCTCCGGGCCAGGCCCCGGCCACCGCGCCCGTCGCCCCGCCCGCCAAGCCCAATGGGGGGAACTGAGCCATGCGCCTCGCCCGCATCCCCGTCTCCGCCGGCCTGATCCTGTTCGGCCTGATCCTCCAGGTCAGCGTCTTCGGCCGGCTCCAGCTCCCGGGAGCGACCCCGGACATACTGCTGCTCGTCGTGGTCGGCCTGGCCATGGTCTACGGGCCCACCGGCGGCTGCCTGGTCGGCTTCGCGGCCGGCCTGCTGGCCGACCTCGCGCCGCCCTCCGACCACGCGATCGGCCGCTACGCGCTGGTGCTCTGCCTGATGGGCTACGCCGCCGGGCTGCTGCGCCCCGACCACGGCCGGCAGCGCTCGGTCTCCAGCGCGCTGCTGGTGGTGGGCGCGGCGGCGGTCGCCTCCACGCTGCTCTACGCGATGGTCGGCGCCCTGGTGGGCGACACCGCCGCCCGGCACGTCGGCCTCGGCGGACTGGTGATCAGCGCCCTGCTGTACGACCTGCTGCTGGCGCCCTTCGTGGTGCCGCTGGTGATGATGCTCGGCCGCCGCTTCGGCCGCGACCCGGTGGCCGCGGCCGACGACGACGAGAACGGCCCGGGTCTGGGCCTGGGCTCGCTGGCCCGCTACCGCACCACCCGTGAGGTCTCGTCCGGCCCGAGCTACAAGAAGCGGCGCGTACCCGGCTTCGTCCGCCGCCCGTAACCCGTCCGGCCCCGACCTCCCGACCTCCCCGCACCCTGGAGCGCACGAGACGTGAGCAACATCCCCGAGACCGGCCGCACCCGGCGGGTGACGATCCGGCTGGTGGTGCTGCAGATCCTGGTGCTGTCGCTGCTCGCCACCCTCGGCGGGCGGCTGTGGTACCTGCAGATCCGCAACGCCAAGGAGTACACGGCCAAGGCGACCGGCAACCACATCCGCGAGGTGGTCGAGCCGGCCGTCCGCGGCGAGATCCTGGACGCCTCCGGGCGGCTGCTGGCCGGCAACGAGACCCGACTGGTGGTCTCCGTCAGCCGTACCTCGCTGCTGCAGCAGAAGGACGGCGGCAAGGCGGTGCTGTCCCGGCTGGCCGAAGTGCTCGGGATGCCCGCCAAGGACGTCCAGGAGAAGGTCCGGCTCTGCGACGCCAAGACCCCGCAGCCCTGCTGGAACGGCTCGCCCTACCAGCCGATCCCGGTCACCAAGGAGGCGACCACCCAGCAGGCGATGCAGATAATGGAGCGCCGCGAGGACTTCCCCGGGATCACCGCGCAGCCCACCGCCGTGCGCCGCTACACCGGCGTCGAGGGCGCCAACCTGGCCCAGGTGCTCGGCTACCTCTCGCCGGTCACCGACGAGGAGGTCAGCAAGACCGCCGACAAGACCGGCCTGGACCGCTACCTGCCGGCCGACCAGATCGGCCGGGCCGGCCTGGAGTCGGTGTACGACCGCGACCTGCGCGGCACCGCCGGCATCACCAAGCTGGAGGTGGACAACCTCGGCCGGGTGATCGGCACCGCCGGCACCGTCGCCCCGAAGACCGGCGACAACCTGGTCACCAGCATCGACGCCCGGGTGCAGAAGGTCGTCGAGGACAACCTGGCGCAGGCCATGAAGGACGCCCGGAACACCTTCGACAAGGTCACCAACCGCAACTACGAGGCCGACTCCGGCGCCGCCGTGGTCATGGACGTGCACACCGGGCGGATCATCGCCATGGCGAGCGCGCCGACCTACGACCCGAACCTCTGGGTGGGCGGCATCAGCGGCAAGGACTACCAGGCGCTGACCAGCAAGGAATCCAACTTCCCGCTGCTGAACCGGGCCATACAGGGTCAGTCCGCCCCCGGCTCGACCTTCAAGGTCATCTCCACCACCGCCGCCGTGCAGGCCGGCTACCCGCTGGACGGCACCTACCCGTGCCCGAAGAGCATGACCATCGGCGGTCGCGAGTTCAAGAACTTCGAGAGCGAGAGCTTCGGCTCCATCACGCTGGAGAAGGCGCTGGAGGTCTCCTGCGACACCGTCTTCTACGGCCTGGCGAACGACCAGTGGCTGAAGGACGGCGGCATCAAGCCGAAGAAGGACCCGGGCGACTGGTTCTTCAAGACCGCCCACGAGTTCGGCCTCGGCGCCAAGACCGGCATCGACCTGCCGGCCGAGGTGCCCGGCCGGGTGCCCGACCGGCAGTGGAAGCAGTCCTTCTACGACAACAACAAGGACGCCTGGTGCGCCCAGGCCAAGAAGGGCGGCAACAGCTTCTCCGACCAGATCGCCCGGGAGAACTGCGTCGACGGCTACCAGATGCGCGCCGGTGACGCCGTCAACTTCGCGATCGGCCAGGGCGACACCCTGGTCACCCCGGTCCAGATGGCCCGGATCTACTCGGCGCTGGCCAACGGCGGCACCTTCTACCGCCCGACCATCGCCAAGGCGGTGATAAGCCCGGGCGGGGACCTCGTCCGCGAGATCGCCCCGCAGGCGGACGCCAAGTTCCCCGGCGACCAGAAGCTGCTGAGCTACATCGACCAGGCCACCGCGGGCGTCATCACCAGCGGCACCGCCGCCTGGAAGTTCGCCGGGGCCGGCTGGCCGCAGGACAAGATCCAGCTGCACGCCAAGACCGGCACCGCCGAGGTCGAGGGCAAGCAGACCACCTCCTGGCTGACCACGTACAGCAAGGACTACGCGGTCGTCATGACGATAAGCCAGGGTGGCACCGGCTCCGGTGGTTCCGGTGACGCCGTCCGCCGGATCTACCAGGCGCTGTACGGCGTGGACGACAAGGGCAACGTCGACAACGCCAAGGCGCTGCTGCCGGCCCCGCAGACCGAGCTGCCGAAGTTCAACCCGGACGGCACCGCGATCATCAAGCCGGCCGCGTACGCGGCCGACCGGGCGCCGGGCGCCCCGGCTCCGGCCCCCGCCCCGGTGCCCGCGCTGCTGGACGCGGCGCAGGCTCCGGCCCCGGCGGCGGCCTTCCTGGACCAGGCGCCGCCGACCGACCCCGCGGTCTCGTACACCGCGGCCGACGCCGCGCTGGAACCCGGCCGCGGCCCGGGAAGGGGACGGGCATGACCTCCTACGGCTCCTACCGGCAGCTGCGGCTCGCCCCGCAGCGCAACGGGGTCCCCAAGGCCCTCGCCAAGGACTCCCCGCTGTGGCGGCTGGACTGGATACTGCTACTGGCCGCGCTGGCCCTCTCGGCCGGCAGCTCGCTGCTGGTCTGGTCGGCCACCCGCGGGCGCGACTCGCTCACCCACGGGGACCCGCAGTACTTCCTGTACCGGCACCTGACCAACTTCGTGGTCGGGCTGGTCCTGTGCGCCGTGGTGATAGCGATAGGGAGCCGCCGCTTCCGCACGATCGTGCCGTTCCTGTACGTCGGCGTGATCCTGATGCTGCTGGCGACGCTCAGTCCACTGGGCTCGACCATCAACGGCGCGCACTCGTGGATCCAGCTCGGCGGCGGCTTCTCGATCCAGCCCGCCGAGTTCGCGAAGCTCGGGATCGTGCTGGCGATGGCGGTCGTGCTGTCGGACCAGGTGGACGCGGGGGAGCGGGAGTTCCCCTCGAACCGGGCGGTGTTCCGCGGCCTGGTCTGGGCCGCCCTGCCGATGGGCATAGTGCTGCTGATGCCGGACGCCGGCTCGGTGATGGTCATGGCCGCGATCGTGCTCGGCATCCTGCTCGGCTCGGGCGCGGCGAACCGCTGGGTCCTCGGCCTGCTGGTGGCCGGCGGCGCCGGGTGCGTGGCGATCTGGAAGTTCGGGCTGCTGAGCAAGTACCAGATCGACCGCTTCGCCGCCTTCGCCAACCCGCAGCTGGACCCGAACGGCGTCGGCTACAACACCGCGCAGGCCCGGATCGCGATCGGCTCGGGCGGACTCACCGGCAAGGGGCTGTTCCACGGGACGCAGACCACCGGGCAGTTCGTGCCGGAGCAGCAGACCGACTTCGTGTTCACCGTCGCCGGTGAGGAGCTGGGCTTCGTCGGCGCGCTGGCGATCATCGCGCTGGTCGGCGTGATCCTCTGGCGGGCCTGCCGGATCGCCCGCCAGGCGACCGACCTGTACGGGACGATCGTGGCGGCCGGGATCATCGCCTGGCTGTCCTTCCAGGCCTTCGAGAACATAGGGATGTGCCTGGGCATCATGCCCGTCGCGGGCATCCCGCTGCCGTTCGTCTCGTACGGAGGGTCCTCGATGTTCGCGAACTGGATGGCGGTCGGACTGCTCCAGGCGGTCCGGAGCCAGCGGCCGATAGCGGCCTGAGCGGCTGCGCGCAGGGGCCGGTCCGGGGAAACCCGGGCCGGCCCCTGCGCTGTGCACAATGTCCTTGTGGGCTGGCGGAGTTGACTGGACGTCAGGAATCCTTTCAGGGGTGCAGCAGGCAGTCGGCGGCGGTCAGGACGGCGCGGGTCTGGTGGGCCAGCTGCTCCTGCACCGGGACCCAGCGGGCGCCGAAGCGGTGGCGCAGCCGGTCCAGGCTGTCGGCGACGACGGCCCGGGCGCGCTCGCGGGCGGCCTCCGCGCCCGGCCCGCGGGCGTCCGCGAGCAGCCGCAGCAGGATCGACGCGACCCGCAGCGGCAGCCGGGCCGCGACCAGGCCGGCGGTGGTCACCCGGGAGGCGGAGAGCGGCTGGGCGCCCCAGCGGTCCAGCCACTCCGCGGCCACCCGCGGGGCCACCGCCAGGTTGAACTCCGCGGTGCGCACCAACGGGCCGTACGCCTCGTGGCCGTGCGCGGGGACGCGGGCGAGCAGGGCGGTGAGCTCCTCGGCGCGCGCGGTCAGCTCGTGGGCGGCCACGGCGAGGGCCCGCGGCCCGGCCGGGTGGGACCGGGCGTCGCCGACCGCGTCCACCGCCCACATCGGGACCTCCAGCACGGCGGTGACCGCGCCGTGGCGGGCGGCGTAGGACCAGGTGGACAGCTCCGGCTCGTCCGGCAGCGCACGGGAGGCCTCGGAGCTGCCGGGCGCCGGCATCAGATAGGTGCCGGGGGAGGGGCTGGCCCAGCCGATCGCGTCGTAGGAGTCCACGTCGAGCGGCAGGCCGGCCCGGTCGGCGGAGCGGGCGAAGCGCTCGGCCAGGCCCGGCACCGGGCCGGTGAGCTGCACGAAGGCGCCGCCGAAGTCCACCCCGTGCAGCGAGCACTGCAGGAACGGGCGCAGCTCGTCGATCAGACCGGTCAGCGCCAGGCTCTCCGGCATCGGCGGGCGGCCCGAGCCGGGGGCGGGCAGCAGCTCCGGCTGCTCCTCGAAGGCGGGGCGGAAGAAGTGCTCGTAGTGGCGGCGCATGGTGAGCGGGCCGTCCAGCCAGCCGGCGTTGAGCGCGGCGCCGTCCGGGTCCAGGCAGAGCAGCAGGTGCCAGGACAGGCCGGGGCTGGCCGGGCGCTCCAGCAGCAGCTCGGCCAGCCGGACCGCCCCGGCGGTGCCGATCGGCTCGTTGGGGTGCGGGCCGCCGACCACGAGCACCGCGCGCGGCCCGCGGTCGACCGAGAGCAGCAGCAGCGGGCGCCCGGCCCGGGAACGGCCCACCTCGCGCAACCGGCAGCGGTCCGGGTGGCGCAGGGCGAGCCGCCGGGCGGCGGCCTCGGCCTGCGCCTGCGTGGGGTAGCGGGCCGGCCGGGTGTCGAGGGTCCGGAGGGGGCGGATCCGCCGACCGGTGTCGGTCATGGTTCTCCTTGCGCCGGTCGTACGGCTCGTACGGCCGCCGGGGCGCGGGCGAGCGGGTGCGCCGCCGGACACGGAGTGCGGGCGGGAGGCGGGGCACCGCGGGCCGGGGGCGGCGGCCGGGCGGACACGGGACGGGCCTGGTGAGGGTGGACGGGGCCGTGCGTGCGGGGGAGGGAGAGGGTCGCGCCGGGGGAACTCCGGCGAGGGCCCGAGCGTACGACCCAACTTCCTTGTCCGGAAGGGGTACCGGTGCCTTTGGCGGAGCCCTGTCAGTACCGCACGGGCCGTCCGGGCGTGTCAACGGCGGACGGCCCCGGGCGGCGGGCGCGCACTGCGCGTGCCGGGGCGGGCACCGGACGGCCGGGTCGCGCCGGAGCGCGGAGGGCCCGTACTCCGGGGCAGACGGTCCGATCCCCGGATTGGGCTACCCTTGAGGGTCACCCCTCCCGTGCCGGCTCGCGGCACCGAATCACGTCGTAAGGGTTCCTAGTACATGACTGTCGAATCGGTCTTCCCACGCCTGGAGGCCCTCCTCCCGCACGTCCAGAAGCCGATCCAGTACGTCGGCGGCGAGCTCAACTCGACCGTCAAGGACTGGGACGCCTGCGACGTCCGCTGGGCGCTGATGTACCCCGACGCCTACGAGGTCGGGCTGCCCAACCAGGGCGTCATGATCCTCTACGAGGTGCTGAACGAGCGCGAGGGCGTGCTCGCCGAGCGCACCTACAGCGTCTGGCCGGACCTCGAGGCGCTGATGCGCGAGCACGGCGTCCCGCAGTTCACCGTCGACGCCCACCGCCCGGTGAAGGCCTTCGACGTGTTCGGCCTGTCGTTCTCCACCGAGCTCGGCTACACCAACATGCTGACCGCGCTCGACCTGGCCGGTATCCCGCTGGAGTCCAAGGACCGCACCGACGAGGACCCGATCGTCCTGGCCGGCGGCCACGCGGCCTTCAACCCGGAGCCGATCGCGGACTTCCTGGACGCGGCGGTGGTCGGCGACGGCGAGCAGGCCGTCCTCGACATGACCGAGATCATCCGCGCCTGGAAGGCCGAGGGCCGCCCGGGCGGGCGCGACGAGGTGCTGCTGCGCCTGGCCCGTACCGGCGGGTTCTACGTGCCGAAGTTCTACGACGTGGAGTACCTGGCCGACGGCCGGATCGGCCGCGTCGTGCCGAACGCCCCGGGCGTGCCGTGGCGGGTGTCCAAGCACACCGTGATGGACCTGGACGAGTGGCCGTACCCCAAGCAGCCGCTCGTCCCCCTCGCGGAGACGGTGCACGAGCGGATGTCCGTGGAGATCTTCCGCGGCTGCACCCGCGGCTGCCGCTTCTGCCAGGCCGGCATGATCACGCGCCCCGTGCGGGAGCGAAGCATCACCGGCATCGGCGAGATGGTCGAGCGCGGGCTGAAGGCGACCGGCTTCGAGGAGGTCGGCCTGCTGTCGCTGTCCAGCGCCGACCACACCGAGATCGGTGAGATCGCCAAGGGCCTGGCGGACCGCTACACCGACGACAAGATCGGCCTGTCGCTGCCGTCCACCCGCGTCGACGCCTTCAACATCGACCTCGCCAACGAGCTGTCCCGCAACGGGCGCCGCTCGGGCCTCACCTTCGCCCCCGAGGGCGGCAGCGAGCGCATGCGCAAGGTGATCAACAAGATGGTGTCGGAGGAGGACCTGATCCGCACCGTCGCCACCGCCTACGGCAACGGCTGGCGCCAGGTGAAGCTGTACTTCATGTGCGGCCTGCCCACCGAGACCGACGAGGACGTGCTCCAGATCGGCGAGATGGCGAAGAACGTCATCCAGAAGGGCCGCGAGGTCACCGGCCAGAACGACATCCGCTGCACCGTCTCCATCGGCGGGTTCGTGCCCAAGCCGCACACCCCGTTCCAGTGGGCCCCGCAGCTGTCCGCCGATGCCACCGACGCCCGCCTGGCCAAGCTGCGCGACTCCATCCGCGGCGACCGCAAGTACGGGAAGAACATCGGCTACCGCTACCACGACGGCAAGCCGGGCATCATCGAGGGCCTGCTCTCCCGCGGTGACCGCCGCGTCGGCGCGGTCATCCGCGCGGTCTACGAGGACGGCGGCCGCTTCGACGGCTGGCGCGAGTACTTCTCCTACGACCGCTGGATGGCCTGCGCCGAGAAGGGCCTGGCCGGCACCGGCGTCGACGTCGACTGGTACACCACCCGCGAGCGCGGCTACGAGGAGGTGCTGCCCTGGGACCACCTGGACAGCGGCCTCGACAAGGACTGGCTGTGGGAGGACTGGCAGGACGCGCTGGAGGAGGTCGAGGTCGACGACTGCCGCTGGACGCCGTGCTTCGACTGCGGCGTGTGCCCGCAGATGGACACCCACATCCAGATCGGCCCCACCGGCAAGAAGCTGCTGCCGCTGTCGGTCGTCAACAAGTAGCCGTCCGTCGTCGGCGGACGCCGACGGCGAGTGACGGGCCCCACACCCCGGACCCCCGGTCGGAACGTTCCGGCCGGGGGTTCCGGTATGCGGCTGACCAGGGGCGGAGCGAGCGGGCCGGTGGGGCGCGTACCCTTTGTGGTGACAGAGTCCGGACAGTGGCGGGAACACGCCACGCCGGACGGGGACAACTGACTAAGGACTGAGCGACCCTGGCACGCCGTACGCCCGACGGTCCGCCGCCCGCGCCGACGGTGCAGCGGATTCGTCTCCGCTACACCAAGCGCGGCCGGCTCCGCTTCACCAGCCACCGCGACTTCCAGCGCGCCTTCGAGCGCGCCCTGCGCCGGTCCGCCGTTCCGATGGCCTACTCGGCCGGCTTCACCCCGCACCCGAAGGTCTCCTACGCCAACGCGGCCCCCACCGGGGTGGCGAGCGAGGCGGAGTACCTGGAGATCGGCCTGGCCGCCGTCCGCGACCCCGAACAGCTGCGGGCGCAGCTGGACGAGTCGCTGCCGAACGGCCTCGACGTGATCGACGCGGTCGAGGTGCGGACGCCGAACTTCGTGGAGCGCCTGGAGGCCTCCGAGTGGCTGGTCCGGCTCGACGGCGTCGAGCCGGACGAGGCGGCCGGTGCGGTCGCGCGCTTCCTCGCCGAGGAGCGGGTCGAGGTCGAACGCCTCACCAAGAACGGCGTGCGGGTCTTCGACGCGCGCGGCGCGGTGGCGGCGCTGGACGTCGTCCCGGCCCAGGTCGACGGCGGTGCGGACACGGAGGCAGGAACCGACCGCGATGTTCGGACCGGCCGTCCCTGTGCGATACTGCGCCTGGTAGTACGACACGCCACACCCGCCGTACGACCCGACGACGTATTGTCCGGTCTCCGTGCGACGGCCGACCTGGCGCCGCCGGTCCCCGCAGAGGTGACCAGGCTGGCGCAGGGGCCGCTCGACGAGGGGACCGGCACGGTGACCGACCCGCTGGCGCTCGACCGCGCCGCGGCCCAGGCCGGCTCGGAGCCGGGCGCCGGGCCGCGCGCTACCGCGCCCGCCTAGCGGGCGGAGGCCGGGTCCAGTGCCTCACTGGACCCGATGGTCCTCCAGGGTTCCCGCGGCTCCCCAGGGGAGCGAGCGTCGTCGCAGCACAGGCCTGCCACCCGGGGCCTGCCGGCCAGGACGGCCGGTTGGCCCGGGACCCCGTCCGGGAGCCACCCGGGGTTGGGGGACGGCGCAGCTTGGGAAAACCTTCAGAAGACTGGTCAGACCAGAAGACTTTCGACACCCCGCCGAGCGCGGGGCGCCGAGCGAGACTACGAGCCCCTGTGCGGCCTCGCGTCCGCGCGGCGGCACCGTGAACGGGTCCGGCCCGGGCATCCCCTGGATGCCGGCCGCCCCACAGGTGCCGTGCCGTGCCCGGATGCGGAGCCCGGGGGCCTGACGGGAGATCCACCCGCATGCTCGATAACACCGATCCGCAGCAGACTGCGGCCACGGAACCGAACGACTCCGCCGCGACCGGTGGCGAGGGCGCGTCCGCCGCGCCGCCGCGCCGTCGTCGCCGCGCGGTCTCCCGCCCGGCGGGCACCCCGCAGGGCGCGGCCGCCGAGGCGGCCGAGACCGTGCTGCCGGCCGAGGCGCCGACGGCCGAGGCCGCCCCGGCCGCCGCCGAGCCGGTGGCCGAGAAGCCGGTCCGGGCCCGCCGGACCCGCAAGCGCGCCGAGGCCCCGGCCGGAGCGCCCGAGGCGACCGCGATCGTGGTCGCCGCGCCGGAGGCCGCAGCGGCCCCGGCCGAGGCCGCCGCCGAGCCGGTGGCGGAGAAGCCGGTCCGGGCCCGCCGCGCCCGCAAGCGCGCCGAGGCCCCGGCCGGAGCGCCCGCCACCGCCGAGGCCGAGGCCCCCGCCGTGGAGGCGCCGGCCGTCGAGGCCCCCGCCCCCGTCGCCGCCGAGCCGGCGGCCGAGGAGGCCCCCGCCGCTCCGGCCCGCCGCCCGCGCCGCCGTCGCGTGGTCGAGGCCGCGCCGGTCGTCGAGGCCCCGGTCGAGGAGCCCGCCGCCGAGGAACCGCAGGCCGAGGAGCCCGCCGTCGCGGAGGAGCCCGAGGAGGAGGCCGCCCCGGCCGCCGCCGAGCCGGCCGCCGCGCCCGCCCCGGCCGCCGAGGCCGAGCCGCACCACCGGGTGCGCCGCCGCGCCGTCCGCCCGGCCACCGCCGTCTTCCAGGCCCCGGTCTTCCAGGAGCCGGCCCCCTACGTGGCGCCCGCGCAGCAGCAGCCCGCCGCCGCCCCGGCGCCGGTCGAGGCCCCGGCCGCGGCCGCGGCCGAGCGTGCCGAGGAGGACGAGTACGAGTACAGCGGCGTCGGCCGCCGCCGCCGGGTCCGTGCCCGGGTCGAGTCGACCCGCCGCAAGCCGGTGGCCGCGCCCGCTCCCGCCCCCGTCGTCGAGGCCCCGGTCGAGACGCCGGCCGTCGAGGCGCCCGCCGTCGAGGCCCCCGCCGCCGGTCCGGAGACCGAGGGCGAGTGGGAGGAGGACGGCCGTCCGTCGCGCCGTCGCCGCCGGGGCGGCCGTCGCCGCCGCCGTGGCGAGGCCGAGGAGTTCGAGGCCGCCGAGGCCGTCGAGGCCGAGCAGCCCGCCGCCGAGGAGCCGGCCGAGGCCGCCGAGGAGGAGGGCGACGAGGACGACGACCTGGCCGCCGGCCTGTCCTCCTCGCGTCGTCGCCGCCGCCGTCGCCGCCGCAGCGGTGAGGCCGGCGCCGTCGAGACCGCCGAGACCACCGAGGACGGCGTCCGCACGGTCGTGAAGGTGCGCGAGCCGCGCCGCCGCTCCACCGAGCCGTCCTTCGACCCGGACGAGGTGCAGTCCATCAAGGGCTCGACCCGTCTGGAGGCGAAGAAGCAGCGCCGCCGCGAGGGCCGCGAGCTGGGCCGCCGCCGGGTGCCGATCATCACCGAGGCCGAGTTCCTGGCCCGCCGCGAGTCGGTCGAGCGCGTCATGGTGGTGCGCCAGAACGGCCAGCGCACCCAGATCGGCGTCCTCGAGGACGGCGTGCTGGTCGAGCACTACGTCAACAAGGAGCAGGCCACCTCGTACGTCGGCAACGTCTACCTGGGCAAGGTCCAGAACGTGCTGCCGTCGATGGAGGCCGCGTTCGTCGACATCGGCAAGGGCCGCAACGCGGTGCTGTACGCCGGTGAGGTCAACTTCGGCGCGCTGGGCGGCCACGGCGGCCCGCGCCGGATCGAGTCGGTGCTGAAGTCCGGCCAGTCCGTGCTGGTGCAGGTCTCCAAGGACCCGATCGGCCACAAGGGCGCCCGCCTGACCAGCCAGATCTCGCTGCCCGGCCGCTACCTGGTGTACGTGCCCGAGGGCTCGATGACCGGCATCTCGCGCAAGCTGCCGGAGAACGAGCGCGCGCGTCTGAAGCAGATCCTCAAGAAGATCGTCCCGGACGACGCGGGCGTTATCGTGCGCACCGCCGCCGAGGGCGCCTCCGAGGAGGAGCTGACCCGCGACGTCCAGCGGCTGCAGCAGCAGTGGGAGGACATCCAGAAGAAGGCCGCGACCGGCAACGCCCCGGCGCTGCTCTACGGCGAGCCGGACATGACCGTCCGGGTCGTCCGCGACATCTTCAACGAGGACTTCACCAAGGTCATCGTCTCCGGCGACGAGGCGTGGAAGACCATCCACGAGTACGTCTCCAACGTGGCCCCGGACCTCGCCGAGCGGCTCCAGCGGTGGACCTCCGAGGTGGACGTGTTCGCCACCTACCGGATCGACGAGCAGCTGATGAAGGCGCTGGACCGCAAGGTCTGGCTGCCCAGCGGCGGGTCGCTGGTGATCGACCGCACCGAGGCGATGGTCGTCATCGACGTCAACACCGGGAAGTTCGTCGGCCAGGGCGGCAACCTGGAGGAGACGGTCACCCGGAACAACATCGAGGCGGCCGAGGAGATCGTGCGCCAGCTGCGGCTGCGCGACCTCGGCGGCATCATCGTGATCGACTTCATCGACATGGTGCTGGAGTCCAACCGCGACCTGGTGCTGCGCCGCCTGCTGGAGTGCCTGGGCCGGGACCGGACCAAGCACCAGGTGGCCGAGGTCACCTCGCTGGGCCTGGTCCAGATGACCCGCAAGCGGGTGGGCCAGGGCCTGCTGGAGTCCTTCTCCGAGCCCTGCGTGCACTGCAACGGCCGCGGTGTGATCGTCCACATGGAGCAGCCGAGCGCCCACGTCCACGCCCCGTCCGCCCCGGCGGGCGAGGCGGCCTCGGGCGGCGGCAAGCGCCGTCGCCGGGGCAAGGGCGGCGCGGGTCACGAGGAGCCGCAGGCCGTCGAGGCCGCGGTGGCCGAGTCGGTGGCCGTGGAGGCCGTCGAGGAGGCGGCGGAGCCGGTGCGCGAGGAGATCGAGGGCCAGCTGGCCCTGGAGGTCCCGGGCGTCGAGGCCGCCGAGGCCGCCGAGGTGGCTCCGGTCGTCGAGGCGCCGGTCGTCACGGAGGCCGCGCCGGCCGCTCCGGCGGGCCGTCCGCGCCGCCGCGCGGTGCGCAAGGCCACGGCTCCGGCCGGGTCCCCGGACACCGCTGAGATCGTGGTGCTGCAGGCGAAGGCCGAGGCGGCGCTGGAGGCGGCCCTGGAGGCCGCCGCCCCGGCCGTCGCGGCAGCCGCCGCCGAGGCCGCCGCCGAGGCGCCGGGCGAGCCGGTCGTCGTCGCGGAGGCCGCGGTCGTCGAGACCCCGGTCACGGAGGCCGCCGAGGCTCCCGCCGCCGAGGCCCCGGCCGAGGAGGCCGCTGCCGAGGAGGCACCGGCGCCGAAGAAGCGGGCCGCCCGCAAGACCGCCGCGAAGAAGACCGCCGCCAAGAAGACGACGACGGCGGCCAAGAAGACCACCGCCCGCAAGACCGCCACCAAGCGGACCAGCGCGGCGGCCAAGAAGGCCGCGGCCGCCGAGGGTGATACGGCGGCCGAGTAGTGCCCACGCCCGGGGCGGGAGCCATCCCGCCCCGGGCCGTACGGGCCGGTTTGCCCCTGGGGCGGCCGGTCCGTATTCTTGACCATCGGCGTGTCTACGCCATGCTCCCGAGCACATCACCTTCCCGAGGTCGCCGCGTCCGCGCGGAGAACCGGGAAGAGGCTCCTGTGTCCGTACCCAGGTGGCTGGCGTCGGGGGTTCCGACCGAGCAAGGAAAGCAGGTACCGCATGTACGCGATCGTTCGCGCAGGCGGCCGCCAGCACAAGGTCGCCGTGGGCGACGTGCTGGAGATCGACCGTATCGAGGCCAAGCCGGGTGACTCGGTCGAGCTCTCGACCATCCTGGTCGTCGACGGTGACGCCGTCACCTCCGACCCGTGGGTCCTGGCCGGCGTGAAGGCTCACGCCGAGGTGGTCGACCAGACCAAGGGTGACAAGATCGTCATCCTGCGTTACAAGAACAAGACCGGCTACCGCCGCCGTCAGGGCCACCGCCAGCAGCACACCGCGGTGCGCATCACCAGCATCGACTCGGTCAGCAAGTAAGGGGTTAGCGAGATATGGCACACAAGAAGGGCGCAAGCTCTACCCGTAACGGCCGTGACTCGAACGCCCAGCGCCTCGGCGTGAAGCGCTTCGGCGGCCAGGTCGTCTCGGCCGGCGAGATCCTCGTCCGCCAGCGTGGCACCCACTTCCACCCGGGTGCGGGCGTCGGTCGCGGTGGCGACGACACCCTGTTCGCGCTGACCGCCGGTGCCGTGCAGTTCGGCAACCGCCGCGGCCGCAAGGTCGTCAACATCGTGGCCGTCGAGGCCTGAGTCCCCGCGGACTCCCGAGTCGTATAAAGACTCACAGTGAGGGGTGGGCCGGAATTCTCCGGTCCACCCTTCACGCTTTACGCAGGTAGCAAGCAGACTCTCGCGCACTGGAGGCACACCCATGACCACCTTCGTGGACCGCGTCGAACTTCACGTCGCCGCGGGTAACGGGGGCCACGGCTGCGCCTCCGTGCACCGCGAGAAGTTCAAGCCGCTCGGCGGCCCGGACGGCGGCAACGGCGGTGAGGGCGGCAGCGTCATCCTCACCGTGGACTCGCAGGTCACCACCCTGCTCGAGTACCACCACTCGCCCAAGCGCAAGGCCACCAACGGCAAGCCGGGCGCGGGCGGCAACCGCACCGGCGCCGACGGCGAGGACCTCGTCCTGCTGGTGCCGGACGGCACCGTGGTGCTGGACCGCAAGGGCAACGTGCTGGCCGACCTGGTCGGGCACGGCACCAGCTTCGTCGCCGCCCAGGGCGGCCGCGGCGGCCTCGGCAACGCCGCGCTGGCCTCGGCCCGCCGCAAGGCGCCCGGCTTCGCGCTGCTCGGCGAGCCCGGCGAGGCCCGCGACATCGTGATGGAGCTCAAGTCCGTCGCCGACGTGGCCCTGGTGGGCTACCCGAGCGCCGGCAAGTCCTCGCTGATCTCGGTGCTCTCCGCGGCCAAGCCGAAGATCGCGGACTACCCGTTCACCACCCTGATCCCCAACCTCGGCGTGGTCACCGCGGGCGACACCGTCTACACCATCGCCGACGTGCCCGGCCTGATCCCGGGCGCCAGCCAGGGCCGCGGCCTCGGCCTGGAGTTCCTGCGGCACGTCGAGCGCTGCTCGGTGCTGGTGCACGTGCTGGACTGCGCCACCCTGGAGCCCGGCCGCGACCCGCTGACCGACCTGGAGACCATCGAGGCCGAGCTCTCCGAGTACGGCGGCCTGGACGACCGCCCGCGGCTGGTCGCGCTCAACAAGGTCGACGTGCCGGACGGCCAGGACATCGCCGACCTGACCCGCGCCTCCCTGGAGGAGCGCGGCTACCGGGTGTTCGAGGTCTCCGCCGCCTCCCGCAAGGGCCTGCGCGAGCTGAGCTTCGCGATGGCCGGGATCGTCGCCGAGGCTCGCGCCGCCAAGCCGGCCGAGGAGTCCACCCGGATCGTGCTGCGGCCCAAGGCCGTCGACGACGCGGGCTTCACCATCACCGAAGAGGACGGCGCCTACCGCATCCGCGGCGTCAAGCCGGAGCGCTGGGTCCGCCAGACCGACTTCGCCAACGACGAGGCCGTCGGCTACCTCGCGGACCGGCTGGCCCGCCTCGGTGTCGAGGAGCAGCTGTGGAAGGTCGGGGCGCAGGAGGGCGACACCGTCATCATCGGCCCCGAGGAGAACGCCGTCGTCTTCGACTGGGAGCCGACCATGGCCGCCGGTGCCGAGATGCTCGGCCGCCGCGGTGAGGACCACCGCTTCGAGTCCCCCCGCCCGGCGGTCGACCGCCGTCGTGAGAAGCAGAAGGGCCGGGACGCGGCCGAGGCCGAGTTCCTCGCCTTCGAGGCGCTGTCCAGCGGCCGCCAGTCCGCCATCGAGGGCGACGACGACGAGGACTACTGAGCCCGTCGGGCCGCCTGACGCGCACGGCCCCCGTCACCTCTCCGGGTGGCGGGGGCCGTGCGCGTGGCAGGCGGTGACGGGGCGTCACTTGGTCCAGGCGGCCTGGACCTTGGTGATGTCGGTGGAGTCGCCGTAGCCGATCATCACCGGGGAGCCGCCGGCCGCGAAGCTGACGATGTCGCAGCCCTTGAACTCGACGCCCTTGGTGGCACCCGAGAAGCTCGGGGTGTTGCACTTGGGGATCTTGACCGAGGCGACCGGGTTGGCGAACATCGCGGTGTTGCCGGCGGCGTCGTAGGCCTTCAGCTTGGAGTCGGGGGCGCTGAAGGTCAGCTTGGTGTCCCCGAGGTTCTTCATGGTCCAGCTGACGTAGAACAGTGCCCGGCCCTCCAGGCCGGTGGTGTTGGCCTTGGCGTCCTGGAAGTCCTGCAGCGAGCCCGGGACGACGCCGGTGACGGTGAACTCCAGCTTGGCGTTGGTGTTCGAGGTCTTGTCGACGAAGTCCACGGTGGCGGCCTGACCGAACTTCACCGAGGCGCCGGCCTGCGGCAGCTTGCCGGCCCCGGCACCGCCGCCCGCGGCGCCGGCCGTGGCGGCCCCGCCCGTGGCCGCGCCGGCTGCCCCGCCGGTGGCCGCACCCGACGGGGCGGCGGTCGAGCCGCCGGCCGCGCCCCCGGTGGCCGCGCCCCCGGCGGTGGTCCCCGCGGTGGCGCCCGGGGCGCCACCGGTCGGCGCAGGGGCGGCACCGGTGGAGCCGCCCGACGGGGCGGCCGGGTCGGCGTTGTCCGGGCCGCAGGCGGCGAGGGACAGGGCGGTGGCCGCGGCCAGGGCGGCGACGGTGAGCTTGGTGGTGTACGAACGCATGATGCGCTTTTCTCCTGGGCGCGCGACCGCGAACCGTTGCCGGCCTGCCCAGTGCGGCGCCGCCCCCTCGTGACAGCAGGGTCGAAGAGAAATGGGTCCAGCGGGCAAGAAGCCGTCCCCCGATCTGGCTTTCGGTCAGGGACCATACCAGCCATCCGGATTGGTGTACGGGCTGTGGCAAGCCCGTGACCAGGCCGGGTCCAGCCGGTGAAACGGCCTGCGGGAGACCCGCGCGAATCGCGTAGATTTCGGGGGTGACGGCCGGGCCCCGGTCCGCCGTACCCGCACCACACCGGAAAGGCGTACAGCGAGATGACCGAGGACTCTCTGCGGGAGGAGGTGCTGACCGCACGGCGGATCGTGGTCAAGGTCGGTTCCTCCTCACTCACCACGGCGGCCGGCGGCCTGGACGCCGACCGCGTCGACGCACTCGTCGACGCACTCGCCAAGGTGCGCAACCGCCCGGGGGCCCCGGAGGTCGTGCTCGTCTCCTCCGGTGCCATCGCCGCCGGACTCGCCCCGCTCGGCCTGGACAAGCGGCCCAAGGACCTGGCCCGCCAGCAGGCCGCCGCCAGCGTCGGCCAGGGACTGCTCGTCGCCCGGTACACCGCCTCCTTCGCCCGGTACGGCATCCGGGTCGGCCAGGTGCTGCTGACGGCCGAGGACGCCAGCCGGCGCGCCCACTACCGCAACGCCTACCGCACCCTGGACCAGCTGCTGGCGATGGGTGCGATGCCGATCGTCAACGAGAACGACACCGTCGCCACCGCCGAAATCAAGTTCGGCGACAACGACCGGCTCGCCGCACTCGTCGCCCACCTCGTCCGGGCCGACCTGCTGGTCCTGCTCTCCGACGTGGACGGCCTCTACGACGGCGACCCGTCCCGCCCCGGCACCAGCCGGATCGCCCGGGTCACCGGCCCGCACGACCTCGACGGCATCGAGATCGGCAGCGCCGGCAAGGCCGGGGTCGGCACCGGCGGCATGGTCACCAAGGTCGAGGCGGCCCGGATCGCCACCGGCGCGGGCATCCCGGTGGTCCTCACCGCGGCCAGCCACGCCGCCGACGCGCTGGCCGGCCGCCCCACCGGCACCCTCTTCCTGCGCACCGGTGCCCGCACCTCGGACCGGATGCTCTGGCTCGCCCACGCCAGCAGCCCGCGCGGCGCCCTGCACCTGGACGCGGGCGCCGTCGACGCCGTCGTCTCCGGCGGCGCCTCGCTGCTGCCGGCCGGGGTCACCAAGGTCGACGGGGACTTCGCCGCGGGTGATCCGGTGGACCTTCTTGCCGAAAACGGCCACATCGTGGCTCGCGGACTGGTCAACTTTGATGCGAGGGAGTTGCCCCGCCTGCTCGGCCGGTCCACCCGCGACCTGGCCCAGGAGTTCGGCGCCGGGTACGAGCGCGAGGTCGTCCACCGCGACGACCTGGTCGTTCTGCGCGGCTGACCGGCCCGGCGGGCCGGCACCGGCCGCCGGCCGATCGGCGCAGTGCGGACGGCGGGCCGCTCCGTACCGGGAGCGGCCCCGGCCAGGGGCGAGGAGGGGCGCAGCCGTACCGGTCGGCCGAGGGCCGGCGGGGCCGGTGGGGGACGACACGAGATCGCCGAACAGGAGGCCGCCGGTGGAACGCAGGCGCGAGGCAGCGCTGACCGGAGGGACGGCGGGCCGGCGGCTGACCAGTATCGACGGCGGGCGCGGGGACGGCCCCGCCGAGCCGGCCGGTCCGCCGCCGCAGGGACCCGCCGGGATGCGCAGGCAGCGGCCCCAGCGCGCGGACGCGGCCGACCCGCCCACGGTGCCCGAACAGGCACGGCTGTGGCACGTGGTGCTCAGCGTGGCCGGGCAGGTCACCCCGCTGTCCTCGCTGCGGGCCTCGCTGGAACAGCTGGCGCACGACCACTCGTTCTTCCTGACCGCCCGCTACGCGGCCGACCACGCCGAGATCCGGTACTGGGAACAGGCCCGGGACCTGCACGACGCGGCGGCGATCGCGCTGCGGCTGTGGGGCGAGCACAAGGTCACCGCGAACCTGCCGCCGTGGGAGATCGTCGGGCTGGAGGTGGTCGACCGGGCGACGTACCACAAGCGGGTGGCGGAGGGCTTCGGCACGCCGCCGCCGCACCTGGGCGGGGTGCACCCGTACTGAGCCGGGGCGTGCCCGGGGCGAGCGGGGCGTGAGGATCCCGGGGTGAGCGAGCCCGGGCGGGCGTTCCGGCGTGAGCCCGGCGCGTGCTTCTTCGGGGTGGGCGGGGCGTGATCCTCTTCGGGGTGGGCGGGGCGCGTGCGCGCGGAGCCGGCGCGGGCGTGGACGCCTCCGGACGACCCGGACCGACCGGCCCCGACGGGCGGCGGCAGCCGTGTCTCACCGGGCGAAATGCGGACCGGCGGGGCGGGCGCAGTCGCTACCCTTGGCGGCATGACCAGCGATCTCTCCACCGCCGACAGCCCCGTCCTCGCCGTAGCGCGCCGAGCCCGGGAGGCCGCCGCCGCGCTCGCCCCGCTGCCGCGCAAGGCGAAGGACGCCGCGCTGCTGGCGATCGCGGACGCGCTGGTCGCCCGCAGCGCCGAGATCCTCGCGGCCAACGCCGAGGACGTGGCCCGGGCCCGGGAGGCCGGGACGCCGGAGTCGGTGATCGACCGGCTGACCCTGACCGACGAGCGGATCGCCGCGATCGCCTCCGACGTGCGCGACGTGGTCGGCCTGCCCGACCCGGTCGGCGAGGTGGTGCGCGGCTACACCCTGCCGAACGGCCTGGACGTGCGGCAGGTGCGGGTGCCGCTCGGCGTGGTCGGCATCATCTACGAGGCCCGCCCGAACGTCACCGCCGACGCCGCCGCGCTCTGCCTCAAGTCCGGCAACGCGGTCCTGCTGCGCGGTTCGGCCTCGGCCTACCGCTCCAACACCGCGATGGTCGCCGTCCTGCGGGACGCCGTCGTCGCGGCCGGGCTGCCCGCCGACGTCGTCCAGCTGGTGCCGGGGGAGAGCCGCGACTCCGTGCAGGAGCTGATGCGCGCCCGCGGCCTCGTCGACGTGCTGATCCCGCGCGGCGGAGCCTCGCTGATCCGCACCGTCGTCGAGGGCTCGACCGTTCCGGTGATCGAGACCGGCACCGGCAACTGCCACGTGTACGTGGACGCCGAGACCGACCTCGCGATGGCCGTCGGCATCCTGCTGAACTCCAAGGCGCAGCGGGTCAGCGTCTGCAACTCCGCCGAGACGCTGCTGGTCCACCAGGACGTGGCGGACGCCTTCCTGCCGCTCGCGCTCGCCGCCCTGGCCGAGGCCGGAGTGACCGTGCACGGCGACGAGGCGGTGCTCAAGGCCGCCGAGGGCGGCCCGGCCACCGTGCTGCCCGCGACCGACGAGGACTGGGGCGCCGAGTACCTCTCGCTGGACCTGGCCGCGGCCGTGGTGCCCTCGCTGGAGGCCGCCGTCGAGCACATCCGCCGCTGGTCCTCCGGCCACACCGAGGCGATCGTCACCACCTCGCAGGCCGCCGCCCGACGCTTCACCCGGTTGGTCGACTCGACCACGGTGGCCGTCAACGCCTCCACCCGCTTCACCGACGGCAGCGAGTTCGGCTTCGGCGCGGAGATCGGCATCTCCACCCAGAAGCTGCACGCCCGCGGCCCGATGGGCCTGCCCGAGCTGACCAGCACCAAGTACATCGTCACCGGTGACGGGCACGTGCGGGGCGAGGCGACGCAGACCGTGGGCGGGACCCCGGACGCCGGCTGAGGGTTCCAGCCGGGAACGGCGCCGGCCCAGCGTTCCCGCCGGGAACGGCGCCGCGACCCCGGCCGCGGGGCGGGGACCGCGCAGGGGCGTCACACGTGTGACGGACCAACTGCCGGGAGCCACAGACAAAACGCCCGCCCGGTAATACGCTGAATCCGTGGCTGAGGATGTGGGGGGCTTGCCGTACCCCGACGGCGCCGACCACGGTGGTGCGGACGACGAGTTCGCCACCGTGGTCTTCGATGAGGCCTTCGTCCGGTCCGCCGCCGTGCACGAGCCGACCGCCAAGGAGCGGCAACTCGCCGCCGCCGAGGCCCGGTTCGAGCCGGACGCCGCGGGGCCGGGCTGGGGCTATGACGTCTCGGCCGGGGACGGGCTGCCGCTGGAGCTGCGCCCGTACCCGAGCGGACTCGACGAGGACCACCACTACCCCGATCCCTGGTCGGGACCCGGCCGGGCGACCGACCGCCGGGGCCGGCGGGGGTGGCGGCGCGGCTACGACCCGGTGCGCGGGCGCGGCCGGTACGTGGCCCAGCAGCGCTGGCACCGGCCGGTGGCCTGGGTACTCGCCGTGATCATGGGCGTGAGCCTGGTCGCGGTGGCGGTCGCGGCGGTCTACCAGGGCGTGGGCGGCTCGGCGGGCACGCCCCGCAGGCCGGAGTCCGGCAGCAGCAGCGCCGGGGTGGACCCGGGCCCCGCGCCGGCCGAGCCGTCGCTGGCGGCCACCGCCCCGGCCGGCTAGGGCAGGCGCCTGCGGGCGTGGGCCCCGCCGTTCCGGGGCGCACCACCGGACTCGGTGGCGGGCTCGGTGGCGTGCGGGAGTGCGCCCGGGGCGGGTGGTCACGGAGCGTCTCCGGGAATCTGCGCCGGGACTCTCGTGGCGGCGCGGGTGTCCGCCTACCCTGGTGTTATGGGTGACCCGCGAGAGCCTCCTGAGGGTACGCCCGAGGGCGGTTCCGGAAACGACGACGAATTCCGGTCCGTGGTCTTCGACGAATCGTTCGTCCGGGCTGCCCGGATCCAGGAACTGTCCGCCCGGGAGCGGCTGGCGGGCTCCTTCGGCAAGGCCACCCGGCAGCGGGTGCGGCTCGGCCCGCTGGGCAGCGTCCCGCGCCAGGCGCTCGCCCTGCTGCTGCTCATCCTGATCGCCTTCGGGGCCGCGGTGTACTTCGGCGTCACCTCCCCGAAGGGCGCCCCGGCCCGGCCCGAGGGCAGCCAACTGACCGTCAGCCTGGTCGCGTTGAGCCCCGCTTCGGCCGTCCACCCGGTCGCCGATCCGGCGAACCCCTTCGCCGCGCTGCCGGCCGGGTACGGGGACGGCACGATCGGACTGAACACCCCGACCGGGGCGCCCACCGAGCACTTCAGCCGGGTCGAGGTGACCAAGGCCCTCGACACCGTCCAGCGCTACCTGGTCGCCTCCTCGCTGGCCCCCGCCACCCTCGTCCAGGGCGCCACCGCGGACGTGCGGGCCTTCGTCACACCCGGTGAGCAGGCGGAGTTCGACGAGAGCGTGACCCAGCCGGTGGACGACCGGCACCACGCGGTGACCGGCTGGATGGTGCGCTTCGACCCGGCGCAGGTCGCGCTGGCCGCGGACACCGTGAAGGTGGTCGGCGCGATGCGGATCGACGAGGCGGACAGCGGGACGCTGCAGATCACCACCGACCACACCTTCGTCTACGCGCTGAAGCCCGCCGGAGCCCCGGCCGGAGCGCCGGTCACCCTGGCGACCGTCCGGCGGCAGCTGACCTTCCAGTTCGACCGGATCGACCTGGCCTCCGCGCAGCTGCGGCTGGTGGACTCGGTGCTGCAGGCCGGGCCCGCGCCCTGCGGCACCTCCATGGCGGGCTTCCTGCAGCCGGTGCTGGCCACCGCGCAGGGCACGGTGGTCGCGCCGCCGACGGCGGTCGACCCCGGCAACCACGCCCGGCCGGGCTGGCAGGTGTGCGGGGTGCTGGCGGGGAGCTGAGCTCCTCCGGGCGGGCCGGGGGCTTGCGGACGGATCGGGACAGCACGGCGGCCGGTGACCCGGGTGGGTCACCGGCCGCCGTGCTGCTCTCAGGGGCCGGCTACGCGGGGATCACCGGCCGCTCGGGGTCAGCCCTCGCCGCGGTCGGACGAGCCGGACGGCCCGCTGGAGCCGTTCGAGCCGTTCGAGCCGTTCGCGCCGTTGGAACCGCTACGGGTGCCGGCGCCGGTGAAGGTGTCGCGGAGCTTGCCGCCCACCGTCGCGGCACCGCCGGCCACGTCCCGGAGCAGGCCCATCAGCGGGTCCTTGCTCTCCTTCACCGAGGTCGTGTAGTGGTCGGCGGCGGCCTTCCACTGCTCGCCGACCGAGGTGTCCCGGTCGTCCGCGCGGCGCGGGTAGGCGCCCGTCATGATCGAGCGGTACTCGTCGCTCTCCGCCCACTTCTTCAGCTGGGCCACCCGGACCACCGCGAAGGGGTGCGTCTGCGGCAGCACCTGGAGCAGCTTGAGCACGCCGTCGCGCAGGTCGCCGGCCTTCTCGTACTCCTCCGCCTGCTCCAGGAAGGCGTCGACGTTCATCTCGGCCAGGTTGTGCCCGCCGGCCAGCTTCATCAGGGCCCGCATGGACGCCTGGAGGTCCTGCCCGGCGAGCAGGCCCGCCCGGTCGCTGGACAGCTCCGCCTTGCGGAACCACTCCTTGAGCGCGGTGACGATGGCCATGATCGCCAGGTTGCCGAGCGGCACCCAGGCGATCCGGGTGGCGATGTTGGTGAGGATCATCAGCATCGTCCGGTAGACGGCGTGGCCGGACATCGCGTGGCCGACCTCGTGGCCGATGACCGAGCGCAGCTCCTCCTCGTCGAGCAGTTCGACCAGGCCGCTGGTGATCACGATGATCGGGGTGTCGATGCCGATGGTGAACGCGTTGACGGCCGGGTCCTGGGTCACGTACAGGTCCGGGACCCGCTCCAGGTCGAGCACGTAGGCCGCGTCGCGCACCATGCTGTGGAGCTCGGGGAACTGGCGCTCGGAGGTCTTGACCGCGGTGGCCAGGAACATCAGCCGGATCGAGCGCTCGGAGACCAGCCCGGCGAGCTTCTTCAGGACGTCGTCGAAACCGGTCAGCTTGCGCAGGGCGACCAGCGCGGAGCGGTCCGCCGGGTGCTCCCAGGCGCGGGTGGAGATCCCGGGGAAGCGCTCGCGGCGGCGGCTCGGGGCCTTCACGGTCGGGTCGGTCATGGTGTGAGTACCTCCTGGTCGACGGCGGCTGCGGCCCGCTGGCCGGCCCCCCGCTGGTCTTCGCCTGAAACGACTGTCTGTGCAACGTCCGTGGTTGCGTACTCGTCCCCGGGGTCAGCGTACGCGGGGGCCCGAGCGCGCCACAGGGGCCGGTGGGCGACGCCGGTGTGAGGCCGGTTTACCCTGAATGCCCTGGACCACCGAGACCGGACCCGGCCGCGGTACCGAGCAGTTCGAGGAGCCCCGCAATGTCCACCGACACGCTTGTCAGCCTGGCCGCGCCCATCTCCGACGAGGCCGGGCCGGGCCTCTTCCTGCGGATCATCGTGATCGCGTCCTTCGTGGGCATCGGCCTGCTGGTCTGGCTCATGGCCCGGGCCTTCCGCGGCAACTAGGACGGACGGGCTCCCTCCCCCCGGGACGGGCTCCCCGCCCGGTGGTCAGGCCCCCGCCGCAGGCCCCGGTTCACGCCCGGTCAGCGGCGGTGGGCCGCCGAGCGGTTGCCGTGTGACCCCCCGTACGATGACGGGTGGGCCCTCACCGGCCCGGAACAACCCCCCAGGTCCGTTCACCGAGCCGAGAAGGTCCCGCCGACCATGAACACTGCCGCCGCACTCCCCGTTCTGAACCTGCTCGCCGAGGGCGAGGGGGGCAACCACGACAGCCTGAACCCGGCCCTGACGGGTGGCGCCGCGCTGTTCATCCTGCTGCTCCTGCTCTTCATCACCACCCGCTTCAACCGGGACCGCTGAGCCCGTTCCGCGGACTGATCGGGGAGCGCCCGGCCCACCGGCCGGCCGCTCCCCGACGCGTCTGCGGACAACCCCCACCGGGTCTGCGGACGACCCCCACCCGGGCGTTCCCGCACCGTAACGGGTGTCGCGTAAGGTGTGGCGGCATGGGAGAGCAGGCCGGGAATTCCGGCGGACCGGTACCGCTGAAGAGGCGGCTCGGCGTGATGGGCGGCACCTTCGACCCGATCCACCACGGCCACCTCGTCGCCGCCAGTGAGGTCGCGAGCGCGTTCCACCTGGACGAGGTGATCTTCGTCCCGACCGGGCAGCCGTGGCAGAAGAGCGACCGGCACGTCACCCCGGCCGAGGACCGCTACCTGATGACGGTCATCGCCACCGCCGAGAACCCGCAGTTCTCGGTCAGCCGGATCGACATCGACCGCGAGGGCCCGACCTACACCGTCGACACCCTGCGCGACCTGCACGCCCTGCACCCGGACGCCGACCTCTTCTTCATCACCGGCGCCGACGCGCTCGCCCAGATCCTGTCCTGGCGCGACTCCGACGAACTCTTCTCGCTGGCCCACTTCATCGGATGCACCCGCCCGGGGCACACTCTGTCGGACGCCGGGCTTCCGGTGGGCGGGGTCTCCCTGGTGGAGGTCCCGGCGTTGGCCATCTCCTCCACGGACTGCCGCAACCGGGTCGCCAAGGGCGAGCCGGTCTGGTACCTCGTCCCGGACGGCGTGGTCCGCTACATCGACAAGCGGGCGCTGTACGCGCCGCGCGGGACCTGAGCCAGGAGCGGCGCATGACCGAACGCAGCGGCGGCCAGCAGCGGCCGGAGGACTGGTCCACCGGGCAGTACCAGCAGCCGTACCAGGGCCAGGGGCAGGGCCAGGGGCAGGGCCAGGGGCAGGGCCAGGGCCAGGGTTATCAGCAGCACCCGCAGCAGCACCCGCAGCAGTCCTACGAGTCGTACGAGCAGCCGCAGTACGACCAGTACGGGCAGCCGGTGTACGCCCAGGACCCGTACGGCTACCAGCAGCAGGGGTACCAGGGACAGCACGGGCAGCACGGGCAGCAGGGGTACGACGGGTACCAGCAGGGCGGGCAGACCGGGCAGTTCGCGCAGCAGCAGTCGTACGAGCCGTACGAGTCGTACGGGCAGCCGCAGTACGACCAGTACGGGCAGCCGGTGTACGCCCAGGACCCGTACGGCTACCAGCAGCAGGGGTGCCAGGGCTACCAGCAGCCGTACCAGGCCGCCGCCGCTCCGGCCGTCGCCGAGCCGGAGGCCGCTGCGGCCCCCGTCGCCCCCGCTGCCCCCGCGGCACCCGCTGCGCCCGCGCCCGCCGCCGTGCCGCCGCGCCCGCGGGCGGCCAGGACCGCGGCGGAGGCCGGGCCGGCCAAGCCCGAGGCGCCGTCCGAGCAGGTCGCCGGAGCGCGCGGCAAGGCCGGGAGCAAGGCGCCCAAGGACAGCTACACCACGGGTGAGTTCACCTTCGTCGACGAGGAGGCGGAGGAGACCGAGGACGTCATCGACTGGCTCAAGTTCGCCGAGTCGCGCAGCGAGGTGCGCGCCGAGCGCCGCCGCAAGCTGCGCAACCGGCTGATCGGCCTCGGCGTGGTGCTGGCGCTCGCGGCGGGCGGCGTCGGCGGCTACCTGTGGTTCACCGGCGACAAGCCGACCGCTGCCGCCGCGGCCGGCGGGCGCCAGGTCAACGTCGTCCACCTGCGCGACCTGCAGGGCAAGGTGTCCAGCGCGCTGCTGGTCGACGACGCCTCCGGGAAGAAGGGCACCGTGCTGCTGCTGCCCGACAACCTGCGGCTGCCCGGCCCCGGCGACCCGCCGGTCACCACCGTCGGCCAGGCCATGGACGCCGTCGGCGCCTCCGCGACCCGCGACGGCCTGTCCACCGTGCTCGGTGCCCCGGTGGCCGGCACCTGGCGGCTGGACACCCCGTACCTGGAACTGCTGGTCTCCCAGCTCGGCGGCGTCCGGGTGGACACCAACGCCGAGACCCACGAGGGCGGCAAGCCGGACGGCAAGCTGCTGTCCGCGGCTGGGAAGAACACCCTGCTCAGCGGAAAGGCCGCGGTCGCCTACGCCACGCTGCAGAACCCCGGGGAGAGCCGGGACGCCCAGCTCGCCCGGTTCGGGCAGGTCATGGACGCGGTGGTGCGCACCATGCCGACCGAGTTCAAGGACGCCAAGGACGACGTGCACCGGATGAACGCGGTGCTCGACCCCTCGCTGCCCGAGGACGCCCTGGCCGGAGTGCTGGCCCAGCTCGCCCAGCAGGCGAAGGACGGCCACTTCGGCACCACGGCGCTGACCGTCAAGCCGGACGGCACCCTGGACGAGGCGACCGCGGGCAAGCAGGTCAAGGACGTGCTCGGCGGCACCGTGAAGTCCGCGGCCGCGGGCGACGCCCCGGCCCGGGTCGCGCTCCAGGACGCCAGCGGCAACGACGCGGCGGCCGCCGCCGCGCAGGTCCAGATCGTCAACTCGGGCCTGACGTTCATCCCGGGCGGTGCCAAGACGGCCGCGCAGGCCACCAGTGAGATCCGCTACACCGACGACGCCCGGCAGGGCGCGGCCAAGTCGCTGGCGACCAGCCTCGGCCTGCCGGACACGGCGGTGAAGAAGGTGACCGGGGACACCCAGAACGCGGACCTGCTGGTCGTGCTGGGCAAGGACTACCAGGCGCCGAAGAACCAGTAGGCGCGGCGGGAGTCGGCGCGGCGGCCCGGGCGGGCCCGGAAATCGGTTCCGGGCCCGCCCGGGCGGCGTGAGATCCTGGAAGGCGACCCCGGCCCTGCGCCGGGGCGCCGCCCCAAGCCGCCGAGCCGGAAGAACACCGTGACCGTCACCGACCACAGCCAGCAGCTCATCACCGTCGCCGCGCAGGCGGCGGCCGACAAGCTCGCGCACAACATCATCGCCTTCGACGTCAGCGAGGTGCTGTCGATCACCGACGCCTTCCTGATCGCCTCCGCGAACAACGACCGCCAGGTCCGCTCGATCGCCGAGGAGATCGAGGACCAGCTGCGCGAGCAGCTGGACATCAAGCCGGTGCGCCGCGAGGGCGAGCGCGAGGGCCGCTGGATCCTGCTCGACTACCTGGACATCGTCGTGCACGTCCAGCACTCCGAGGAGCGCTCCTTCTACTCGCTCGACCGGCTCTGGAAGGACTGCCCCGAGCTTCCGCTGCCCGAGGACGCCCTGGCCTCGCGCAACCGCCCCGACGCCCACACCGACCAGGCCGGCAACGCCGTCGCCCCGGCCGACGACTTCGGCAAGCCCGAGGACCTGCACTGAGCCGCGGCGCGCGAGGCCCGCGCATCGTCTTCTGGCGGCACGGCCAGACGTCCTGGAACCTCGAATCGCGGTTCCAGGGCACCACGGACATCGAGCTGACCGGCCAGGGCGTCCTGCAGGCCCAGCGGGCGGCCCGGCTGCTCTCCGGGCTCCGCCCCGACCTGCTGATCTCCTCCGACCTCAAGCGTGCCCGGCGCACCGCCGACGAACTGGCCAGGGTCACCGGGCTGGACGTGACGCACCACGAGGGCCTGCGGGAGACGTACGCGGGCTCCTGGCAGGGTCTGACCAACGCCGAGATCCGCGAGCGCTTCCCGGAGGAGTACGCGGCCTGGGCCGCCGGTGAGCCGGTGCGGCGCGGCGGTGGCGGCGAACTCGCCACCGAGGTCGCCGACCGCTCGGTGCCGGTGGTCCTGGAGGCCGCCGCCAAGCTGCCGGAGAACGGGACGCTGGTCGTGGTCAGCCACGGCGGGACGATCCGCACCATGCTCGGACGGCTGCTGGACCTGGAGCCGGCCCAGTGGGAGTGCTTCGGCGGGCTGTCCAACTGCTGCTGGTCGGTGCTCGGCCGGGGGGCGCGCGGCTGGCGCCTGCTGGAGCACAACGCGGGCACGCTCCCGCAGCCGGTCATCGGCGACGACACCTGAGGCGGGACCCCTGAGCCGGCACCCGGGCGCGCTGCGCGGGGTGCGGGTGAGGGGGTGGAACGCGGGTCCGCGGGATTCCCCAAGGAGCGGATTTCGCAGTTCCGGCCCTGACCAGCTAGAGTCTTCCTCGTTCGCACGGAAGGAACGCGGCCCGGAAGGGAAGCGGGAGATCCGATGAGTGCGGGGCTATAGCTCAGTTGGTAGAGCGCTTGCATGGCATGCAAGAGGTCTGGGGTTCGATTCCCCATAGCTCCACTCCGCATCGGCGGTCGTGGTCAGCCAGGGTCGCCCGTGTCGCGGGGCTATAGCTCAGTTGGTAGAGCGCTTGCATGGCATGCAAGAGGTCTGGGGTTCAATTCCCCATAGCTCCACAGCAGTTCGGAAGGCCGTCACCCAACGGGTGGCGGCCTTCCGGCATTTGCGGCGATTGGCGGCTCCTGGCTGGGGCGGCCGACGACTGCCGGCTGCCGGCGCGGCGGTTCCCGACCCGGGGGCTGGGGCGGTCGGGTCGGCGCGCGGGAGCCGGGCTTCCGGTCGGGCGCCGGGCTTCGGGCTTCGGGCTTCGGGCTTCGAGCCGGGGGCCGGGCTTCGCGTCGGGGTCCTGCGCGGGTCGGGTCCGCCGGGGACCGGGTGCGCGAGGGCGGCTCGGGGCGGTGGGGGAGGGGCCGGGAAACGGATTTCAGGAGCACGCCCAGGACCGTGTAAAGTAGTCGATGTCGCCGAGGGAAACCGGAAGGAAACGACCGAAACCCCCCGGTGACACGCAGGTCAAGGGGCTATAGCTCAGTTGGTAGAGCGCTTGCATGGCATGCAAGAGGTCTGGGGTTCAATTCCCCATAGCTCCACAGCAGTCGAGAGCCGCCTCCCGGAAACGGGGGGCGGCTCTCCGCCGTTTCCCCCGGGCCACCGGCGGGAGGACCCGGAATCCCGCTACCGTCGTGCCATGGCCGATCTGGAGCGAAGGCGGAACGAGGAGCTGGCCCGGATACTCCACCAGCTCGGCTGGAGTCCGGAACGACTCGCCCGCGAGGTGAGCCTCGCGCTGCCACCGGGCCTGGCCATCAGCTCCACCGCCCCGTACAAGTGGCGCGACCGCGGCATGGTCCCGCGCAGCCCGCACGACCAGGCGGTCTGCGAGGTGCTCAGCCGCACCCTCGGCATCGCCGTCACCTACGAGCAGCTCTGGGGCCGGATGGGCGGCCACCGCGGCGCCAAGATCCTCTCGCCCCGGCTGCTCACCGACCCGTGGACCGCCGACACCGCCCAGACCGCGCTGCGCGAGGCCGCCACCGACGCCGGCCCGGTCCGCCTCACCGACCTCTTCCGCAACGCCGACCTCGACCAGGCCGCCGCCCGCCTCGGCTCGCCGCCCCCGCCCGTCGGGGGCGGCGAGGGCGCGCTGCGCGTCGAAGCCGCGCTGGTCGGCGAACTCGGCCTGTCCTACCGCAGCAAGCAGCGGCTCGAACGGTCCTGCGGCGGCGGCCTCGTCCTCGGCCCCGTCCGGGCCGAACTCGCCATGCTCGCCAAGCTGCTGGAACTCGGCGCGTACGACGAACGACTGGGCCGCGAGCTGTACGGCACGGCCAGCAGGCTCGCCCGGCTGGCCGGCTGGGCCGCCTACGACCTCGGCCACGACGCCGCCGCGCAGCGCGCCTTCGTCGCCGCGCTGCGGGCCGCCCACGTCAGCGGCGACGCCCGGCTCGGAGTCTCCGTGCTCGGCGCGCTGGTGGTGCTCGCCACCCAGGGCCCGGGCGGCCGCGGGCTGGACGCCGTCTCCGCACTGGAGGGCGCCCTGGACACCCACGGGGCGGCGCTGAGCGCCACCGGACGGGCCCGCCAGCTCGGCCGGCTCGCCCGGGCGTACGGCCGCCGGGACGAGCCGGAACGGGCCGAGGGTGCCGCCCGCAGGGCGTTCGCCGAACTCGACGGCGTGCCCGGCACCGAGGAGGCCCGCGCCTCGCTCGCCGGCATGGTGGGGGAGGGGCGGCTGGCGCTCGGCCAGTACCGGCTGGCCAAGGCGCTGCTCGCCGAGGCGGTGGCCGGGCTCGGGCCGGGGCGGGCGCGCTCCAAGGCGCTGCTGATGGTGCGCCTCGCCGAGACCCACCGGCGGCTCGGCGACCAGCGGGAGGCGGCGCGCACCGCGGCGCTCGCGCGCTCGCTCGCGGCGGGGATGCAGTCGGAACGGCTGGCGAAGGCGCTGCGGGACTTCGACGCGGCGGGGCGGGCGGCGGCGCGGTGAGGCTGCGGTAGGGGTGCCGCCGGGTGTTCCGGGGGCTCTTGAGGGGCTCTGGCGGGGTTAGCGCGGGGCTCTGGCGCGGTTCTGGCGGGGCTCTCGCGGGGCGGAGGGGTGGCCTCCGGGCGCCGCCCGTTGGGGCGGAGAGGCCGGCCTCCGGGCGCCGGTCGTGCGGTGGAGGGGCGGTGCGGGGGCGCCGCTCGTGCGGCGCCCCCGGTGGAATACCCCGCAGGGGGCCGGACCGCTTGCGGTACCCTGAGCCCATGCGAACCGTGCGCCTGCTCCTTAGCCGGCCGCGCTGACCAGGACCGGCTGAGCCCTCGGGCGGTGCCGGAGTCGGCGTGGCGTCCCCTCCTGCGAGGGGATTTTTTGTTTTCCGCCCCCGATCCCGTCCCGGGCCGGGTCCACGGGCCGGCCGCCTGCGCGGTTCGCCAACCGACACCGATGGAGCTTGAAGGACCATGAGCGAGACGACCCCTGCGTCCGGCGCGGCCGAGACCGCGACCGAGCCGTTCCGGTACAGCGCCGCGCTGGCGGCCGAGATCGAGTCCCGCTGGCAGGACCTCTGGGAGAAGGAGGGCACCTTCCACGCCCCCAACCCCACCGGTGCGCTGGCCGACCCGTCCGCCGGTGACGTCGCCGCGAAGCCGCACAGCTTCATCATGGACATGTTCCCGTACCCCTCGGGTGCGGGCCTGCACGTCGGCCACCCGCTGGGCTACATCGCCACCGACGTCTTCGCCCGCTACCAGCGGATGACCGGCCACAACGTGCTGCACACGCTGGGCTACGACGCCTTCGGCCTGCCCGCCGAGCAGTACGCGGTGCAGACCGGCACCCACCCGCGGGTCTCCACCGAGGCCAACATCGCCAACATGCGCCAGCAGCTGCGCCGGCTGGGCCTGGGCCACGACCCGCGCCGCTCGATCTCCACGATCGACCCGGACTACTACCGCTGGACCCAGTGGATCTTCCTGCAGATCTTCAACTCCTGGTACGACGAGGACGCCCGCAAGGCCCGTCCGATCGCCGAACTGGTCGCCCGGTTCGAGTCCGGTGAGCGGCAGACCCCGGACGGCCGCCCGTGGGCGTCGCTGTCCGCCGCCGAGCGCGACGAGGTGCTGGGCGAGTTCCGCCTGGCGTACGCCAAGGAGGTGCCGGTCAACTGGTGCCCGGGCCTGGGCACCGTACTGGCCAACGAGGAGGTCACCGCGGACGGCCGGTCCGAGCGCGGCAACTTCCCGGTGTTCAAGTCCAACCTGCGCCAGTGGATGATGCGCATCACCGCGTACTCCGACCGGCTGATCGAGGACCTGGACCTGCTGGACTGGCCCGAGGCCATCAAGCTGCAGCAGCGGAACTGGATCGGGCGCTCCGAGGGTGCCCGGGTCGACTTCGCCGCCCCCGGTGACCAGAAGATCACCGTCTTCACCACCCGCCCCGACACCCTGTTCGGCGCCACCTACATGGTGCTGGCCCCCGAGCACGGCCTGGTCGACTCGATCGTCCCCGCCGCCTGGCCGGAGGGCGTGCCCGCCGAGTGGACCGGCGGCGCCGCCACCCCCGCCGAGGCCGTCGCCGCCTACCGGGCCACCGCCGCCGCCAAGTCGGACGTCGAGCGCCAGGTCGAGGCCAAGGTCAAGACCGGCGTCTTCACCGGCGCCTACGCCGTCAACCCGGTCAGCGGCGCGTCCGTCCCCGTGTTCATCGCCGACTACGTGCTGATGGGCTACGGCACCGGCGCCATCATGGCCGTTCCCGCCCACGACCACCGCGACTTCGCCTTCGCCCGCGCCTTCGCCCTGCCGATGCGCTGCGTCGTCGAGCCGACCGACGGCCGGGGCTCGGACCCGGCCGAGTGGGACGACGCCTTCGACACCTACGACTCCGTCATCGTCAACTCCGCGCGGGAGCAGGGCGACCTGTCCCTGGACGGGCTGAGCGTCGTCGACGCCAAGGCCCGCGTGACCGGCTGGCTGGCCGAGCGCGGCATCGGCGAGGGCACCGTCAACTACCGCCTGCGCGACTGGCTGTTCAGCCGCCAGCGGTACTGGGGCGAGCCCTTCCCGATCGTCTACGACGAGGACGGCGTCATGCACGCGCTGCCCGAGTCGATGCTGCCGGTCGAGGTCCCCGAGGTCGACGACTACTCGCCGCGCACCTACGACGCGTACGACTCCAGCTCCTCGCCCGAGACCCCGCTGTCGCGCAACGAGGCCTGGGTCAACGTCGAACTGGACCTGGGCGACGGGCCGAAGAAGTACCGCCGCGAGACCAACACCATGCCCAACTGGGCGGGTTCGTGCTGGTACGAGCTGCGCTACGTCGACCCGGCCAACCCCGAGAAGGTCGTCGACCCGGCCAACGAGAAGTACTGGCTGGGCCCGACGGACACCAAGCCGGCCGGCGGCGCCGACCTGTACGTCGGCGGTGCCGAGCACGCCGTGCTGCACCTGCTGTACGCGCGCTTCTGGCACAAGGTGCTGCACGACCTGGGCCACGTCTCGTCCGTCGAGCCGTTCCACAAGCTGTTCAACCAGGGCATGATCACCGCCGACGTCTACCGCGACGAGCGCGGCTTCCCGGTGCCCGCCGCCGAGGTCGAGGAGCGCGACGGCCAGTACTCCTGGCAGGGCGAGCCGGTCAAGCGCGAGGCCGGGAAGATGGGCAAGTCCCTGAAGAACGCCGTCGCGCCGGACGACATCGCCGACGAGTACGGCGCCGACACGCTGCGCCTGTACGAGATGTCGATGGGCCCGCTGGACGTCTCCCGCCCGTGGGACACCCGCGCCGTCGTCGGCTCGTACCGCTTCCTGCAGCGGCTGTGGCGCAACATCGTCTCGGAGACCAGCGGCGAACTGGTCGTCACCGAGGAGACGCCCGACGACGCCACGCTGCGCGCCCTGCACAAGGCGATCGACGGCATCCGCGGCGACATGGCCGGGCTGCGCTTCAACACGGCCGTCGCCAAGGCGATCGAGCTGAACAACTTCCTGGTCAAGCGCGGCTCCACGCCGCGGGCCGTGGCCGAGCAGCTGGTGCTGATGGTCGCCCCGCTGGCCCCGCACATCGCCGAGGAGCTGTGGCGCCGCCTGGGCCACGGCGAATCGCTGGCGCACACCGACTACCCGGTCGCCGACCCGGCGTACGTGGTGGACGAGGCGGTGACCTGCGTGGTGCAGATCAAGGGCAAGGTGAAGGCCCGGCTGGAGGTCGCGCCGAGCATCTCGGACGCGGAGCTGGAGGCGCTGGCGCTGGCGGACCCGGCGGTGGTCGCGGCGATCGGCGGCGCGGAGGTGCGCAAGGTGATCGCGCGGGCGCCGAAGCTGGTGAACATCGTCACGGGCTGATGGTGCGGCCCTGGGCCCGGGTGTGAGGCCCGGGCTCGGGTCTGGTGAGCGGGCGGGCGTCCTTCGGGGCGTCCGCCCGTTTCGCTTGGGGGTGCGGCGTGCGCGGTGCGGCGGGCGGGGTGTGGCGTGCGCGGTGTGCGGGTGGGGGTGAGGGTGTGTGGCGTGCGGGGCGCCGGGTTCGGTGGGGCGAGGGAGCGGCGGTCGGAGGGTGGGGACGGGGCCTCGGGGTGATCCCGGATCTGTCCCTGATCTCCGTCCGCGGGGCCGTTCGGACGGTCCCTGGGGCTGGTCCGAGGGCTACCGTGGAACCCTCGGCGATGCGGCCCGCGTTGGGCGCGGTGGGGGCCGATACGGCAGCGGAAGGTGGCACGCGATGGACGTGTTCGGCGTGATGATCGGCCTGGTCCTGCTCTTCGGGATCGCGGCGGTCGTCCTGGCGGTGGTCGGCACGGTCAAGGCCGCCAAGGCCGTCGGAGCGAAGATCGAGAAGCACGAGGCCAACGCGCGGCGCGCCGTGGAGACCGTCGCCCTCAAGGCGAAGACGTACACCAAGGTCGGCCCGCCCGCGCAGATCGCCACCGTCCGGCTCGGCCTGCGCACCTCGCTCGACGGCACCCGGCAGGTGCTGGAGAGCGGGCTCGGCCAGGACGGCCAACTCGGTGAGGCACTCGCCCTGCTCACCCGGCTCGACGCCCACGCGGCGGAACTCGACGGCGAGCTGCGGATGCTCGAACGCGAGCCCGACACCGCGCGGATCGCCGCCAAGCTGCCGGAGCTGCGCGAGCGGGCGGAACGGATCACGCACGCGGCGGAGAGCATGCGCTGGGCGGCACAGGACCGGATGCAGCGGTTCGCGGACGACGAGCTGAGCCGGCTCAGCCAGGAGTGCGAGAGCGAGGCGGGGGCGCTGCGGCACTGGGACACGTCCGGGGCGGGCCTGGGGGCGGGGTCCGGATCGGGTTCTGGTTCGGGTTCGGCGCCGGCGGCGGGTTCGGCGTCGGGCCCGGGCTCGGCGGGGGGTTCGGGCACCGGTGCGGCGGGACCGGCGGCGGGCGCCGGCGGGCGCGCTTCCCGGGCCGGGCTGACGGACGGGAAGGGGCGGGCGAGCGCGGAGGAGCTGCTGGGGCTGGCCGATCCGCTGGCCAAGCTGGCGCAGCGGCTGCGGAAGCCCTCGACGGGGTCCTCGGCGGGCTGAGCTCCCGCGGTCGCCCGGGCGTCCGCACCACCTCCGTCCTCCGGCGGCCGCACGGCCTCCGACCTCCAGCGGCCGCACCGCCTCCGCCCTCCGGCGGCCGCTGTCCTCACGCACGAACGGGGAGTAACCTCCGCCTCATGCCCTCCGACCTCGCGCTTGTCACCGATTCCACGGCCTATCTGCCGCAGGAGGCCCTCGACCGGCACGGGATCACGGTGGTCCCGCTGAGCGTCGCGGTCGGGGACTCGGTACTGAGCGAGGGCGTCGAGATCTCCCCGAAGGACGTCGCCGAGGCGCTGCGGGGCAAGCAGCGGGTGACCACCTCCCGGCCGAACCCCGAGACCTTCGCGGCCACCTACCGGGCGGCCGCCGAGGCCGGTGCGAAGGGGATCGTCTCGGTGCACATCTCGGGCGAACTGTCCGGCACCGTCGAAGCCGCCCGGCTGGCCGCCGCCGAGGCACCCGTACCCGTGCGCGTGGTGGACAGCCGACTGGTCGGGATGGCGCTCGGGTACGCGGTGCTGGCGGCGGCCGAGGCGATCGCGGACGGGCAGGACCTCGCCGACGCGTCCGGGGCGGCGGCCCGGCGGGCGGAGGCGACCCACGGGTTCTTCTACGTCGACACCCTGGAGCACCTGCGCCGGGGCGGTCGGATCGGGACGGCGCGGGCGCTGCTCGGATCGGCCCTGGCGGTCAAGCCGCTGCTGCACCTGGACGCGGGGCGGATCGAGCCGCTGGAGAAGGTGCGGACGGCGTCCCGGGCGATCGCGCGGCTGGAGGAGATCGCCGTCGAGCGGTCGGGGGAGCGGGAGGTCGACATCACCGTGCACCACCTGGCGGCCGAGGACCGGGCCGAGCCGCTCGCGGAGCGGCTGCGGGCGCGGGTGCCGGGGCTGCGGGAGCTGTACGTCGGAGAGGTCGGGGCGGTGATCGGCGCGCACGTCGGGCCGGGGCTGCTCGCGGTGGTGGTCGCGCCGCGCTGAGGGGCGCGGAGACGGGTGGCGGCGGGTGAGGGGCTGGGGCGCGGCGAGGCGGGGCGGTGTCGGGCTGAGCTGGGCGGGCTGAGCGTCGTCCGGTCGACCGGCTCGTGGCCGGCTTTCGTCCGGCCGACTGTCGTGTGGTCAACTTTCCGGGGCCTTCCCACTCGTGTGAGTGACGGATTTTGTCCACAACCCCCGGGTTATCCACAGGGTTTCGGTAATTTCCGCACGTTCGCCGGGAGGCTCCTACCGTCCTCGGCATGACGACCATGGGATTGGGCTTGGGCCGGGGCGCGGCGAAGCGCCACGCGCTCAACGAGACGGTACGACTGCGGATGGCCGCGCTGCTGCCGACGGACGACCTGTCGCCGGATGACCCGCTGGCGGCCGACGTGCCGGTGGCCGGTCACGGTGGCACCCCGGGGCCGGCGCCGGGCGCGACCGCCTCGCTGGTGGGGGAACGGCCGGCGACCGGGCCTCCTGCGGGCTCGGCCCCGGTGCTACCGGGCGTGGGCGGGGTGCGAGCTCGGGGCGGCGCGGGGGATCGGGGCGGCGACGCGGATCCACCGGGCGCTCGGGCGGATCCACCCGATCCCGGGCCGCGTCCGCGGTTCGCTTCGTTCGCCCCCGCGGTGGCGCTCGACCGGCGGGCGGTGGCCGGGTTGGTCATCCTGCTGCTGTTCGCGGTGGGCTACGCCGTCCAGCACTTCTGGCTCGCCAGACCGGAGACGGTCGCCGTTCCCGCGCTGGCGGTTTCCTCGGCACTGCCGGGGGCGGCGGCCGCCTCCGTCCCCGTGGACGAGGCATCAGGGGCCGGTCCGGCCGGCCCCGACACCGCCGTACCGGGCTTGGCGGCCGGGCCAGGAGCCGGTAGCGGGGCGGGGCCAGGATCCGGGGTCGGGACGATGTCAGGAGCCGGGGTCGGGGCGGCCGTCGTGATCGACGTCGGCGGGCGGGTCCACAGCCCCGGCCTGCACACCCTGCCCGGCGGCTCCCGGGTGGCCGACGCCCTGCGGGCAGCGGGCGGTGTGCTGCCGGAGACCGACACCAGGAACCTCAATCTGGCCCGCGTCCTGACGGACGGTGAACAGCTGCTGGTGGGCGAGCAGGCACCCGTCCCCGCCCCGGCCGTCGGATCCGGCAGCGGACCACCCGGCCCGGCCGCGTCCCGACCGCCCGTCAGCCTCAACCGCGCCACCCTCGAACAGCTCGACACCCTCCCGGGCGTCGGCCCCACCCTCGCCCAGCGCATCCTCGCCTACCGAGCCTCGCACGGCTCCTTCCGCTCCCTCGACCAGCTCCGGCAGGTCAGCGGCATCGGGGCCCGTACGTACGCGGAACTCCGTCCGCTGCTCACCCTCTGACGCTCCTCCGCTCAGCTCCTCGCTCCGAAGGGAGGCACCCGGCGTGTCCGCCACCACCGCATCGATCCCGCACGCTCGCTCCTCGGGCGCCGACTTCCGGCTGTTGCTGCCCGCCGTCTCGGCCTGGGTGGTCACGGCGGCGCTCCTGCGTTTGGACACGGGCTACGAGGCGGTCGCCCTCGGGGCGGCGGGCTGCGCCGTACTCGCGGCCCTCCTGCTGCTCGTCCGGCCGGGTCCCCTGCGTCGGCACGGAGCCGCAGTGACGCTGGCCGCCGTCCTGCTCACCGGAGCGGCCGCCGCGATCGCGACCCCACTGCACACCGCCGACCTGCACCGAGGGCCGCTGCCGGAACTCGCCCGCGCGGCCGAGCACACCGTGCCGCGCTCGCCGACCGCGCCGCCCCTGGCGGTGGAGGTGGAGCTGACCATCGCGGGTGATCCCAGACTCCACACCTCCCGCGCCGGCACCACCGGCGGACAGACGCTGCTCACCGTCGACGCCGTCGCCGACCGCGTCACGCTGCTCCCGGACGGGCCGACCACCCGGGTGCGAACACCGGTGACCGTCCTGGTCCGAGGAGCGGACGGCGAGCCCTGGCAGCGGCTGCTCCCGTCCGAGCGACTGGCCGTGGAAGCCGAGGTCCAACCGGCGGGGGAGGGCCACGACACCGAGTCGGCGGCGCTGCTGGTCGCCCAAGGCCCGCCCCGGCAGCTGGCACCGCCGAGCCTGCCGCAACGGATCGCCGGACGGCTGCGCGACGGCCTGCGCACAGCCACCGACGGGCTCCCGCCGGACGCACGCGGCCTGCTCCCGGGCCTGGTCGTCGGCGACACCTCGCGTCTGCCCGACGACCTCGAAGACGCCTTCCGGGCCACCGACCTGGTGCACCTGGTGGCGGTCAGCGGGGCCAATCTGGCCATCGTCCTCGGTGCGTTGCTGGGTGCACCCGGCCAGGCCGGCACCCCGGAACGGCGCGGGCTGGCCGCGGTGCTGGGCCTGTCCCTGCGCACCGGCGCCCTGCTCGGCACCGGGCTGACGCTGGCCTTCGTGACCGTCTGCCGGCCCGAGCCCAGCGTGCTCCGGGCGGCCGGGACGGGGCTGATCGGCATGCTCGCCCTGGCCACCGGCCGGCCCCGGCAGGCGGTGCCCGCGCTCGCCGGGGCCGTGCTGGTGCTGGTCCTGCTGGACCCGTTCCTGTCGCGGTCGTTCGGCTTCCTGCTCTCGGTGCTCGCCACGGCCGGGCTGCTCGTCCTCGGACCGCACTGGGCCGAGGCCCTGCGAGCCCGGCGCTGGCCGCACCACCTGGCGGGCGCCCTCGCGGCGACGGCGGCCGCGCAGGCGCTGTGCGCGCCGGTGACGGTGGTGCTGTCCGGGCACATCAGCCTGGTCGGCGTCCCCTGCAACCTGCTGGCGGAGCTGGCGGTGGCCCCGGCGACACTGCTCGGCTTCGGGGTGCTCGTCCTGCAGCCGCTCTTTCCGGCCCTGGCCCAGCTGCTCGCGGTGCCGGCGGGGCTGCCGGCGGGCTGGCTCGCCCTGGTCGCGCGACGAGGCGCCGAGCTGCCGGGTGGCCAACTCTCCTGGCCGGGAGGCTGGTTCGGGACGGTGACGGTCGCGGTGGCCGTCCTGGCGGCTTGCTGGGCGGCGCCGCTCCTGCTGCCGCGACGCGCCGAACCCGGCCTCCCAACCCCCGTCCGTCCCCGGCGTCGACGGCGAGGGGTGCGGGTGCTGGTGACGGGGGTGCTGCTCGCGGTCCTGCTGGCCGTCCTGCTGCGGCCGCCGCAACTCGCCCGGATCGCCACCGGTTGGCCACCACCGGGGTGGCGCCTGGCGATGTGCGACGTCGGCCAGGGGGACATGGTGGTCCTCGCGGCCGGTGCGCCGGACAGCGCGGTGGTGATCGACACCGGGCCGGATCCGAACGCCGCGGACAGGTGCCTGCGCGATCTCGGCATCACGACGGTGCCCCTCCTGCTGCTGACGCACTTCCACGCCGACCACGTCGAGGGCGTGCCGGGGGTGTTGCGGGGCCGGAAGGTCGGCGCGCTCGAGGGCACGACGTTGGACGAGCCGCCGGGTGAGGCGGCCCGCGTGGCCGGCTGGGCCGCCGGCGCCGGAGTCCCGCTGCTGCGGGCGGGGCGTGGTGAACGGCGGTCGATCGGAAAGGAGTTGGCCTGGGACGTGGTGTGGCCGGCACCCGGGGCGGGCGTCGAGGCGCCAGGCGCGAACAACGCGAGCGTCGCACTGATGGTGACACTGACAGGAGGACTACGCATGGCACTGCTCGGAGATCTCGAACCGCCGGCCCAGTCGGCCTTGTCGGGCCACCTGGGGCGGGTCGACGTCCTGAAGGTCGCCCACCACGGCTCAGGGCACCAGGACTGGGACCTGGCCGGCGCGCTGCGCCCGCGCCTGGCCCTCATCTCCTGTGGCGAGGGCAATGCGTACGGGCACCCGGCTCCGAAGACGGTCGACCGGCTTCGCGCCCTCGGCGCGACCGTCCTGCGGACCGACCGGGTGGGCGACATCGCCGTGACGGGCGACTCCCCGGCCACCCTCGGGGTGTCCGTCCACCCGCACCCCACGCGCGCCGCCCACAAGCCGCGCCCCCGCGGCGCGGCCGGCTCGGCGGCGCCCGCCCGGCCCGGGCAGGCACCAGGCACACCCCGGGGCCCGCCCGAGTGAGTCCCGCTCTCCTCCTCCCAACCACAGAGTGGGTGGGGAAAGGGGTTGGGGGTTGGGGTTGGGAGAGGAGAGCGGTAGTGGCGGGGCGAGGCCAGCAGAAACGTTTCGGCGCGCTCCGGGCCGAGCCCGGAGCGCGCCGAGGAGAACTGCTAGAGCCCCGGGGCATGGTGCCGGCGACTGGGGCCCCGGAAACGGCTGGGGCCCGGCAATGGGTGAGGCCGGAGAGGGTGATTGCGGCGCGCTCCGGGCGGGGCCCGGAGCGCGCCGAGAAGAGCCGAGAAGAGCCGAGAAGAGCCGAGGAGAGCCGAGGAGAGCCGAGGAGAGCTGCAACCCCCCGGGGCCCGGTGGCCGGCCGTAGGGGGCCCGGGGGCAGGTCAGACCTGAGGGGGTGTGATGGCGGGGGGGGGGGGGGGGGGGGGGGGGGCGCGCGCGCCGCCCCCCCCCCCCCCCCCCCCCCCCGCCCAGAAAGCCGGGAGCAAAACTTGCCCTCCAGATTCCGCACCAGAACCCCCACGGCCTCCCCGGAACGGACGGGCAGACAGGGAGAAGCAGGGGACAGCAGCGGGGCGATTCCCGGCCGGGCCCGTCAGGCCTCCTCGCGCCAGCCTTCGTGGTCGGCGGCGATGGCGTCGAGAGCGTGCAGCAGGGCGGCGGTCCACCCGGTGTCCGGGGCTTCGACGACGACGAGCCACTGGGCGTCCTCGGCGTCGTCCTCGCCGGCCAGCGCGTCGCGCACGATCTCCAGCTCGCCGATGTCGGGTTGGGTGGCGCCGAGCTCCTCGGCGGTTTCCTCGGCGGCGTCGCGATCGGGCAGGACGAGCAGCTGTCGGGCGTGCGGGTCGTCGACGGCCGGGAGGTCGGTGGCGGAGTTCTCGGTCACCCGCCCATTGTCCAGGCCGCCCGGCCCGGCCGATCAGGCGGGCGGGAGTGTCCGCGGCCCGTGGGATGCTGGTAGGCGATGGCCAGGAAGAGTGCACCCGACGACCTGCTCGCCCCGCTGACCCTCGCGGTCGGCCAGGAGGAGCTGCTGCTGGACCGCGCGGTCGCCCAGGTGGTGGCCGCGGCGAAGGCCGCGGACCCGGACACCGACGTACGGGACTTGCCGCCCGGCGGGCTGCAGCCCGGCAGCCTGGCCGAGCTGACCACGCCGTCGCTGTTCGCCGAGCGCAAGGTGATCGTCGTCCGGGCCGCGCAGGACCTCTCCGCCGAGTCGGTGAAGGAGGTCAAGGCGTACATCGAGGCGCCGGCCGACGAAGTGATCATGGTGCTGGTGCACGCCGGCGGCGCCAAGGGCAAGGGCCTGCTGGACGCCGGGCGCAAGGCGGGCGGCCGCGAGGTGGCCTGCGCCAAGCTGGCCAAGGCGAGCGAGCGACTGGCTTTCGTCAAGGGCGAGTTCCGCGCGCTGGGCCGCTCGGCGACCCCGGAGGCCTGCCAGGCGCTGCTGGACGCGCTCGGCAGCGACCTGCGCGAGCTGGCGGCCGCCTGCCACCAGCTGACCTCGGACGTCGAGGGTGCGATCGACGAGACGGTGGTGGCCCGCTACTACAGCGGACGGGCCGAGGCGACCGGCTTCGAGGTGGCCGATCTGGCGGTCACCGGCCGGGCCGCGGAGGCGCTGGAGCGGCTGCGCTGGGCCCTGGCCGTCGGCCAGCCGCCGACCGGGATCACCTACGCGCTGGCCTCCGGAGTGCGCAGCATCGGGCGGCTGGCGACCACCGGGCGGAACATGCGCCCGGCCGACCTGGCCCGCGAGCTGGGCATGCCGCCGTGGAAGGTGGACCGGGTCCGCCAGCAGATGCGCGGCTGGACGGGCGACGCGGTGGCCACCGCCCTGACGGCGATCGCCCAGGCCGACGCCGCCGTCAAGGGCGGTTCGGACGATCCGGCCTTCGCCCTGGAGCGCGCCGTGGTCGCCGTCGCCCGAGCCGCCCGGGCCGGCTCCCGCCCCGCCTACTGAGACGGCGAGGCCGAGGGAGCCGTCCGGCCGAGGAAGCCGACCGGGCAGAGGAAGCCGACCAGGCTGAGGAAGCCGACCGGGCAGAGGAAGCAGCCGACGAGCCGGGCCCGGCCGGGCGGGGGCTACTTCTGCATGGCCCGGACGGCGTCCTGGGCGTCGGACTGCAGGATGCTGCGCAGGTCGTCCTTGGACGGCGGCTTGCCCTTGCCCTCGGTGTAGCTGGCCGAGTAGTTGATGTAGTACGTCATCCCGCCGTCGCGGACGTCCAGTTCGGCGTAGACGCTGTGGTACTTGTCGGAGCCGTCGTCCTTGTACAGGTAGTACGCCTCCTCGCCGATCCCCGAGATGTCGGTGACCTGGTAGCCGCGGGCCCGGTAGAGCTCCTTGTTGGCCGTCAGTTCGGGGCCGGGGTTGACGGCCTTGTGGAGGTCGGCGCGCAGGTAGACGGAGGCGTACTCGCTGTCGCTGTTGCCGCCGGTCCGCTTGAGGCTCATCGAGCAGTTCATGCTGTCCAGGGCCGGGTGCCGGTCGGTGTGGTGGGTCGGCGTGGAGGTGTCCGAGACGGAGTACGTCTGCAGCAGCTTGGTGGGCTTCCCGGTGGTGCAGAAGTCGTCCGAGAGGTGGTAGTTGCCGAGGCTGCGCGGGGAGGAGTCGCTGCTGACCATGCCGGGGATGACCATCACGGCGGTGGCCCAGCCGGCCGAGGCGAGCACGGCGCCGACGAACGCCCAGACGGCGTTGCGCCGCAGGTTCCCCCCGGAGCGCGGCGCACCGCCCCCCGGTACGGTCGGCATTCCCGGAGCGGTGGGCATCCCGGGCGGCCCGGGTATCGCCGGCGAGGCGGGCAGCCCGGGCGGCGGCCCGAAACCGGCCGCGCCCGGCGCGCCCGGCGCGCCCGGCGCGCCCGGCACACCAGGCCCGCCAGGCGCGCCCGCGACGGGCTGCGCCCCGGCCGGAGGCTGTGCCCCCGCGCCCGGCGGTTGCTGCGGGAATCCGTACCCCGGCCCGTTGGGTGCCGGCGGTGGCGGTGGCGTCGTCATGAGGTTCCCCCCTGGGCCTGGCGTCGGGGCGCTCCCCCGCACCTCGATCGCATCGGACCGACGATAGCGGCCGGACCGTGGAACGCGACAGGCGCCGCAGCGGCCTCTGGGGAAGAGGCCGACTGCGGCGCCTGCCGTACTGCTTGTTGCACCGCACCCGCGTGGCGAACGCAGGCCGCGTACGGTGCGAGTCTCGCGCGCCCCAGGGTCCGGGTAGAGGGCCGGATCGTCCCGAGGCGGTGGGGCCGGGGCCCCGGGGGCGTCAGGCCTGGGCGGCGGTGTTGACGCGCTTGGTGATGGCCGACTTCTTGTTGGCGGCCTGGTTGGCGTGGATGACGCCCTTGCTCACGGCCTTGTCCAGCGCCTTGGAGGCGGCGCGGGCCAGCACGACGGCCTTCTCGGTCTCGCCGGCGGCAGCGGCCTCACGGGCCTTGCGCAGAGCGGTCTTCAGCGAGGACTTGACGGCCTTGTTGCGCAGGCGCGCCTTCTCGTTGGTCTTGTTGCGCTTGATCTGGGACTTGATGTTCGCCACGAAGGAGCCTCAGTCTTGTCTAAAAGGATTGAACGGGCTGCGCCTGACGGCCTTCGGTCCAGCTGAGAGGGCATGCCGAGGCCAGGTGCAGCTGACCACGCTACCAGGGGCCCGCCGCGCGCCCCAAACCGGCCGCCCCCGCGCAGAGCCCGGCGCCCGCTACGCGCGGAGCAGGGGCTCGCCGTAGTGCTCGACCTCCGGGAACGGGCGGTAGAAGTGGTGGAGCAGGTCGCGCCAGCGCTGGTACTCGGGGGAGGTGCGGAAGCCCTCGGTGTGGTCGGCGAGGGTGTCCCAGCCGACCTGGAGGAGGAAGCGCGAGGCGCGGCCCTCGTCGAGGCAGCGCCGCAGTTCCAGGGAGCGGAAGCCGGGTCGGCCGGAGATCAGCGGGCGGGCTTCGGCGAAGGCGGCGAGGAACTCCTCCTCCCGGCCGGGCAGGACGTCGAGCAGGGCGCTTTCGAGGATCACGGGAGGCCATCCTTCCGCCCGGCGGCGGCCGGGGGAAGGGCCGGGCGGTGCCCGAACGGCAGCACGGGCGGCGGTCGTGGGAAGATGGGAGGAACTATTTCGATCGGACGAGACTGTCCGGTCCCCGGGAAACCGGTCAGCGATGATCCGGACACCCCCGGCCCCGGACCAACGGAGAATCGGACCAAGGTGCCCGCGACCCCCAGCAATGTGCCAGAGCCCAGCCGTACCGACCCGGCGCTGATCCGCAACTTCTGCATCATCGCCCACATCGACCACGGCAAGTCGACGCTCGCAGACCGGATGCTGCAGATCACCGGCGTCGTCGACCCCCGGCAGATGCGCGCCCAGTACCTCGACCGCATGGACATCGAGCGTGAGCGCGGCATCACCATCAAGTCGCAGGCGGTCCGCCTCCCGTGGGCGCCGAAGACCGGGCCGGACGCCGGGACGACGCACATCCTCAACATGATCGACACCCCGGGCCACGTGGACTTCACGTACGAGGTGTCCCGCTCCCTCGCCGCGTGCGAGGGCACCATCCTGGTGGTCGACGCGGCCCAGGGCATCGAGGCGCAGACCCTCGCCAACCTGTACCTGGCGCTGGAGAACGACCTCACGATCGTCCCGGTCCTCAACAAGATCGACCTGCCGGCCGCCCAGCCGGAGAAGTACGCCGAGGAGATCGCCCACATCATCGGCTGCGACCCGGGCGACGTGCTCAAGGTCAGCGCCAAGACGGGCCTGGGCGTCGAGGACCTGCTGGACCACATCGTCAACACCGTGCCGGCCCCGGTCGGCGTCGCGGACGCCCCGGCCCGCGCGATGATCTTCGACTCGGTGTACGACGCCTACCGCGGCGTGGTCACCTACGTCCGTGTCGTGGACGGCCAGCTGACCAAGCGCGAGCGGATCGCGATGATGTCCACCGGCGCCACCCACGAGCTGCTGGAGATCGGCGTCATCTCGCCCGAGCCGAAGGTCGCGGACGGCCTGGGCGTCGGCGAGGTGGGCTACATCATCACCGGCGTGAAGGACGTCCGGCAGTCCAAGGTCGGTGACACCATCACCTCGCAGCACAAGGGTGCGACCGAGGCGCTGGGCGGCTACAAGGACCCGCGTCCGATGGTGTTCTCCGGCCTCTACCCGCTGGACGGCTCGGACTACCCGCTGCTGCGCGACGCGCTCGACAAGCTGCGGCTGAACGACGCGGCGCTGGTGTACGAGCCGGAGACCTCGGTCGCGCTCGGCTTCGGCTACCGCTGCGGCTTCCTCGGCCTGCTGCACCTGGAGATCATCCGGGAGCGCCTGGAGCGCGAGTTCAACCTCGACCTGATCTCCACCGCCCCGAACGTGATCTACCGGGTGATCATGGAGGACGGCACCGAGCACACCGTCACCAACCCGAGCGAGTTCCCCACCGGCAAGATCGCCGAGGTGTACGAGCCGGTCGTGCGCGGCACCATCCTGGCGCCGAACGAGTTCGTCGGCGCGATCATGGAGCTCTGCCAGTCCCGCCGCGGCAACCTCCAGGGCATGGACTACCTGTCCGAGGACCGCGTCGAGCTGCGCTACACCCTGCCGCTCGCGGAGATCGTCTTCGACTTCTTCGACCAGCTGAAGTCCAAGACCCGCGGCTACGCCTCGCTCGACTACGAGCCCATCGGCGAGCAGACCGCCAACCTGGTCAAGGTCGACATCCTGCTGCACGGCGACGCGGTGGACGCCTTCTCCGCGATCGTCCACAAGGACAAGGCCTACGGCTACGGCGTGATGATGGCCGGCAAGCTGCAGAAGCTGATCCCCCGCCAGCAGTTCGAGGTGCCGATCCAGGCCGCCATCGGCTCCCGGGTCATCGCCCGCGAGACGGTCCGCGCGATCCGCAAGGACGTCCTCGCCAAGTGCTACGGCGGTGACATCTCCCGCAAGCGGAAGCTGCTGGAGAAGCAGAAGGAAGGCAAGAAGCGGATGAAGATGGTCGGCCGCGTGGAGGTCCCGCAGGAGGCCTTCATCGCCGCGCTGTCCACCGACGCCGAGGCGCCGAAGGAGAAGAAGTAGCGGGGAAGCGGTACCAGGGGCGTACCGAAGGGCCCGGGCATCCCGCCCGGGCCCTTCGGCGTCCTCGGCGCGTGCCGGGAGCGCCTCCTCGGCACGCGCCTCTCGGCGTCCTCGGACGGTGCCGTGGAGGCTACTTCAGCGCGCTGAGGACGACCGAGACGATCCCGGCCTTGGCCAGCCGGCCCGCGGTGCCGGTGAACACGGTGGGCTTCATCGAGTCGTCCGGGTGGACCAGCTGGAGCAGTCCGTCCCGCCGGCCGAGGCTCAGGCACTGCACGACGTACCGGAACGAGAACGGCGCGGCGGTGCGTCCGTCCAGCAGCTTGCCGACGTACTGGCCCTGCGGCAGGGCGGTGGCGCAGCCCATCCGCAGGGTGCCGACGCCGGGGACGGTGACGGCGGCGGCGTCGCCGACCACGTGGACGTCCGGGTGCGAGACCGACCGCAGGTGGTCGTCGACCAGGGCGCGGCCGCGTTCGTCCACGGCGAGTCCGGCCTCGGCGGCCAGCGGGTGGGGTTCCATCGAGGCGGCCCAGACGGTGAGGTCGGCGTGGATCGGGCCGGCGGCGGTGCGCGGGCCGTCCGGGGTGACCTCGGTGACGGTGGCGTTCTCGTGGACCTCGACGCCGAGCCGGTCGAGGACGCGCCGGATGTGGGCGCGGCCCTTGGCGGAGTAGATGCCGCCGACCTGGCCGGCGGCGACGATCCGCACCCGCCAGCCGGGGTGGGCCTCGGCGAGTTCGGTGGCGAGTTCGATGCCGGTGGCGCCGCCGCCGACGACGGCCAGGGTGCCGGGGCGGGGGGCTTCGGCGATCAGGCGCCGCACCTCGGCGGCGCGCTCCACGGGGTGGGCGTGCTCGACGGCGCCGGGGACGCCGTGCCAGGCGGTGCGGCTGCCGAGGGCGTAGACCAGGGTGTCGTAGTCGAGGGTGGTGCCGTCGTCCAGGACGACCTTGTGTCCGGCCAGGTCGAGTTCGACGGCCCGGGCCCTTTGGTGGCGGATCCGGCGGCCGCGGACCAGGTCGCCGATGGCGGGCCAGTCGCGGCCGCGGCCGGCCGCCGTCTCGTGCTGGCGGATGCGGTGCAGGATCCGCTCCTCGGGGGCGACCAGGGTGACGTCGTGGTGCCGTCCGGCGCCCTTGGCCGCGGTGAGTCCGGCGTAGCCGGCGCCCAGGACGACGATCCGCTTCGGGCTGCTGCTGGTGCTGCTCATCTCGTCCGCCTCCGTTCGGTGCGCCCTCGGGGAGCGCTCTTCGGGAGGGGGACGACGCGGCCGTTCGGGATGTGACCGTGACCCGCGTCACATCCGCCGGAGGGGTGTCAGGGGGCGGTGACGGGGCTGATGCGGCCGAGCTTCTCGGGGTTGACCACCACGTACGCCTCGGTGATCCGGCCGTCGGCCACGGTGAAGGCGAGCACGCCGCCGACGGTGCCGGTGGGCAGGTCGTACCAGACCAGCCCGGGTTCGCCGTTGACCAGGGCGGGGCCGGTGGCGATGTCGGGGGTGAACCACTTGGCGATCAGGCCGGTGACCGTACGGGCCACCCGGTCGGCGCCGTGGATCGGGCGGACGGCGGCCCGGACGATGCCGCCGCCGTCGGAGTGCCAGACCACGTCCGGGTCCAGGACCTCCATCAGGGCGAGGATGTCGCCGCGGGTGGTGGCGGCGGCGAAGGCCTCGACGGCCTGGCGGTGCTCGGCCCGGTCGGTGCCGCCGCCGGGGCGGCGGCCGTCCTTGACCCGGCGGCGGGCCCGGGAGGCGAGCTGGCGGGCGGCGTCGGGGGAGCGGTCCAGCGAGCTGCCGATCTCCTCGAAGCCGACCGCGAAGACGTCGTGCAGCACGAAGGCGGCCCGTTCGGCGGGGGAGAGCTGTTCGAGGACGGCGAGCAGGGCGAGGGAGACGGATTCGCCGCGCTCGGCGAGTTCGGCGGGGGTGTCCGGGACGTCCGCGTAGGTGACGGCGGGTTCGGGCAGCCACTCGCCGTAGTAGGCCTCGCGGCGGGCCCGGGCGGAGCCGAGCTGGTCGTAGCAGAGCCGGGTGACGACGGTGGTCAGGAAGGCGCGCGGGTCGGTGACGGCGGAGCGGTCGGCGGCCTGCCAGCGCAGCCAGGCGTCCTGCAGGACGTCCTCGGCGTCGGTGAAGGAGCCGAGCAGCCGGTAGGCGACCGAACCCAGGTAGCGGCGGTTGGCCTCGAAGGCGTCCGGGGCGGGCGGGGCCTGGTCGTCGGTCACGGGCCCAAGGTAGCGCCCGCTGACGCCGATGGCGACGACCGGGGGCGGGGCGGCACCGGACGCACGAGGGGGAGCGGGCGCGCGAGCGGGGCCCGGACGCACGAGCGTGCTCCGGACGGACAGCCGGGCCCCGGACGCACGAGCGGCCCCCGACGCGCGGGGGCCGGGGCGGAAGGCTCCGCCCCGGCCCGTCGGGTGACTCGCGCGTCAGTCCACCTCGGCCACGGCCTCCGCGAACTGCGCCTGGTAGAGCCGGGCGTAGGCGCCGCCGGCGGCGATCAGCTCGTCGTGCGAGCCCTGCTCGACGATCGAGCCGTTCTCCATCACCAGGATCACGTCGGCGTCCCGGATGGTGGAGAGCCGGTGGGCGATCACGAAGCTGGTGCGGCCGGTGCGCAGCCGGGCCATGGCCCGCTGGATGAGCACCTCGGTGCGGGTGTCGACGGAGCTGGTCGCCTCGTCGAGGACGAGGATGGACGGCTGGGCGAGGAAGGCCCGGGCGATGGTGATCAGTTGCTTCTCGCCGGTGCTGACGCCGGTGCCCTCGTCGTCGATGACGGTGTCGTAGCCGTCCGGGAGGGTGCGGACGAAGCGGTCGACGTGGGCGGCCTTGGCGGCTTCGACGACCTGTTCGCGGGTGGCGCCCTGGGCGCCGTAGGCGATGTTGTCGGCGATGCTGCCGCCGAACAGCCAGGTGTCCTGGAGGACCATGCCGATGCCGGAGCGCAGGTCCTCGCGGGACATCGCGGAGATGTCGACCCCGTCGAGGGTGATCCGGCCGGAGCTGACCTCGTAGAACCGCATCAGCAGGTTGACCAGGGTGGTCTTGCCGGCGCCGGTGGGGCCGACGATGGCGACGGTGTGGCCGGGTTCGACCTTGAGGGAGAGGTCCTCGATGAGCGGCTTGTCGGGGTCGTAGCGGAAGGAGACGTCCTGGAAGGCGACCCGGCCGTGCACGGTGTCCGGCTTCTCGGGCATGGCGGGTTCGGGGCTCTGTTCGGGGGCGTCGAGGAGTTCGAAGACGCGCTCGGCGGAGGCGACGCCGGACTGCACCAGGTTGGCCATGCTGGCGACCTGGGTGAGCGGCTGGCTGAACTGCCGGGAGTACTGGATGAACGCCTGGACGTCGCCGATGGACAGCGCGCCGCCGGCGACCCGCAGGCCGCCGACGACGGCGACCAGCACGTACTGCAGGTTGCCGATCAGCATCATCGCGGGCTGGATGATCCCGGAGATGAACTGGGCCTGGTAACTGGCCTGGTAGAGAGCCTCGTTGTGCTCGCGGAAGGTGGCGGCGGCCTCGCGCTGGCGGCCGAAGGCCTTGACCAGGGTGTGGCCGGTGTACATCTCCTCGATGTGGGCGTTGAGCTGGCCGGTGGACTTCCACTGCTGGACGAACTGCGGCTGGGCCCGCTTGCCGACCCTGGTGGCGACGACCACCGAGAGCGGGACGGAGACGAGGGCGATCACGGCGAGCAGCGGGGAGATCCAGAACATCATCGCGAGCACGCCGACCACGGTGAGCAGCGAGTTGACGACCTGTCCCATGGTCTGCTGCATGGACTGGCCGATGTTGTCGATGTCGTTGGTGACCCGGCTGAGCACCTCGCCGCGGGGCTGCTTGTCGAAGTAGCTGAGCGGGAGGCGGGCGAGCTTGGCCTCGACGTCCTGGCGCAGCCGGTAGCTGGCGCGCTGGATGGCCGTGGTGGCGAGCCGGCCCTGGAAGATGCCGAAGACGGCGGAGGCGACGTAGATGCCGAGGACCCAGAGCAGGACGGAGCCGATGGCGTCGAAGTCCATGCCCTGGCCGGGGGTGAAGTCGACGGCGGCGAGCAGGTCGGCGATGCCGTTGTCGCCGTGGGCGCGCAGGCCGTCGATGACCTGGGCCTTGCTGGTGCCGGGGGCGAAGCGGGCGCCGACGACGCCGGCGAAGATCAGGTCGGTGGCGTCGCCGAGGATCTTGGGGCCGATGACGGCGCAGCCGATGCCGAGGACGCCGAGGAGCAGGACGCCGAGGAGGAGGGCGCGTTCGGGGCGCAGCAGGCCGAGGACGCGTTTGCCGGAGCCCTTGAAGTCCATGGACTTCTCGGCGCCCTGGCCGCCCATGAAGCGGCCGGGGCCGGCGGGGCCGCGGCGGGCGGCGGCGGCCTGGGAGTCGCTGGGCAGTTCGGCGTCGGACTTTCTCCGGTCGGCTTTTCCACCGCTCTTGTGCAGGTCGGTCTTTCCACCGATCTTCCGCAGATCGGCTTTCCCGCCGTCCTTCAGCGGGGCGGCCTTCGGGGTGTCCGTCGGGGGCTTTCCGGGGGTGGTCACGCCGCCTCCTGCTCGGTGAGCTGGGAGAGCACGATCTCCCGGTACGTCGGGTTGTCGGCCATCAGTTCGTGGTGGGTGCCGGTGCCGACGACGGCGCCTTCGTCGAGGACGATGATGCGGTCGGCGTCGCGGATGGTGGACACGCGCTGGGCGACGATGAGGACGGTGGCGTCGGCGGTCTCGCGGGAGAGGGCCTTGCGCAGTTTGGCGTCGGTGGCGTAGTCGAGCGCGGAGAAGGAGTCGTCGAAGAGGTAGACGGAGGGCTTGCGGACCAGGGCGCGGGCGATGGCGAGGCGCTGGCGCTGGCCGCCGGAGACGTTGCTGCCGCCCTGGGCGATGGGGGCGTCGAGGCCTTCGGGGAGTTTTTCGACGAACTCCTTGGCCTGGGCGATCTCCAGGGCGTGCCAGAGTTCCTCGTCGGTGGCGTCGGGCCGGCCGTAGCGGAGGTTGCTGGCGACGGTGCCGGTGAACAGGTAGGGCTTCTGGGGGACGATGCCGATGTTGTCGGCGATGGTGTCGGCGGCGAGTTCGCGGACGTCGACGCCGTCGAGGAGGACCTGGCCGGAGGTGGCGTCGAAGAGCCGGGGGACGAGGCCGAGCAGGGTGGACTTGCCGCTGCCGGTGGAGCCGATGATGGCGGTGGTCTCGCCGGGGCGGGCGGTGAGGTCGATGCCGCGCAGGACGGAGGCCTCGGCGCCGGGGTAGCGGAAGTCGACGTCGCGCAGTTCGAGGTTGCCGCGGCGCAGGACCTCGGTGACGGGCTCGGCGGGCGGGACGACGCTGGAGTGGGTGCCGAGGACCTCCTGGACGCGCTCGGCGCAGACTTCGGCGCGGGGCACCATCATGAACATGAAGGTGGCCATCATGACGCTCATGAGGATCTGCATCAGGTAGGAGAGGAAGGCGGTGAGTCCGCCGATCTCCATGTCGTGGCTGTCGATGCGGTGGGCGCCGAACCAGAGCACGGCGACGCTGGAGACGTTCACGACGAGCATGACGGCCGGGAACATGACGGCCATCAGCCGGCCGACGTGGCGGGCGACGGCGGTGAGGTCCTCGTTGGCGCCGGCGAAACGGGCCTGCTCCTGGTCGTCCTTGACGAAGGCGCGGATGACGCGGATGCCGGTGATCTGTTCGCGCAGGATCCGGTTCACGGTGTCGATGCGCTCCTGCATGCTGCGGAACTGGGGGCGCAGCGCGCGGACCAGGAGGATGACGACGACGGCGAGGGCGGGGATGACGGCGAGCAGCAGGCCGGACAGCGGGACGTCCTGGTTGAGCGCCATGATGATGCCGCCGACGCACATGATCGGTGCGGCGACCATGAGGGTGAAGCTCATCAGGGCGAGCATCTGGATCTGCTGGACGTCGTTGGTGGTGCGGGTGATCAGGGAGGGCGCGCCGAACTGGCCGACTTCGCGGGCGGAGAAGCTCTGCACCCGGTCGAAGACGGCGGCGCGGACGTCCCGGCCGAAGGCCATGGCGACGCGGGCGCCGATGTAGACGGCGCCGATGGAGCAGGCCGCCTGGACGAGGGTGACGCCGATCATCACCGCGCCGACGCGCAGGATGTAGCCGGTGTCGCCCTTGACCACGCCGTCGTCGATGATGTCGGCGTTGAGTGTCGGCAGGTAGAGCGCCGCGAGGGTGGACACCAGCTGGAGGGTCACCAACAGGGTGATCGGTCGGGAGTAGGGGCGCAGGTACGCCCGCAGCAGTCTGATCAGCACTAGCACACTCTTGTCGTCGCCGGTCGGGTTCGCACCCCGATTCTCGTTGTTCTGTAGCGTCGTACAGGCCATTCGGCGTGCGGGAACCGGAGGTTTGCCGGGCTTTTGCCGTACGGTCCGGCAGTTCGTCCCTCGGTCGCCTCGCGGGGCGTGTCGGCCGGTGCGGCGCGCCCCGCGGGGGCGGTCACCCGGGGTGTGGGGGCGTGCCGACCGGCTCCGCCCCCTTACGGAATGACCGGTTTCCCCCTAGGCTGCTGATTGCCCCCTTGTTACTGACCGGTACCGTTCAGGTGAACCGGGGCCCGGTGACCGCCCCCACGGCCGCCGCGACATTCCCTCAGACGGCCACCCGCCCCCGGAGGTCCTCGTTGAGTTCCGCGCAGTCCCTGATCGACTCCGGCAGGCCCGACCTCGTCGCCGGGCGTCCCGCCTCCGTCGCCCACCTGTTCCTGGAGCGCGTCGCCGCGACCCCGAACGCCGAGGCCTACCGCCACCCCGCTCCGGTCGACGAGCACGCCGCGGACGGCGCGCCCGGTGCCGAGCAGTGGCGTTCGCTGACCTGGGCGCAGACCGCGACCCGGGTGAAGGCGGTGGCGGCCGGCCTGATGGCGCTCGGCATCCAGCCGGAGGACCGGGTCGCCCTGGCCTCCTCCACCCGGATCGAGTGGATCATCACGGACCTCGGCGCCATGTGCGCGGGCGCCGCGATCACGACCGTCTACCCGAGCACCAACGCGGACGAGACCGCCTTCATCCTGTCCGACTCCGGCTCCCGGGCGCTGTTCGCGGAGAACGCCGCCCAGCTGGCCAAGGCCGTCGAGCAGCTCGACCGGCTGCCCGAGCTGCGCACCGTGATCCTCTTCGACGCCCCGGACGGGGCCCCGGAGGCGGCCGGCCTCGACGTGATCACCCTCGCCGAGCTGGAGCGCCGGGGCGCCGAGTACCTGGAGCAGCACCCGGACGCGGTGGAGAAGGCCGTCGACGGGCTCGGCAAGGAGCAGCTGGCGACCCTGATCTACACCTCCGGCACCACCGGCCGCCCGAAGGGCGTGCGCCTGGTGCACGACTGCTGGGCGTACGAGGGCCGGGCGCAGGAGTCCAGCGGGCTGCTGCGCTCCGACGACGTGCAGTTCATGTGGCTGCCGCTGTCGCACGTGTTCGGCAAGACGCTGATCTCCGGGCAGATCGCGACCGGGCACGTGATGGCGGTGGACGGCCGGGTGGACCGGATCATCCACAACCTGCCGGTGATCCGGCCGACGATCATGGCCTCGGCGCCGCGCATCTTCGAGAAGGTCTACAACGGCATCGCGGGCAAGGCCCGGGCCGAGGGCGGCGCCAAGTACAAGATCTTCCTGTGGGCCGCCAAGGTCGCGCGCGAGCACGCCCGGGCGGTCCAGGAGAGCCGGGTCGCCACCGGCACCGGCACCGCCCCGCTGGGCCTGCGGGTGCAGCACGCGCTGGCGGACCGGCTGGTGTACGCGAAGATCCGGGCGGCGTTCGGCGGGCGGCTGCGCGGGGCGGTCTCCGGCAGCGCCGCGCTGGCCCCGGAGATCGGCTTCTTCTTCCTCGGCGCCGGGGTGCCGATCCTGGAGGGCTACGGCCTGAGCGAGACCAGCGCCGGGTCCTGCGTCAACCGGGAGGAGGACGTGCGGATCGGCACGGTGGGCCGGCCGCTGCCCGGCACCGAGGTGCGGATCGCCGAGGACGGCGAGATCCTGCTGCGCGGCCCGGGCATCATGCGCGGCTACCACAACCTGCCGGAGAAGACCGCCGAGGTGCTGGAGCCGGACGGCTGGTTCCACACCGAGGACATCGGCGAGCTCAGCGCGGACGGCTTCCTGCGGATCACCGACCGCAAGAAGGACCTGTTCAAGACCTCCGGCGGCAAGTACGTGGCGCCCAGCGAGGTCGAGGGCAAGTTCAAGGCGGTCTGCCCCTTCGTCAGCAACATCCTGGTGATCGGCAACGGCCGCAACTACTGCACCGCGCTGATCGGCCTGGACGAGTCGGTCCTGCTGCCGTGGGCCGCCGAGCACGGCCTGGCCGGCAAGTCCTACGCGGAGCTGGCCGCCGAGCCGGCCGTCCACGAGCTGATCGAGGGCTTCGTGAAGCGGCTCAACGCGGGGCTGCAGCGCTGGCAGACGATCAAGAAGTTCCACCTGCTGCCGCGCGACCTCGACATCGAGCACGGCGAGCTCACGCCGAGCCTGAAGATCAAGCGCCCGGTGGTCGAGCGGACCTACGCGGACGCGGTCACCGCGATGTACGCGGGCGCCAACGAGGCCTGATCCGCCCAGCTCCCGTACGGCTCACCGGTTCGGGTGAGCCGTACGGGACAATGGGGTCATGCCCTCCGCACTCCCCGACGGCGAACCGGTGCCGTCCGACGGTTCCCTGCCCGCGCACGCCCTCGACGGGCTCGGTGGCCGGCCGTTCGGTTTCTACCTGCACGTGCCGTACTGCGCCAGCCGCTGCGGCTACTGCGACTTCAACACCTACACCGCCACCGAGCTGCGCTCCTCCGGCGCCGTCGCCTCCCAGGAGACGTACGCGGACAACGTGGTCGCCGAGGTCCGGCTGGCCCGGAAGGTGCTGGGTGGCGCCGACCTGCCCGTGCGGACGGTGTTCCTCGGCGGCGGAACGCCCACCCTGCTGCCCGCCCGGGACCTGGTGAAGATGCTCGCCGCGATCCGCGAGGAGTTCGGGCTCGCCGAGGACGCCGAGGTCACCACCGAGGCCAACCCGGAGTCGGTCGACCCGGCGTACCTGGCCGAGCTGCGCGAGGGCGGCTACAACCGGATCTCCTTCGGCATGCAGAGCGCCCGCCCGCACGTGCTGCGGCTGCTCGACCGCCACCACACGCCGGGCCGCCCCGAGGCCTGTGTGGCCGAGGCCCGCGCGGCCGGGTTCGAGCACGTCAACCTCGACCTGATCTACGGCACCCCGGGCGAGTCCGACGACGACTGGCGGGCCTCCCTGGACGCCGCCATCGGCGCCGGGCCGGACCACGTCTCCGCGTACTCCCTGATCGTCGAGGAGGGCACCCGGCTGGCCGCCCGGGTCAAGCGCGGCGAACTGCCGATGATCGACGACGACGTGCACGCCGACCGCTACCTGATCGCCGAGGAGGCGCTCGCCGCCGCCGGCTACTCCTGGTACGAGGTCTCCAACTGGGCCACCACCCCCGAGGGCCGCTGCCGCCACAACGAGCTGTACTGGACCGGCGCCGACTGGTGGGGCGCGGGCCCCGGCGCCCACAGCCACGTCGGCGGCGTCCGCTGGTGGAACGCCAAGCACCCCGCCGCCTACGCCCGGGCCCTCGCCGAGGGCCGCACCCCGGCGCTGGGCCGCGAGGTCCTCGAGGAGGAGGACCGCCGGGTCGAGCGCATCCTGCTGGAGCTGCGCCTGGTCGACGGCGTCTCCCTCGACCTGCTCACCGGCACCGGCCGCGAGGCCGCCGCCCGTGCCCTCGCCGACGGCCTCCTCGCCCCCGGGCCGTACGCCGACGGCCGCGCCGCGCTCACCCTCCAGGGGAGGCTGTTGGCGGACGCCGTCGTACGTGACCTGGTGGACTGAGTGTCGTTAACGTGGTGTCAGCCGTCGGAGGGAGCGCGCAATGACCGCCATCGATGACCGGGTGACGGGGATCTTCGAGAACCTGGAGGTCCCCGAAGGCTTCAAGGCCGAGCTCATCAGGGGGGAAATCGTGATGACGGCCGGGCCGGACATGGTCCACAACATCATTGTCGAAGCCATTCGGGACCAGCTTCCCCGGGCGCGGTGGCACCGCTTGACCACCCAGGACATCGATCTTCCCGGCCTGACGAGCGAGCCTCAGCCGGATCTCGTCGTGTTCGAGCGGGAGGCCTACGAGGGGCCCGGACGTCTGGTCCCCGCGGCTGTGCTCACGCTGGTGGTCGAGGTCGTCTCCAAGACCAGCGTCTTGCGTGACTACAGGACCAAGCGGGAGCTGTACGCGGAGGGACAGATTCCTGCGTACCTGATCGTCGATCCGATCAAGGGGATCAGCGTGTTGCTCACGGAGCCCGGTCGGACTGCCTCGGGGGCACCGGACTACGCCGTCGAGCGCACCGCGAAGTTCGGTGAGTCGATTCCGGTCGATCCGCTGGGCAGCATGATCGACACCTCGGAGTTCCAGACCTACTCCTGACCCGGCAGGGCTACGAAGTCGATCAACTCCTCCACCCGGCCCAGCAGTTCGGGCTCCAGGTCCTTGTAGCTGTCCACCTTCGACAGGATGTGCTTCCAGGCCGCCGGGGTGTCCACCGGCCAGCCGAGGCGGCGGCAGGTGCCCTCCTTCCAGTCCTCGCCGCGCGGCACGGCGGGCCAGGCGGGGATGCCGACGGAGGCGGGCTTCACGGCCTGCCAGACGTCGATGTAGGGGTGGCCGACGACCAGGACGGACTCCCCGGTGACCCGGGCGGCGATGCGGTGCTCCTTGGTGCCCGGGAGCAGGTGGTCGACCAGGACGCCCAGGCGGCGGCCGGGGCCGGGGGCGAAGTCGGCGACGATCGCCGGCAGGTCGTCGATGCCGCGCAGGTACTCCACGACGACGCCCTCGACGCGCAGGTCGTCGCCCCAGACCCGCTCGACCAGTTCGGCGTCGTGACGCCCCTCGACGTAGATCCGCGACTCGCGGGCGACCCTGGCGCGGGCGCCGGGCACGGCGATCGAGCCCGAGGCGGTGCGGGCCGGGGTGCGGGGGGCCGCCGGGCCGGCGGGGCGCACCAGGGTGACGACCCGGCCCTCCAGCAGGAAGCCGCGCGGGACCAGGGGGAAGACCCGGTGCTTGCCGAAGCGGTCCTCCAGGGTCACGGTGAACCCCTCGGCGGTCTTCTCGCAGCGCACCACCGCCCCGCAGTAGCCGGTGGTGGCCTCCTCGACCACCAGGTCCCGCTCGGCGGGCACCTCCGGGGCGGGCGTCTGCTTCTTCCACGGCGGGGTCAGGTCGGGTCCGTACTGGCGGCTGCGCATACGGGTGATCATAGGGACGGCGGACGGACCGTCAGAGGCCCGGCGCGCCCCACACCGGGAACCAGCGGCTCAGGTCCTTCTCCAGCCGCAGGTCGTTCCCCAGCATCGCGTTGACCTGCAGTTCCAGCGGGCTGTTGCGCTTCTCCCCGCCACCGGGCACCGGCGCGAAGGGGTAGAAGGTGCCGCGCTTGTAGAGGTAGACCAGCGCCAGCGGCTGCCCCTCGGCGTTGCGGAAGCCCACCAGCGAGCAGAGCAGCTGCGGCCCGAAGCCGTTCGCCTCCAGCTCGCTGTTGACCGCGTGGAGGTCGTTGACCAGCTCCGGCAGCTCCTCGGGGGTGTGCCGGGCCAGCAGCCAGGAGTAGCCGTAGTCGTCCTTGGAGGCCTCCACCGGGACGCCGCCGCGCTCGGTGTCGGCGTCCAGCAGGGCCCGCACCTGCTGTTCGACCTGGACGAAGGCCGCGCCCTCGACGGCCGCGAAGCAGACCGAGCCGAGCCCGGTCGGGGTGAACCCGGCGCCGGCCTCCAGGGTGAGCGCGGCGGACGGCACGCCGAACAGCTGGTCGAGGTCGGGCTTGACGGGCTTGGTGCGGCCGAACAGGGCGTCCAGGAATCCCACGGCTGTCCTCTCGGGTCACATGGGTCAGATGGGTCGGATGGGTCACGCGGGCCACACGGGCCACTTCGGGTCACAGGGGCTCGGGCTCAGCGGCCGAGCTGCTCGGAGATCTTCGCCAGCTGCTCCAGCCGCTTCTCCAGCGTCGGGTGCGTGGACAGCAGCTGCGAGGCGGTCTCCCGGGCGCTCAGCGCGGGGGCGAAGTAGAAGGCGTTGTACGGCTGCGCCTGGCGCAGGTCCTTGCTGGGGATGGCGGCGATCTGCCCGGTCACCTTGGTCAGGGCGGAGGCGAGGGCGCTGGGCCGTCCGGTGAGCTGGGCGGCGGCTCGGTCGGCGGCCAGCTCGCGGTAGCGGGAGAGCAGCCGGGTGAGCAGGAAGCTGATCGCGTAGACGACCATCGAGACCAGCGGGATGAGCAGCGCGACGATGGCCGCGTTCTGGTCGTTGTCGTTGCGGCCGCCGCCCATGAAGCCGCCGTACACGGCGATCCTGGTCATCGCGCCGGCGAGCACGCCGAGGAAGCCGGCGATCGTCATCACCGCGACGTCCCGGTGGGCCACGTGGGACAGCTCGTGCGCGAGGACGCCCTCCAGCTCCTCCGGCTCCAGTCGGCGCAGCAGGCCGGTGGTCACGCAGACCACCGCGTTCTGCGGGTTGCGGCCGGTGGCGAAGGCGTTGGGCATGTCGTTGTCGGCGACCGCCACGCGGGGTTTGGGCATGTCGGCCAGGGCGCAGAGCCGGTCGATCGTGCCGTGCAGCTGGGGGAACTCCTCCGGGGACACCTGGTGGGCGCCCATCGCCCGTTCGGTGATCTTGTCGCTGAACCAGAACTGGGCCACGAACAGCCCGCCGGAGATCAGGACGATCAGCGGCCAGGCGCCGCGCAGCAGCGCGATCAGCAGGCCGGTGAAACCGACGTACAGCAGCCCGATCACGAACATCGTGGCGACCATGCGGCCGGTCAGGCCGCGGTCGGGCGCGAAACGGGTGTGCTGGCCCGAGCTCGACATCGCTTGCTCCTCCATTCGCCGTCGCCTTCGATGCTGCCACCCGGACGGCCCGGGGGCACCACCCCGGCGCCCGGAACCGTGAACGGCCGCCGCCGTGCGGGCCGTACCCGGAACTGCGGGCAGGATCACCCCGGTCGGGCCGTTCCTGCCGTAGGACCCGGGCCTTACACTGGCAGGTACGGTTTTGGCACTCGGGTGTTCAGAGTGCCAAGGTCGGGGCCGCCGGGAGCGGCCCGCCGCAGGACAGAGCGGTACAGGCAGGACAGAGCAGTACAGCGGGACACAGACGGACAACGTGCGAAGACGGAGGTGCGTGCCCCATGGCCGGTGAGGTCCGCCAGCTGGACGACCGCAAGCTCGCCGTGCTCCGCGCGATCGTGCAGGACTACGTGGGCACCGAGGAGCCGGTCGGCTCCAAGGCCCTGGTGGAGCGGCACAACCTCGGGGTCTCGCCGGCGACGGTCCGCAACGACATGGCGGCGCTGGAGGAGGAGGGCTACATCCACCAGCCGCACACCAGCGCCGGCCGGATCCCGACCGACAAGGGGTACCGCCTCTTCGTCGACAAGCTCGCCGAGATCAAGCCGATGAGCGCCCCCGAGCGCCGGGCGATCCGGCACTTCCTGGACGGCGCGGTCGACCTGGACGACGTGGTCGCGCGCACCGTGCGGCTGCTCGCCCAGCTGACCCGGCAGGTCGCGGTGGTCCAGTACCCCTCGCTGACGCGCTCCACGGTGCGGCACATCGAGCTGGTGGCGCTGGCCCCGGCGAAGGTGATGCTGGTGCTGATCACCAACACCGGCCGGGTCGAGCAGCGGATGGTGGACTGCCCGGGCACGGTCGGCGAGACCGTCCTGGCGGATCTGCGCACCGCGCTCAACAGCAGGGCGGCCGGCCGCCTCCTGCCGGAGGTCCCGGGGCTGTTGGAGGAGCTCCCGGCGACGTTCGAGGAGGCCGACCGGCCGATCGTGGCCACCGTCCTGGCGACGCTGTTCGAGACGCTCGCGGAGCAGAACGAGGAGCGGATCATGCTGGCCGGCACGGCCAACCTGACCCGCTTCGGCCACGACTTCCCGCTCACCATCCAGCCGGTGCTGGAAGCGCTGGAGGAGCAGGTCATCCTGCTCCGCCTCCTGGGTGAGACCAACGACGCCGCGATGACGGTCCGGATCGGGCGGGAGAACGCCTACGAGGGGCTGATTTCCACCTCGGTGGTCTCGGTCGGTTACGGTTCGGGGGACGAGAGCGTGGCCAAGCTGGGTGTGATCGGTCCGACCCGGATGGACTACCCGGGCACAATGGGGGCGGTGCGGGCGGTGGCGCGGTACGTGGGCCAGATCCTGGCCGAGTCGTAGCAATACGACCGCGCGCCGTACCGGTGACGCGCGGTGACCAGTCGCAGCACTACTACAGGCGGAACAAGCGGAGCATTTGGTGGCCACGGACTACTACGCGGTACTCGGCGTCCGACGGGATGCGGGGCAGGACGAGATCAAGAAGGCGTTCCGGCGCCTGGCACGCGAACTGCACCCGGACGTCAACCCGGACCCGAAGACGCAGGAGCGGTTCAAGGAGATCAACGCCGCCTACGAGGTGCTCTCCGACCCGCAGAAGCGCCAGGTCTACGACCTCGGCGGGGACCCGCTGTCCCCGGGCGGCGGCGGTGCGGGCGGCTTCGGGGCCGGCGCGGCGGGCTTCGGCTTCTCCGACATCATGGACGCCTTCTTCGGCGCCGCGGCCGGCCAGCGCGGCCCGCGCTCGCGCACCCGCCGGGGCCAGGACGCCATGATCCGGCTGGAGATCACCCTGGAGGAGGCCGCGTTCGGCACCACCAAGGAGCTCCAGGTCGACACCGCCGTCACCTGCACCACCTGCAGCGGCGAGGGCGCGGCCCCCGGCACCTCGGCGCAGACCTGTGACATGTGCCGCGGCAAGGGCGAGGTCTCCCAGGTCACCCGGTCCTTCCTGGGCCAGGTCATGACCTCCCGCCCCTGCCCGCAGTGCCAGGGCTTCGGCACCGTCGTGCCGACCCCGTGCCCGGAGTGCGCCGGCGACGGCCGGGTCCGCGCCCGCCGCACGCTGACCGTGAAGATCCCGGCCGGTGTCGACAACGGCACCCGGATCCAGTTGGCCGGCGAGGGCGAGGTCGGCCCGGGCGGCGGCCCGGCCGGCGACCTGTACGTCGAGATCGCCGAGACCACCCACGCGATCTTCCAGCGGCGCGGGGACGACCTGCACTGCACCGTCACCATCCCGATGACGGCGGCCTCGCTCGGCACCCAGGTGCCGCTGCAGACCCTGGACGGCCTGGAGGAGGTCGACATCCGGCCCGGCACCCAGTCCGGCCAGTCGATCCCGCTGCACGGCCGGGGCATCACCCACCTGCGCGGGGGCGGCCGGGGCGACCTGATAGTGCACGTCGAGGTGAAGACGCCCACCAAGCTCGACGCCGAGCAGGAGGAGCTGCTGCGCCGTCTCGCGGTGCTGCGCGGCGAGGAGCGGCCCTCCGGCCAGTTCGCGCCGGGCCAGCAGGGCCTGTTCTCCCGGCTGAAGGACGCCTTCAACGGCCGGTAGCCGTCCGCGGAGGGGTGCCGGGGGCCGACCCCCGGCACCCCTCCCGCGTTTCCTCCCCGCCGCGGCCGCGCGCCGGCCGGGCCCCCTCCGGAAAGGTTCCCCCGCATGACCGCGCCCGTCTTCGTCGTCGACACCGAGCGGATCGCCGCCGCCGCGCCCGGCGCCGTGGTGCGCCTGGACGGCCCGGAGGGGCGGCACGCCGCCGCGGTGAAGCGGCTGGAGGCCGGCGAGGCGATCACCCTGGCCGACGGGCTGGGGCTGGGCGTGGACGGGACGGTCGCCGAGGTGTTCGGCAAGGACGCCGTCGACGTGGCGGTCGCCGCGGTGCGCCGCGAGCCGGAGCCCGCGCCGCGGATCGTCGTCGTCCAGGCGCTGCCCAAGGGCGACCGCGGTGAGCTGGCCGTGGAGACCATGACCGAGGTCGGCGTGGACGTGGTGATCCCCTGGTCGGCCTCCCGGTGCATCACCCAGTGGAAGGGCGAGCGCGGCGCCAAGGCGCTCGCCAAGTGGCGGGCCACCGCCCGCGAGGCCGGCAAGCAGTCCCGCCGGCTGCGCTTCCCCGAGGTGCGGGACCCGATGACCACCAAGCAGCTGGCGCCGCTCCTGGCGGGCGCCGCGTTCGCCGCCGTGCTGCACGAGGAGGGCGCCGAGCCGCTGGCGCACGCCGTGCTGCCCGGGGCCGGGGACCTGGTGCTGGTGGTCGGCCCGGAGGGCGGGGTCTCCCCGGAGGAGCTGGCCGTCTTCGCCGGGGCGGGCGCGAAGCCGTACCGTCTGGGCCCCTCGGTGCTGCGCACCTCCACCGCCGGGGTGGCCGCCGGGGCACTGCTGCTGGGCCGCACCGGCCGCTGGGCGTAGCCCGGACCGTCCCGGGAGCGGCCCGTACTACGGCGCGGCGCGAGGGTCCAGCGGGCTCGCCCGGGGGGCCCGACTCTGTCCGAAAGCGCGGCGGCTCGTACGCGTACGTGCCTACGCTGGCCGCGTGACGGACTCCCTGAGCACCTCCTCGGGCGCGTACCTGCGCCACCCCCACCTGCACGGCGACCTGGTCGCCTTCGTCGCCGAGAACGACCTCTGGCTCGCCCCGTTGGACGGCGGACGGGCCTGGCGGCTCACCGCCGACCACCTGCCGGTGCAGAACCCCCGGTTCTCCCCGGACGGGCGGCGCATCGCCTTCACCTCCACCCGGGACGGCGCGCCCGAGGTGCACGTGGTGCCGGTGGACGGCGGACCCTCCCGCCGGCTCACCCACTGGGGCAGCGGCCAGACCAGGGTGCAGGGCTGGACGGCCGACGGCCGCCCGATCGCCACCACCGCCGCCGGGCAGGCGACCCCGCGCCGTACCTGGGCGCACGCGGTGCCGCTGGACGGCGGGGAGCCGGTGCGGCTGCCGTACGGGCCGGTCGGCGGGATCGCCTTCGAGCCGGGCGGGGACCGGGTGCTGCTGGCCAGCGCCGCGATCCCCGAACCGGCCTGGTGGAAGCGCTACCGGGGCGGCCGGGCCGGCAAGCTGTGGCTGGGCCGGGACGAATTCGCCCGGGTCCACGAGGAGTTGGACGGCCAGCTGTCCTCGCCGCTGTGGGTGGCCGGTCCGGACGCCGGGCCGGGCGCCCGGATCGCCTTCCTGTCGGACCACGAGGGCGTCGGCGAGCTGTGGTCCAGCCTCCCGGACGGGTCCGACCTGCGCCGCCACACCACCGGCGCGGACGGCTTCTACGCCCGCAACGCCGCCACCGACGGCACCCGGGTGGTCTACCACCGGGCCGGTGACCTCTGGCTGCTGGAGGACCTGGCCGGCGCCGAGCCGCGCCGCCTGGACGTCCGGCTGGCCGGTCCGCGCAGCGGCCGCCGCCCCCGCCCGGTGACCGCCGCGCACTGGCTGGAGTCGGTCGCCCCCGACCGCACCGGCCGGGCCGGCGCCGTGGTGGTGCGCGGCAGCGTGCACTGGCTGACCCACCGCGAGGGCCCGGCCCGGGTGCTGGACGAGACGCCGGGCGTGCGCGGGCGCCTGGCCCGGGTGGTGCCCGGGGAGGACGGCGCCCAGGGCGTGCTCTGGGTGTCCGACGCCGAGGGCGAGGACGCCCTGGAGTACGCGCCCGCCGTGCACGGCGCCGAGCGCCGCCGGCTGGCCGCCGGGCAACTCGGCCGGGTCAACGCGCTGGCCGTCTCCCCGGACGGCAAGCAGGCCGCGCTCGGCGTCCACGACGGCCGGGTGCTGCTGGTGGCGCTCGCCGACGGCACCGTGCACGAACTGGAGCGCAGCACCGACGGCGAGGTCAGCGGGCTGGTGTTCAGCCCGGACTCGGCCTGGCTGGCCTGGTCCCGCCCGGTGCCGGGGCTGGGCCCGTACTCGCTGCGCCAGATCGTGCTGGCCAACCTGGCCACCCGCACCGTCAGCGAGGCGACCCAGCAGCGCTTCATCGACACCTCGCCGGCCTTCACCGCCGACGGCCGCTACCTGGCGTTCCTGTCGGTGCGCAACTTCGACCCGGTCTACGACTCGCACGTCTTCGACCTGTCCTTCCCCAACGGCTGCCGCCCGTACCTGATCACGCTGGCCGCCGACACCCCGTCCCCGTTCGGGCCGCAGCGCGCCGGGCGCCCGCTCGGCGGGGAGGAGGACGAGCCGCGGGCCAAGAAGGCGGACGGCGAGGAGGGCGGCGACGCGGCCGCGCCGGTGACCAGGGTGGACCTGGACGGCATCGCGGACCGGATCGTCCCGTTCCCGGTGGAGGGCGGGCTGTTCGGCACCCTGCGGGCGGCCAAGGACGGCGTGCTGTGGACCAGGGTCCCGCTGCTCGGCGAACTCGGCGACGAGGCGGCCTCGTTGGAGGACGAGCGGCCCCGGCCGGTGCTGGAGCGCTTCGACCTGAGGAAGCGCCGGGTCGAGCAACTGGTGCACGACGTCGACGGGTTCGCGGTCAGCGGGGACGGCAGCCGGGTCGCCGTCCTGGACGAGGGCGAGCTGCGGATCGTCCCGGCCGACCACAAGGCCGGCGGCGAGGACGACGAGATCACCGTGGACCTCGCCCGGCTGCGGGTCACCGTCGACCCGGCGGCCGAGTGGCGGCAGATGTACGCCGAGAACGGCCGGCTGATGCGCGACAACTTCTGGCGCCCCGACCTCTCCGGCGTCGACTGGGCCGGCGTCCTGGAGCGCTACCGGCCGCTGGTGGAGCGGGTCGGCTCGCACGACGACCTGATCGACCTGCTGTGGGAGGTGCACGGCGAACTCGGCACCTCGCACGCCTACGTCGTCCCGTACGGCCCGCACACCGAGCCCGCGCGGCGCCAGGGCCTGCTCGGCGCGGACCTGGTCAAGGAGGGCGGGCAGTGGCGGATCGCCCGGATCCTGCCCGGGGAGTCCTCCGACCCGAGGGCCCGCTCGCCGCTGGCCGCGCCCGGCGCCGCGATCCGCCCGGGCGACGCCGTCCTGGCGGTCAACGGCCGCCCGGTGGACCCGGTCACCGGGCCGGCGCCGCTGCTGGCCGGCACCGCCGGGCAGCCGGTCGAGCTGACCGTGGCCGGCAAGGACGGCACCGACCGGCGCCACCCGGTGGTCGTCCCGCTCGCCGACGACGAGGCGCTGCGCTACCACGACTGGGTGTCCGGGCGGCGGGCCGCGGTGCGCGAGCTGTCCGGCGGGCGGCTGGGCTACCTGCACGTCCCCGACATGCAGACCACCGGCTGGGCGCAGATCCACCGCGACCTGCGCTCGGAGATGGCCAAGGAGGGCGTGATCGTCGACATCCGGGAGAACCGCGGCGGCCACACCTCGCAGTTGGTGGTCGAGAAGCTCGCCCGGCGGATCGTCGGCTGGAACCTCAGCCGGGACACCGACAGCCCGGTCCCGTACCCCGGCGACGCCCCGCGCGGGCCCGTCGTCGCGCTCGCCGACCAGGACTCCGGCTCGGACGGCGACATCGTCAACGCGGCCATCCAGGCGCTGGGCATCGGCCCGGTCGTCGGCACCCGCACCTGGGGCGGGGTGATCGGCATCGACAGCCGCTACCGGCTGGTCGACGGCACCCTGGTCACCCAGCCCAAGTACGCGTTCTGGCTGGAGAACTACGGCTGGGGCGTGGAGAACCACGGCGTCGACCCGGACGTCGAGGTGCCGATCGCCCCGCACCACTGGGCGGCCGGCGAGGACCCGCAGCTGGCCGAGGGCGTCCGGATCGCCCTGGCCGCGCTCGCCGAGACCCCGGCCCGCACGGCGCCACCGCTGCCCTGGCGGTGACGGCCGCGCCCGCACGGGAAGTCGGACGGGCCGACTTCCCGTGCCGCGGTCTGGGTAGGATGCGGGGCTGTTTCTTGATCTACAGCCCACGGGGGAACCACCATGGCGCAGGGCTACCCGCCGCCGCAGTACGGCCAGAACCCTTACGCACAGCCGCAGTCACCGCCGCAGCCGCAGGCGTACCCGCCGCCCCCGCAGTACGGGCAGCCGCAGGGGTACGGACAGCAGGGGTACGAACAGGGGTACGCGCAGCAGCCGCCCCAGCAGTACGGGCAGCCGCAGCCGCAGCCGTACCCGAACCCCTATCCGCAGCAGCCGCAGTACGCGCAGCAGCCCCAGCACCCGCAGCGCCCCGCCGCGTTGCCGCCGTGCCCCAAGGAGGCGGCCGGCAGCCGGCGCTTCCTGGCGATCGTGCTCGACTTCCTGTTCGCCGTCACCCTCGGCTTCGTCGCCGCCAACGCCGCCAGCCGGCCGAAGGTGCGGCAGGTGGCCGGGCACACCGTCCACAGCGGCGGCCCGGCGGTGCCGTACTTCGTGGCGCTGCTCCTCGTCGGCCTGGCCGTGTCCTTCCTCAACCAGGTGGTGCTGGCCCGCCTGACCGGGTTCAGCGTCGGCAAGGGGATCCTGGCGATGCGGGTGGTGCGCACCAAGCGGGTGATGCGGCCGAACACCTGGCGGCTCACCAGGCGCTGGCTGATCGGTTTCGTCATCCTCGCGGTGTCCTTCCTCACCGAGGACTACGACACCGACGACGGCGACGTCGTCGGCATGCGCGCGGTGCGCTGGAAGCACCTGCAGGAGTACCAGCAGGCCGTGGCCGGGCTCGGCTAGGCTGCGCCCGTACCGCCCCACCACCCGACGCACCGATCCCGAGGAGAAGCCGATGGCCGGCGAGCGGCAGCCCGACTGCCTGTTCTGCAAGATCGTGGCGGGCGAGATCCCGGCGACGGTCGTGCGCAAGACCGAGCGCACCCTCGCCTTCCGCGACATCGCCCCCAAGGCGCCCGTGCACGTCCTGGTGATCCCGCACGTCCACTACCCGAACGCGGCCGCGCTGGCCGCCGCCGAGCCGGAGATCGCCGGCGAACTGCTCGCCGAGGCGGGCCGGGTGGCCGAGGACGAGGGCATCGCCGACTACCGGCTGATCTTCAACACCGGGGCGGGCGCCGGGCAGACCGTCTTCCACGCCCACGTCCACGTGCTCGGCGGCACGCACATGACCGAGAGCATGGTCTGATCCCAGGTGTCCCAGCGCGAACTCGTCGTCCTCGGCACCGCCAGCCAGGTGCCCACCCGGCACCGCAACCACAACGGCTACCTGCTGCGCTGGGACGGCGAGGGCCTGCTGTTCGACCCCGGCGAGGGCACCCAGCGCCAGATGCTGCACGCCGGGGTCACGGCCACCCAGATCACCCGGATCGCCGTCACCCACTTCCACGGCGACCACTGCCTGGGCCTCGCGGGGGTGATCCAGCGGATCAACCTGGACCGGGTCCCGCATCCGGTGGACGTCTACTTCCCGGCCTCCGGCGAGGTCTACTTCGAGCGGCTGCGGCACGCCACCGCCTACCACGAGACCGCCGTGCTGCGGCCCCGGCCGATCGACGAGCCGGGCCCGCTGCCCGCGCCCGGCGCCCGCTTCGCGCTGGACGCGGTGCGCCTGGACCACCCCGTGGAGTCCTTCGGCTACCGGCTGTCCGAGCCGGACGGCCGCCGGCTGGTGCCCGAGCGGCTCGCCGGACTGGGCGTCCGCGGCCCGGCGGTGGGCCGGCTGCAGCACGAGGGCGCGGTCGAGGTGGACGGCCGCCGGGTCACCCTCGACGAGGTCAGCGAGCCCCGGCCGGGCCAGAAGTTCGCCTTCGTGATGGACACCCGGCTCTGCGAGGGCGTGTACGCGCTCGCCGAGGGCACCGACCTGCTGGTCGTCGAGGCCACCTTCACCGACGCCGACGCCCGCCTCGCCGAGGACCACGGCCACCTCACCGCGGGCCAGGCCGCCAAGGTCGCCGCCGAGGCCGGCGCGCGCACCCTGGTGCTGACCCACTTCTCCCAGCGCTACCCGGACCTCGGCCAGCACCTCGCGGACGCCCGCAAGCACTTCGACGGGGAGCTGGTGCTGGCCGCCGACCTCGCCCGGGTGCCCGTCCCCGCCCGCCGCCAGCCGTGACCCGCGCCGGGGCCCGCGGGAAAAAGGGTTCGCGCCGTCCCCCGAACTGCCGCAGCATCGACGGGTGCGGCCCCGCCGCCCGCCGCGGCGATCACGCTCGCGGCGTACCCTGGTGCCCCGGAGAGATCCGAGCGGCACACGACACCACGGATGGGATGAGGCAGGCCCCAGCGCCGACCTATGAGTGACACATCGCAGACCCGTACCGACGGACAGTCGCGCCCCGAACCGGCCGACGACGGCCGCGTCAGCGCCCGGATCGTCATCCCCGAGAAGCACCCGATGGTCACCCTGCTCGGCACCGCGGACTCGCTGCTGCGCGTGATCGAGCGGGGCTTCCCCGCCGCCGACATCCACGTCCGCGGCAACGAGGTGACCGCCACCGGGGAGCGGACCGAGGTCGCCCTCGTCAAGAAGCTCTTCAACGAGATGATGCTGGTGCTGCGCACCGGCCAGCCCCTGACGGAGGACTCCGTGGAGCGCTCCATCGCCATGCTCCGCAGCCAGGAGCAGGACCCGGACAGCCCGGCGCCGTCCGAGGTGTTCACCGCGAACATCCTGTCGAACCGGGGCCGCACGATCCGCCCCAAGACCCTCAACCAGCAGCGCTACGTCGACGCGATCGACAAGCACACGATCGTCTTCGGCCTCGGCCCGGCCGGCACCGGCAAGACCTACCTGGCGATGGCCAAGGCCGTCCAGGCCCTGCAGGCCAAGGAGGTCAACCGGATCATCCTGACCCGCCCGGCGGTCGAGGCGGGGGAGCGGCTGGGCTTCCTGCCCGGCACCCTCTACGAGAAGATCGACCCGTACCTGCGCCCGCTCTACGACGCGCTGCACGACATGATGGACCCGGACTCCATCCCCCGCCTGATGGCGGCCGGCACCATCGAGGTCGCGCCGCTCGCGTACATGCGCGGCCGCACCCTCAACGACGCCTTCATCATCCTCGACGAGGCCCAGAACACCTCGCCCGAGCAGATGAAGATGTTCCTCACCCGCCTCGGGTTCAACTCCCGGGTGGTCGTCACCGGCGACACCAGCCAGATCGACCTCCCGGGCGGCACCAGGAGCGGCCTCAAGGTCGTCCAGGAGATCCTGGCCGACGTGCCCGACATCCACTTCTCCGTCCTCACCAGCACCGACGTGGTCCGCCACAAGCTGGTCGGCCGGATCGTGGACGCCTACGAGCGCTGGGACGCCCGTCAGGAGGCCGAGGAGCCCTCCCCGGCCGCCCGCAAGCCCGCCCAGCGGCGCCCGGGCAAGACGGCGACCCCGCCCCGCGCACCCCGACAGTCCCACCGCACCGAAAGCTGAGCACACAGCCCGTCATGTCGATCGACATCGCCAACGAGTCCGGTTGGGACGCCGACGAGGAAGCCATCCTCGACGTCGCCCGCTTCGCCCTGGACAAGATGCGGATCCACCCGCAGTCCGAACTGTCCGTGATCCTGGTGGACGGCGCGGCGATGGAGGAGCTGCACATCCAGTGGATGGACCTGCCCGGGCCCACCGACGTGATGTCCTTCCCGATGGACGAGCTGCGTCCCGGCAAGGAGGGCGAGGAGCTGCCGCAGGGCCTGCTCGGCGACATCGTGCTCTGCCCCGAGGTCGCCGAGCAGCAGGGCAAGGCCGCCCCCTCCAAGCACTCGATGGACGAGGAGCTGCAGCTGCTCACCGTGCACGGCGTGCTGCACGTCCTCGGCTACGACCACGAGGAGCCCGAGGAGGAGGAGGAGATGTTCGCCCTCCAGAAGCGCATCCTGGACGACTGGCGGGCGGGCCGCGGCCTCGGCGGCATCTCCCCGGCCCCCACCACCCACTGAGCGCGGAGCCCGAACCCCTGTGAGTGGTGAGAGTACGAGCTTCATCCTCGGTGCCGTCCTGCTCGTCGTGCTCGGCTGGCTGGCCGCGTGCGCGGAGGCGGGCATCTCCCGGGTCTCCCGGTTCCGGGCGGAGGAGGCCGTGCGGGTCGGTCGGCGGGGCTCCGCGCGGCTGCTGACCCTCGCCTCCGACCCGATCCGCTACCTCAACCTGGCCACCCTGATCCGGGTGGCCAGCGAGATGGCGGCGGCCGTCCTGGTCACCGTGGTGTGCGTGCGCAACGTGACGCCGACCTGGCAGGCCGTCCTGCTGGCGTTCGGCGTGATGGTGCTGGTGTCCTTCGTCGCGGTGGGGGTCTCGCCGCGCACGATCGGGCGCCAGCACCCGCTCACCACGGCGACCGCGGCCTCCTTCGTGCTGCTGCCGCTGGCCGCCGTGCTCGGCCCGATCCCGCGGCTGCTGATCCTGCTCGGCAACGCGCTGACCCCGGGCAAGGGCTACCGGGAGGGGCCGTTCGCCTCCGAGGCGGAGCTGCGGGCGCTGGTGGACCTCGCCGAGAAGGACGACCTGATCGAGGACGAGGAGCGCCGGATGGTGCACTCGGTCTTCGAGCTGGGCGACACCATCGTGCGCGAGGTGATGGTGCCGCGCACCGACCTGGTGATGATCGAGCGGCACAAGACCGTCCGGCAGGCCCTCACCCTGGCGCTGCGCTCCGGCTTCTCGCGGATCCCGGTGGTCGGCGACAACGAGGACGACGTGGTCGGCATCGTCTACCTCAAGGACCTGGTCCGGCGCACCCACATCAACCGGGAGGCCGAGGCCGAGGAGGTCGGCGCGGTGATGCGCCCGGCCGTCTTCGTCCCGGACTCCAAGCCGGCCGGCGACCTGCTGCGCGAGATGCAGCAGCGCCGCTCGCACGTCGCGATCGTGATCGACGAGTACGGCGGCACGGCCGGCCTGGTCACCATCGAGGACATCCTGGAGGAGATCGTCGGCGAGATCACCGACGAGTACGACCGGGAGATCGCGCCGGTGGAGGACCTCGGCGACGGCTCGTACCGGATCACCGCCCGCCTCCTGGTGGAGGACCTGGGCGAGCTGTTCGGCATCGAGCTGGAGGACGAGGACGTCGAGACCGTCGGCGGCCTGCTGGCCAAGCACCTCGGCCGGGTGCCGATCCCCGGCTCCGCCTGTGAGATCCCGCTGCCGGAGCCGGTCGAGGACGGCCTGACCGGCATCCTGCTGACCGCCGAGTCCTCGGCCGGCCGCCGCAACCGTATCGGCTCCATGGTCGCCTCCCCGGTCCGCGCCACCGACACTCCCGAGGAGCCCGCGGGCGAGTAGCGGGTGGGCGGTCGCCGCGCGACCATGGAGGGCATGACGCACAAACTGCGCGCGGAATACGGCCCGCAGGGGGCGGCCGGCGGAGTCAAGTCCTGGCACGTGGTGCGGGACGAGGACCCGTCGACGGCGCTCTGCGGCCGGACCATCCCCGACGACGCCGAGACGCGGCCCGAGCAGGAGTGGGGGACCGGGCTGCGGTGCTGCCAGCAGTGCGGCTCGCTCTACCTGCACGAGACACCGCACATGCAGGGGAGCCACCCCTACAGCTAGGCCGTGGCTGAGCTCTGGAGGTCGCCATGAAGCTGCAAGACGAACTGCCCGTCGACAACCGGCTCGTCACGGTGTGGCGGATCGGGGCGGGGCTCGGAGGGGTCTTCCTGATCGTGTTCGGGTGCCTGGGGCTCGCCGACCACCCGGGGTTCCTGGACACGGAAGGTGACCGGGTCGCGGGGCTGTCGACCAACGGTGCGCTGGCCATCCTGTCCATCGTGGCGGGCGCGATCCTGGTCGTCGGGGCGGTGATCGGAGGCAACTTCGCGTCCAACCTGAACATGGCGGTGGGCGTGCTGTTCGTCCTGTCCGGCTTCTACGGCCTGACGGTGCTCGGGCGGCCGGACGCCAACATCCTGAACTTCCGGATGTCGAACGTGCTGTTCGCGTTCGTCTTCGGGATCATCCTGACCACCTTCGGGATGTACGGCCGGGTGAGCAGCCACCTGCCGCACGACAACCCCTTCTGGCGGCGGCGCGTCGAGCGCGAGGAACCGCTGCCGTCCGGACCGAAGACCTTCGTCAAGGTCATGAACCCGAACCCGGGCCCGACCCACCCGGTCGGCCACTGAGGGGGCCGGGGTGCCTATGCTCGGCGGCATGAGTGACATCGTCGAGCTCGACCCCGAGGACAAGAAGATCATCACCCTGGCCCGCTCGGCCCGCGCCCGCAACGGCGTGGCCGAGGGGGCCGCGGTGCGTGACGAGACCGGCCGCACCTACGTGGCCGGGACGGTCGCGCTGGAGTCGCTGCGGCTGAGCGCGCTGCAGACCGCGGTGGCGATGGCCGTGGCCAGCGGTGCCAAGTCGCTGGAGGCGGCGGCCGTGGTGAGCGAGGCGGAGCAGCCGGCCGAGGCGGACCTCGCGGCCGTGCGGGACCTGGGCGGGGCCGGGACCCCGGTGTTGCTGGCCGGTCCGGACGGGGTGCTGCGGCTGGCCGCGCAGGCCCGCTGAGGGGCGGCCGGGGGTCTCGGTGGGACCTTTCCCGGCCAGGGTGGCCCGGCGTGGTTGCCCCCCAGGGTTCTGCCGATAATCTCACCGGGGGAGTGGAGTCGGTGAGGGGGCTGGGACATGGGGGCGGTGGCGTTCTTCGCCGGGCTGCTGCTGTTCGTGATGGGGCTGGGCAAGTGGCAGGAGACCGGTTCGCCGGTCTGGTTGTTCGGCTCGCTGGGGTTCCTGCTGGTGCTGGTGGTGGTCTCGCTGATCCCCGGGAACGGCAAGGGCGGCAAGTAGCCTCGGGCCGCCGGGGCGGCCCCTCGGACGACCCCGGACGGCGGGGCTCCGGTGATCAGGGAGAATGGAGCCCATGAATGCCCCTTCCTCCTCGTACCGCTCCGGGTTCGCGTGCTTCGTCGGCCGGCCCAACGCGGGCAAGTCGACCCTGACCAACGCCCTGGTGGGGACGAAGGTCGCGATCACCTCCGACCGCCCGCAGACCACCCGGCACACCGTGCGCGGCATCGTGCACCGCCCGGACGCCCAGCTCGTGCTGGTCGACACCCCCGGTCTGCACAAGCCGCGCACCCTGCTCGGCGAGCGCCTCAACGACCTGGTCCGCACCACCTGGGCCGAGGTCGACGTGATCGGGTTCTGCCTGCCCGCCGACCAGAAGATCGGCCCCGGCGACAAGTTCATCGCCAAGGAGATCGCCGGGATCAAGAAGACCCCGAAGGTCGCCATCGTCACCAAGACCGACCTGGTCGACTCCAAGCGCCTGGCCGAGCAGCTGATCGCCATCCACCAGCTCGGCGTCGAGCTGGGCTTCGAGTGGGCCGAGATCATCCCGGTCTCCGCCGTCGGCGACAAGCAGGTCGACCTGGTCGCCGACCTCCTCACCAAGCTGCTGCCGGAGGGCGACCAGCTCTACCCGGACGGCGACCTCACCGACGAGCCCGAGCAGATCATGGTGGCCGAGCTGATCCGCGAGGCCGCGCTCGAGGGCGTGCGCGACGAGCTGCCGCACTCGCTGGCCGTCGTGGTCGAGGAGATGCTCCCGCGCGAGGGCCGCCCGGCCGACCGGCCGCTGCTGGACATCCACGCCAACGTCTACATCGAGCGGCAGAGCCAGAAGGCGATCGTGATCGGCGCCAAGGGCTCGCGGCTCAAGCACGTCGGCACCACCGCCCGCAAGCACATCGAGGCACTGCTCGGCACGCCGGTCTACCTCGACCTGCACGTCAAGGTCGCCAAGGACTGGCAGCGCGACCCGAAGCAGCTGCGCAAGCTCGGCTTCTGACACGGGAGTTCGAGCGTCCGGGGGAGAAGGACCGGGACGGTCGTGGAACAACGGGGCCCGCCCGGACGCACCGCGTCCGGGCGGGCCCCGGCCGTGGAGGGGGATGGCGACGCGTCAGGCGTCGTGCGGGGCGGCCGAGTCGGCTTCCGGTGGTGTCGGAGCCGGCGTCGGGGTCAGGCGCCCTCGCGCAGCACCAGGGACACCAGCTCCCGCTGCGAGTCGGTGAGCTTGGGGTCCGCGCAGTGCACCGTCCGGCCGTCGACGGTGATCTCGTAGTGGAAGCCGTCCGGCACGCCGTACGACGGGGCGCGCAGCCCGCCCGCGACGGCCTCGCGGGCGAGTGCGTGGACGTGCGGGGCGTCCGTGCGCTCGGCGGTGTCGAGCTCCGCGTGGCGGACGATTCCCGCGAAGCCGCCGGTCCGGGTCACCTGGATACGCATGGTGTCCATGGTGCTACCCAGGGAAGGCTTTTGCGGCGCTTTTCCCGGACCGTGACCTTAAGCGCACCTCAACCCGGTCTCGACCGGTGTCGGGCCGCCGGCGGGTCGGGAGCGGGCGGCGGAACGGCGACAGTGGGGTCACCCAGCGCGATGCTTCGACGGCCGGGTGTCACCGGGTCGTGCGTGCCCGGTCGGCGTCTCAAGGAGTGGAACGGAAGCCCGGATCACTTCGGGGGCGCGCGGCACTGGGTTACGCTGGCTCTCATCATGCGCAACGGGCTGCTTCTTCTTAGCTGCCGCGTCGAGGGCCTGTAGTCCACTGGGGCCGGCTCCCTCGCCGCGGGGAACGAGCTGTGCGCGAATTGGGCGATCCGACGGCGGGTCGCGAGCGGCAGCCGAGGCCGGCCAGTCGGTGTTGATCCCTCCCGACCCGCCCGCACCACGCATCCACAGGAAGCCGAGAGTCACCTCCATGACCGAGCAGACCTCCGCCGCGTCCATCCCCGCCGCTCGCCCCTTCGTCGACCGGCCCACCCCGATCACCGCCGCCTCCGTGCGCCAGCAGCCGTCCGGCATGCGGTACGGGCGCTACCTGCCGTTCGGTGCGGTCGAGCTGCCGGACCGCACCTGGCCGAGCAAGGTGATCACCAAGGCGCCGCGCTGGCTCTCGACCGACCTGCGGGACGGCAACCAGGCGCTGATCGACCCGATGTCCCCGGCCCGCAAGCGCAAGATGTTCGACCTGCTGGTCGCGATGGGTTACAAGGAGATCGAGGTCGGCTTCCCGTCCTCCGGCGCCACCGACCACGCGTTCGTGCGGTCGCTGATCGAGGAGGGGGCGATCCCGGAGGACGTCACCATCTCGGTGCTGACGCAGGCCCGCGAGGAGCTGATCGAGAAGACCGTGGAGTCGCTGGTCGGCGCCCCGCGCGCGACCGTCCACCTGTACAACGCGACCGCGCCGCTGTTCCGCCGGGTGGTGTTCCGCAACGACAAGGCGGCCACCAAGGCGATCGCCACCGAGGGCACCCGGCTGGTGATGGAGTACGCCGAGAAGCTGCTGGGCGAGGACACCGTCTTCGGCTACCAGTACTCGCCGGAGATCTTCGTCGACACCGAGCTGGACTTCGCGCTGGAGGTCTGCGAGGCGGTCATGGACGTCTGGCAGCCGGGCGAGGGCCGCGAGATCATCCTGAACCTGCCGGCCACCATCGAGCGGGCCACCCCGAACGTCCAGGCCGACCAGTTCGAGTGGATGTCGCGCAACCTGTCGCGCCGCGAGTTCGTCTGCCTGTCGGTGCACCCGCACAACGACCGCGGCACCGCCGTCGCCTCCGCCGAACTGGCCTACATGGCGGGCGCGGACCGCATCGAGGGCTGCCTGTTCGGGCAGGGCGAGCGGACCGGCAACGTCGACCTGGTGACGCTGGGGATGAACCTGTTCTCGCAGGGCATCGACCCGCAGATCGACTTCTCCGACATCGACGAGGTGCGCCGCACCGCCGAGTACTGCAACCAGATGGAGGTGCACCCGCGCCACCCGTACGCCGGCGACCTGGTGTACACCTCCTTCTCCGGCTCGCACCAGGACGCCATCAAGAAGGGCTTCGACGCCCTGGAGGCGGACGCGCGGGCGGCGGGCGTACCGGTCGAGGAGCACACCTGGGGCGTGCCGTACCTGCCGATCGACCCGAAGGACGTCGGCCGCACCTACGAGGCGGTCATCCGGGTCAACAGCCAGTCCGGCAAGGGCGGTGTCGCGTACGTCCTGAAGAACGACCACAAGCTGGACCTGCCGCGCCGGATGCAGATCGAGTTCTCCCGGATCATCCAGGCCAAGACCGACGCCGAGGGCGGCGAGGTCACCCCGGCCGAGATCTGGCGGGTCTTCGCGGACGAGTACCTGCCGACCACCGACAACCCGTGGGGCCGCCTGTCGCTGAGCGGCTCGCGCACGCTGACCACCGAGGACGGCCGGGACGCGCTGACCGCCGAGGCCCTGGTGGACGGCGCGCCGGTGACCCTGAGCGGCACCGGCAACGGCCCGGTCTCGGCCTTCGCGGACGCGCTGGCCCGGATCGGCTTCGACGTCCGGGTCCTGGACTACGCCGAGCACGCGCTGAGCGAGGGCGGGGACGCCCAGGCCGCCGCGTACGTGGAGTGCGCGGTGGACGGCAAGGTGCTGTGGGGCGTGGGCATCGACGGCAACACCGTGCTGGCCTCGCTGAAGGCGATGATCAGCGCCGTCAACCGTTCGCAGCGCGGGTAGTTCGTACGAGTGGCACGCGGCGGGGCCGTCCTGCGGGGCGGCCCTTCGCCGTGCCCCGGCACCCCGGCGGGGGTGCTGTGGCCTGCGCCACATTTTTTGGGATCGGAAGCCGTTCGAGGTACTGACACGTGCCGGTAACCGTGGCAACATCGATCCACCGGAAAGCCGGGTCGGTGGGACGGCCCGTTGTCCGGTCGCGTGACCTGCCCAGTGTCGAGCAGGCCGCCTGCCATGTCTGGGGAGTGGCGCCGTGACCAGGTTGTGGGGTGTTCGCCCGCGGTGGCGGACTGACGTTCTCGGTGACTTCTTCTGCCCGGGCTGCGGCGGGGACCGCAACTACCGCCGGCAGCACGGCCGGCGGTGGCTGCGGTTGCTCGGGACGCCGGTGGTCCCGCTCGGACCGGTGATCGGCAGCGTGCAGTGCACCAGCTGCCACGGCCGGTACGGCGTCGAGAGCCTGGAACAGCCCACCTGCGTACGGCTCGGCGCCATGCTGCGGGACGCCCAGTACACCATCGCGCTGGCCCTGCTCGCGGCCGGCGGCACCGCCCACCGGGCGGCCCGCGACGCGGCGTGCGCGGCGGTGCGCGAAGCGGGGTTCGAGGACTGCGGCGAGGCCCAGGTGCTGGCCGCGCTCGCCGCGCTCTCCGGGCTCGGCGGCGAACTCTACGACGCCCACGGGATGGCGGGCGGCCTGGCCGTCGAACTGCACGCGGTGCTCGAACCGCTCACCCCCCACCTCGCCCACCAGGGCCGCGAGCGGCTGCTGCTGCAGGGCGCGGCGATCGCGCTGGCCGACGGGCGCTACCTGCCGCAGGAGCGCGAGGCGCTGGCCGCGGTCGGGCGCTGCCTGGACCTTCCGCAGGCCCGGGTCGGGGCGCTGCTGGAGGCGGCGACCAGGACGCCGTACAAGTAGCCGTCCCGACACGTAGCCGTCCCACCGGGAGGCCCCGGCCGCCGGCCGTGGGCCCCCCTCCGAAGCCGTGGACCGTCTCCGAGACCCCCACAAACGGGCCCGAATCCCCCTCCGGGCCCGCCGTGACCCGCACCGCTTGGGTCCTCCCCCACGGCCCCGGTGCGGGCAACACGGCTGTCCGCCGCTGTCCGCGGCTGGGGGAGAATGGTCTGCATGAGTCTTTTCCGGGACGACGGCGTCGTGTTGCGGGCGCAGAAGCTCGGCGAGGCCGATCGGATCATCACCCTGCTGACCCGCCAGCACGGCAAGGTGCGCGCGGTGGCGCGCGGGGTGCGGAAGACCAAGTCCAAGTTCGGTGCCCGCCTGGAGCCGTTCTCGCACGTGGACGTGCAGTTCTTCAGCCGGGGGAGTGAGTTGGTCGGCCGCGGGTTGCCGCTCTGCACCCAGGTGGAGACCATCGCGCCGTACGGCGGTTCGATCGTGACCGACTACGGCCGCTACACCGCCGGCACCGCGATGCTGGAGACGGCCGAGCGCTTCGCCGAGAACGAGGGCGAGCCCGCCGTCCAGCAGTACCTGCTGCTGGTGGGCGGGCTGCGGACGCTGGCGGCCGGCTCGCACGAGTCGCACCTGGTGCTGGACGCCTTCCTGCTGCGCTCGCTCGCGGTGAACGGGTACGGCGCGAGCTTCACCGACTGCGCCAAGTGCGGCCTGGAGGGGCCGAACCGTTTCTTCTCGCTCCCGGCGGGCGGGGTGCTCTGCACGGACTGCCGAGTGCCCGGATGTGCCGTACCCTCCCCTGAGACACTGGTACTGCTCGGGGCGCTGCTGTCAGGGGACTGGCGGACGGCCGACGCCTGCGAGCCGCGGTACTGGCGGGAGGGCAGCGGCCTGGTCGCGGCCTATCTGCAGTGGCACCTGGAGCGGGGCATCCGCTCGATGAGATACGTGGAGAAGTGAGCACATGGCAGCGCGACGGCTCTTCGGCGGCGGCAAGCAGCGGGCGTACGCGCCCCCGACCCCGCACCCCACCGGTGCACAGCCCCCGAAGATCCCCGGCGAGCTGGTCCCGGACCACGTCGCCATCGTGATGGACGGCAACGGCCGCTGGGCCAAGGAGCGCGGTCTGCCGCGCACCGAGGGCCACAAGGTCGGCGAGGCCGTCGTGCTGGACGTCCTCGCGGGCGCCATCGAGCTCGGGGTCAAGAACATCTCGCTCTACGCCTTCTCCACCGAGAACTGGAAGCGCTCCCCCGACGAGGTGAAGTTCCTGATGAACTTCAACCGGGACGTCATCGCCCGCCGTCGCGACGAGATGGACGCGATGGGCGTGCGGATCCGCTGGGCCGGCCGGATGCCCAAGCTGTGGAAGAGCGTCGTCCAGGAGCTGCAGGTCGCCGAGGAGCAGACCAAGGGCAACGACGCCGTCACGCTCTACATGTGCGTCAACTACGGCGGCCGGGCCGAACTGGCGGACGCGGCACAGGCGATCGCGCGCGACGTCGCGGCCGGCAAGCTGGACCCGAAGAAGGTCAGCGAGAAGACCCTCTCCAAGTACATGTACCACCCGGACATGCCGGACGTGGACCTCTTCCTGCGCCCCAGCGGCGAGCAGCGCACCTCCAACTTCCTTCTCTGGCAGTCGGCTTACGCCGAGTTCGTGTTCCAGGACGTGCTCTGGCCGGACTTCGACCGCCGCGACCTGTGGCGCGCCTGCGAGCAGTACGCGATGCGCGACCGGCGCTTCGGCGGGGCGATCCCGAACGAGCTCCCGGGGCAGCGGCCGTCCCAGCGCTGAGGAGCGCCCGACCGGGCCGCCGGTCCGGCCGGGGGTCGACCGAGTCCGCGCGGCCGGGCCGGGGCCGATCGGTTCGCACGGGGCCGACCACGCGAAGGACCCACCGGGACGTGCCCGGTGGGTCCTTCGCGTTGCTCCCGTCGCCCGCGGCGACGCGCGGCCGGTTCAGGCCTTCTTGGCGCACTCCGCGCAGGTGCCGAAGATCTCCAGCGTGTGCGCGATGTCGCTGAACCCGTGCTCGGCGGCTACCGAGTTGGCCCAGCGCTCCACCGCGGGGCCCTCCACCTCGACGGTGGCGCCGCAGTGCCGGCAGACCAGGTGGTGGTGGTGTCCGCTGCTGCACCGGCGGTAGACGGCCTCGCCGTCCGCGGTGCGCAGCACGTCCACCTCACCGGCGTCCGCGAGCGACTGCAGGGTGCGGTAGACCGTGGTCAGACCGACGGAGTCCCCGCGGTGCTTGAGCAGGTCGTGGAGCTCCTGCGCGCTGCGGAAGTCCGCGATCTCGTCCAGGGCCGCCGAGACGGCGGCACGCTGCCGGGTCGAGCGGGCGCGCGGCGACGGGCCTGCGGTGGTCACCGTGGGTCCTCCTGGGGTCGTGGGCGTCTCGCACATCATTGTGCCAGCCCCGCCCGCCCCTCAGGCGTGGTCGCGTCAGAGGAAGTCCGCTCCGGTGACTGGAGCGGCAGCCGGACCTCGCAGACCTGGGGTCCCTGCTCGGTGTCGCCGCGGTGGCGGCGCCGGGCGAGCGGCGCGGCGAGCGCGCTGAACACCGCGAAGACCGCGATGGCGAGCAGCACGATGGCCGGGCCGGAGGGCACGTCGAGGTGGTAGGAGCCGGTGACGCCGGCCAGCGAGACCACCACGCCGAGCGCGATCGAGGCGGCCTGGGTGGCCGCGAAGGAGCGGGTGAGCTGCTGGGCGGCGACCACCGGGACCACCATCAGGGCACTGACCAGCAGCAGCCCGACCACCCGCATGGCGACCGTGACGGTGACCGCGGCCATCACGGCGAGCAGCAGGTTGAGGGTGCGCACCGGCAGGCCGGTGACCCGGGCGAAGTCCTCGTCCTGGCAGATCGCGAAGAGCTGGCGGCGCAGGCCGACGGTGACCGCGATGACCACCGCGCCGAGCACCGCGATGGCGGCCAGGTCGGCGGGGGCGACGGTGAGGATCGAGCCCCACAGGTAGCTCTCCAGCGAGCCGGCGCCGGCCTCGGCGGAGAGCGAGACGAGCAGCTTGCCGCAGGCCATGCCGCCGTAGAAGAGCATCGCGAGGGCGATGTCCCCGCGCTGGTTGCCGCGCGAGCGGACCAGCTCCATGGTGACGGCGCCGAGCACGCAGACCAGCACGGCCATCCAGACCGGGCTGGTCTGGAAGATGAAGCCGAGGCCGACGCCGGTCATCGCGACGTGGCCCATGCCGTCGCCCATCAGGGCCTGGCGGCGCTGCACCAGGTAGATGCCGACGGCAGGGGCGGTGATCCCGACCAGGACGGCGGCGAGCAGGGCGCGCTGCATGAAGTCGTAGGACAGCATCTCGGTCATGCGAGCAGCCTCGGCGGGGTCAGGTCGGCGTGCGGGTGGACGTGGTCGTGGCCGGGCAGCGCGTGCAGGCCGGTGTTGGGCACGGGCGGGCCGTCGTGGGCGACGCAGCCGTCCCGCAGCACCACGGCGCGGTCGATCAGCGGTTCCAGCGGGCCGAGTTCGTGCAGCACGAGGAGGACGGCGGCGCCGCGGCCGACCTCGGCGCGCAGGGTGTCGGCGAGCACCTGCTGGCTGGCGGCGTCCACCCCGGCCATCGGCTCGTCCATGATCAGCAGGTCGGGGGTGCCGACCAGGGCGCGGGCGATCAGCACCCGCTGCTGCTGGCCGCCGGACAGGTCGGCCACGCCGTCCCCGGCCCGCTCCAGCATGCCGACGGCGGCCAGCGCGCGGTCCACCGCCGCGCGGTCCTCTCGGCGGAAGGGCAGCAGCCGGTGCTGCGGCAGCCGTCCGGTGGAGACCACCTCGCGGACGGTGGCCGGGACGCCGGAGGCGGCGGTGGTGCGCTGCGGGACGTACCCGATGCGGTGCCAGGCGCGGAAGGAGCCGTACGGGGTGCCGAACAGCTCCAGGATGCCGCGTTCCAGCGGGACGGAGCCGATGACGGTCTTGACGGTGGTCGACTTGCCGGAGCCGTTGGCGCCGAGCAGGGCGACGACCTCGCCGGGCCGGACGGTGAGGTCGACGCCGCGCAGCACCGGCCGGCCGCCGCGCGAGGCGACGGCGTCACGGAGGCGGACGGCCGGGGGTATCGGGTGGGTCATGGTTTCCGTCCCGTCAGCTGGTGGCGGCAGGGGTGGTGGCGTCGGGGGTGGCCGGGGCGGTGGCGTCCGGGGCGGCGGGGGAGCCGAGGGCGGCCCGGAGGTTGGCCAGGTTCTGCTTCATGACGGTGAGGTAGTCGTCCTTGGCGGGGTCCTTGACGCCCTCCAGCGGGTCCAGCACGGCGGTCTTGAGGCCGAGGTCCTTGGCGACGGTGTCGGCGAGCTTGGGGCTGACCAGGGTCTCGAAGAAGACGGTGGTGACGCCGTTGTCCCTGGCGGCCTTCTGCACGGCGGCGAGGCGGGCCGGGGTGGGCTCGGAATCCGGGTCGACGCCGTTGATGGCGACCTGGGTGAGGCCGTAGTGGTCGGCGAGGTAGCCGAAGGCGGCGTGGCTGGTGACGAAGGTCTTGGTCCGGGTGGACTGCAGACCGGTCCGGAAGTCCTGGTCGAGCGCGGTGAGCTTCGTGACCAGCTCGTCGGTGTTCTTGCGGTAGTCCTCGGCGTGGGCCGGGTCGGCCTCGGCGAACCCGTCGCCGACGCTCTTGGCGATCGCCGCGTAGCGGGTCGGGTCGAGCCAGATGTGCGGGTCGCCGGCCGGGCCCTCGTGCTTGTGGCCGCCGTCGGAGCCGTGGCCCTCGCCCTCGGCGCCCTCGTCGAGGTGGTGGTCGACCAGCGGGCTGGCGGCGGTGGCGTCGATCTTGTGCTTGCTGGACGACTGCGCGACGGCCTGGTCGACGGTGGGCTGCAGGCCCTTGAGGTAGATGATCGCGTCGGCCTTCTGGACGGTGCCGACCTGCTTGGCGGTGAGCTCCAGGTCGTGCGGCTCGACGCCGGCGGCGGTGAGGTCGGTGACCGCGACGTGCTCCTTGCCGATCTGCTGGGCGAGGAACTCCATCGGGTAGAAGGAGGCGACGACCTTCAGCTTGCCGTTGCCGCTGTCGGCGCTGCTGCTGCCTCCGCAGGCGGTGAGGGCGAGGGACGCGGTGAGGGCGGAGGCGGCGAGGGCTATGGTGCGGCGGGTTCGGCGACGAGCAAGTCCGATCATCATGACAATCATTCTCATCTCAGATGGAAATGATTGTCAACTCACTCGAATGGGTGAACGGCGGGTGACGGTGGGTGGGGGCGGCCGGACGATACCGATTTGAACCACGTACCCATATGGCCGGTAACCTGAGGTATTCGGGTACGCGCAACCAGCCGTGCCCTGACCGTGCCGTACGTACTGAAGAGAGCACTGTGGCCGCCGACAAGATCGACACGATCGTCAGCCTGAGCAAGCGCCGTGGCTTCGTCTACCCCTGCAGCGAGATCTACGGCGGCACGCGTGCCGCCTGGGACTACGGGCCGCTGGGCGTCGAGCTCAAGGAGAACATCAAGCGCCAGTGGTGGCGCGCGATGGTCCAGGCCCGTGAGGACGTCGTCGGACTCGACTCGTCGGTGATCCTCGCCCGCGAGGTCTGGGAGGCCTCCGGCCACGTCGCCACCTTCAACGACCCGCTGACCGAGTGCCTCTCCTGCCACAAGCGCCACCGGGCCGACCACCTGGAGGAGAAGTACGAGGCCAAGCACGGCTTCCCGCCGCCGAACGGCCTCAAGGACGTCAACTGCCCCGACTGCGGCACCAAGGGCCAGTTCACCGAGCCCAAGGACTTCTCGGGCATGCTGAAGACCCACCTCGGTGTCACCGAGGAGGCCAGCGGCCTGGCGTACCTGCGCCCCGAGACCGCCCAGGGCATCTTCACCAACTTCAGCGCCGTCCAGACCACTTCGCGCAAGAAGCCGCCGTTCGGCATCGCCCAGACCGGCAAGAGCTTCCGCAACGAGATCACCCCCGGCAACTTCATCTTCCGGACCCGCGAGTTCGAGCAGATGGAGATGGAGTTCTTCGTCAAGCCGGGCGACGACGAGCAGTGGCACGAGTACTGGCTGCAGCAGCGCTGGGACTGGTACGTCGACCTCGGCCTGCGCACCGAGAACATGCGCTTCTTCGAGCACCCGAAGGAGAAGCTGTCCCACTACGCCAAGCGCACCGTGGACATCGAGTACCGCTTCAACTTCGGCGGTTCCGAGTTCTCCGAGCTGGAGGGTGTGGCCAACCGCACCGACTACGACCTGCGGGTGCACAGCGAGGCCTCCGGCAAGGACCTCAAGTACTTCGACCAGGAGTCGGGCGAGCGCTACTTCCCGTACGTCATCGAGCCGGCGGCCGGCCTCAACCGCGCCATGCTGGCCTTCCTGATCGACGCCTACTTCGAGGACGAGGCGCCGAACGCCAAGGGCGTCATGGAGAAGCGCGTCGGCATGCGTCTCGACCCGCGCCTGGCCCCGGTCAAGGTCGCCGTCCTGCCGCTGTCGCGCAACGCCGAGCTGTCGCCGAAGGCCCGCGGCCTGGCCGCCGACCTGCGCACCGCGTGGAACGTCGAGTTCGACGACGCCGGCGCCATCGGCAAGCGCTACCGCCGCCAGGACGAGATCGGCACGCCGTTCTGCGTCACCGTCGACTTCGACACCCTCGAGGACAACGCGGTGACCGTCCGTGACCGCGACACCATGTCGCAGGAGCGCGTCTCGCTGGACCAGGTCAAGGCGTACCTGGGCGCGCGCCTGATCGGCTGCTAGGTCGGGCCTTCCCGGCCGGGGAGCCCCCGTCCGCCCTGCTGAAGGGGCGGACGGGGGCTCCTTGCCGTTCCGTCGCGTGCGGTGGGGCGGCGATGGTGGGGCTGCGGTGGGCCCCGGTGGGCCCCGGTGGGCCGCGGTTCGGCCTCGGTGGGGCCGCTACCTCCGGCCCCAGCGGGAACGGGGGGCCGTGGGCGGGGCGGTCGGCAGGCCGGCCGCGCGGAGGGCGGCGAGGGTGGTCCGGTGCCGGGCCTCGTCGACGAGCAGCGCGCCCAGCAGTTGCCCGTACAGCTCCCGGCTGCCGGTGCCGTCCAAGGCGGCTGCCAGGCGGACGAGTTCGACGGGCGGGCGGAGCGCCACCAGCTCGTGCAGCAGGGCGGTGGCGAGGGCGGGCGGCAGCTCGGCCGCGAGTGCGGTGAGGTCCGCGGTGGGCCGGCCCGCCGCCTGGCGCAGCAGGGTCCGGACGTCGCCGTCGCGGCCGTGCTGCTGGAGGCAGGCGGCCAGCGAGGTCAGTTCGGGCGTCGGTGCCGAGCCCCACTCCCACAGGAGCGTCGCCCCGTCGGCGTTCTGCCCGGCCCGCTCCAGTGCCGAGAGCAGCCCGGGCACGGACGCGGCCGGATAGGTCCAGAACGCGTGGAACAGTTCGGCGGCCTCCTCGGCCAGGCCCAGTTCGCGTAACTCCGCCAGGACGGCCACCGCCTGCTCGGGGGCCAGGCGGGCGGCGTTGCGGGCGAGGTGGAGCGAAGCGCCGGTCGGGCCGTACTGGGCGAGCATGCCCACCAGCAGCCCGGCGTCGGCGGGGGTGAGGAGGGCGGCGGCCTGGTCGAGCAGCTCCGTGGCCTCGGTGAGGGCGCCGGTGCGGTGCAGGGTGGTGATCCGCTCGGTGAGGGCGCCGATGTCCGGGCGGGTGGGGGGTGGCGGGGCCGGCTGGGGGTCGGGCTCCGGTTGGTGCTGTCGGTGTTGCTGGTGTTGCTGGTGTGGGTGTTGCGGTGGCGGCTCCTGCTGCTCGTGTCTCAGGCGTATCTCCAACGCCTCCAGCCGGTCGCTGAGTTGGCGGCACCTGACGGCCAGCCCCTCGCGGAGGGTGCGGGCTTGGGCGAGCTGCCGCAGCAGATCGCCGTCCGGCCGCTGGCGCCCCGGGCTCGCCCGGATCGCCTCGTTCAGCCGCCGTTCACGCTGGCTCGCGTAGCGGCTCGCACGGAGTAACTCGTCCAGCTCTGAGCGGAGTTCGGCGGCTTCTTGCTCGCCCTCCTGCTGCAGGCCTGCGGATTGTGCCGTCGGCCGCATGCGCATGATCGCCCCAACCTGTCCATCCAGACCCTGACTGCGGGACATCCTCGCGTCGTTATGTGGCTGGCGAGTTAAGAGCGCACGACCAGTCGTGCCCGAGTGGTGTCAAGGAGCGCGCAGAGGGCGGTCGTGGCAAGAAGTGCGCCGGTCGCGCTCCGTAGGAGGGTGGCCTCGCACTACGGGCCCGGGGCGAGCGAGGCGGCGGCGGAGACCGCCACCGTCCCGTCCAGGGGCGGGGCGACCGTGCTCATGCGCTCAGTCGCGCCCGCGCCTCCATCAGCGCGAAGCCCAGCAGGTTCAGCCCGCGCCACTCCGAGGGCTGCTGCGCCCGGATGTCGTCGGCCGCGAGCCCGATGCCCCAGATCCGGTCCACCGGGCTGGCCTCGACCAGCACCCGGCTGCCGGTGCCCAGCAGGTAGGCGCGCAGCGCCTCGTCCTGCCCGAACTTCGCCACGTTGCCCGCCACGACCAGCTCGAACCGCCCGGCCGCCCAGGTCTCGTCGTCGAAGTCCTTGACCAGGCGGCCCAGCTTCTTCGCCTCGGCCGGCGTCCGGGCCGCCAGCACCTGCTGCGCGATGGCCTCGTCCCCGAACATCCGGGCCTTGCCGGCCATCATCCAGTGCTCGGCGGAGGCGTACGTCACCCCGTCGACGGTGAACTCCCCGGGCCACCACTGGCTCAGGCACTCCTGCCGGTGGCCGCCGCCCTTGCGGGCCGTGTGCCCCCAGAACATCACCCACTTCGGGTGCACCCCGTCGGCCATCAGCGCCGCCAGCTCCTCGCGGCTGCGGACGGCGGCGGGGTCCCCCGCATGCATCTCGCTCATATCGTCATAGTGACACAAAGGGTCCCGGGGCCGCGAACCGATTCCCCCGGCCGTCACTGCGCAGCCGGGGGACCTTCCCCCGGGGTCAGGGCCCCGGGGGCTACGGCCGGTAGTACGTCTCGATCGGCTGCCGGGCCTCCTCGTACAGCGCCGGCCCCTCCGTCGGTACCGCCGGCCAGGCGCCCGACTGCGGGTTGAGGGCGACGAGTTGCTCCGTCGACAGCGCGTACACGACCCGGCCGATGCCGGAGCGGACGATGCCGCCGTGGCACATCCCGCAGGGTTGGCAGCTGGTGTACATCGTGGTGCGGGCGGCGGTGTCCGGGTCGAGTTCGCGGGCCGCCCAGCGGGCGAGCTTCAGCTCCGGGTGGGCCGTGATGTCGTCGTCGCGCCGGACGGTGTTGTGGGCCTCGGCGAGGACCTCGCCGTCCGGGCCGGCCAGCAGGGAGCCGTACGGGGCGTCGCCCAGGGTGACCGCGGTCGCGGCGATGGCGATGGCGCGGCGCAGCAGGGTCCGGTCGGTTTCGGTGGTCAGGTCGAACACGCTGTCCTCCAGTGGGTGGCCACGGTGGTGAGGGCCTGTCGGGCCGTCTGCGGGTGCCGGGTCTCCTCCGGGTCCCCGTGGTAGGGGTCGAACACCACGGTCCCCGCGCCGAGTTCGCGCAACTGCCGCAGGTCGTCCAGGACCTGTTCGACGGTGCCGACGCCGGCCGGGCGCTCAGGATCCTCGACCGGGGCGGTGGTGAGCCGTAGGGCGATGCGGGGTGCGAAGCCGGGCACCGGGTGTTCGGCCAGGACCGACCGCATCCGGGCGACCGGCAGCCGCAGCGGGTGCCAGGCGTCGCCGAAGCGGGCCGCCCGTCGGAGCGCCGCCTCGCTGTGGCCTCCGATCCAGACCGGTACGGCCCGGCCCCGCTCCTCCCACGAGCCGCGCAGCGCGTCCAGGTACTCGTCGGTCAGCCGGCCGCGCGCGGCGAACGGCACGCCCAGGGCGTCGAACTCCTGGCGCGCCCAGCCGACCCCGACCCCGAGGACGAACCGGCCGTCGCTGAGCCGGTCGAGGGTGTCGGCCATCCGGGCCACCAGCAGCGGGTTGCGGTAGGGCAGCACGAGGACGGTGGTGCCCAGCCGCAGGCGGGTGGTGATCCCGGCGAGCCAGGACAGCGTGGTGAACGGCTCGTAGAACGGCTCGGGGTACCGCTCGGCCACGTCCGCGGTGACCGCGATGTGGTCGGAGACCATGAGCAGGTCGAGGTCGAGGCCCTCCGCGGTCCGGACCCAGTCGCGCAGGGCGCCGGGGTCCGTCCCCGGGCCGAAGTTCGGTACGTTGACGCCGAGTTGCATGACCCGAGGCTATCCCCGTGATCATGGCGGTCGGAACCCCGTCTTCACCGTCATGAGGGGTGGTCTGCCGTGGTTCTCCCGGTAGATTCGCGTGATGGCCGTGAATCTTGACGACACCGACTGGGCGATCATCGAGCAGCTGCAGCGCGAGGCCCGGATCTCGCTCAGTGAGCTCGGGCGACGGGTGAACCTCAGCCCCTCCGCCACCACCGAACGCGTCCGCACCCTGGAGTCGCTGGGCGTCGTCACCGGCTACCACGCCTCGGTGGACCTGGCGAAGGTCGGCTACCCCGTCCTCGCCGTCGTCCGGCTGAAGTACCCGGGCAACCGCCACGAGCCGCTGCGCCGACTGCTCGCCGAGCGGCGCGAGATCCTGGAGTGCCTGCGCACCACCGGCGACGACTGCTACACCCTGAAGCTCGCGGCGACCTCCATGGAGCACCTGGAGGCCCTGGTCGACGAGCTGGCCGGCTTCGGCAGCACCACCACCAGCGTCGTCTACAGCCGGACCCTGCCGCTGCGCGGGCCCGCCCGGCCGTAGGGCCCGTCCCCGGACCCCCGCCTGCGGGGCGAGGCCGGGCTCGTGGCCTCAGGCGGGGGTGCCCCCGCCCGCGGCCAGGTCGGCGTTCGCGCGCTCGGTGACCAGGGCCAGCACCCGGCCGGCGGCGGCGAGGTCCTCGGCCGGGATGCCGGCGTAGAGGCGGGCGGTGATCTCGGCGGTCTCGGCGGTGGTGCGCTCGTACCGGTCGCGCCCGGCGCCGGTGAGCCGCAGCCGGGAGGCCTCCGCCGGGTCGTCCGCGAGCAGCTGTCCGGCCGTCAGCTCCTCGATCACCGTGCGGACGGCCGGTGCGTCGGCCTTGAGCGAGCCGGTGACGTCGCGGACGAGCTCCTCCCGGGCGATGGAGCCGCCGGCCACCGCGACGGCCCGGAGCGTCACGCTCTGGTGGAAGGTGAGGCCGTGGCGGTCCAGCACCCCCTCCAGGAGGGCGCGCGCGGCGTAGTGCGCCAGGGCGATGACCCGGCCGTTCACGGTGGGGGTGGGGCTGGGGGCGGTGGTGGTCATGGTCGCTCCTCGTCGTTCTCGGTGGGCGGATCAAGGGGTGCGTCGAGCAGGGCGGTGAGTTCGGCGGTGAACTGCCGTGCGCGCGGGCTGTCCTGGCCGCCGAGCGGCTCCAGCAGCCGGTCCAGGAGGCCCTGGACCACGGTGATCGCGCGGCCGGTGACCTCGCGGCCCTGCTCGGTGAGCGCCAGCTGCATGGCGCGCGGGTCGTGCGGGTCCCGGGTGCGGGCGACGAGCCCGTTGGCCTCCAGGGCGCGGGCCAGCTTGGAGACGTACAGCGCCTCCATGCCGGTGTGGTCGGCGAGCCGGCGCTGGCTGGGCCGTAGCCCGGAGCGCGCCATGCCGTACAGCGACGCCATCACCGCGTACTGGGCGTGGGTCAGTCCGAGCGGCGCGACCGCCCGGTCGACGGCCACCCGCCACTTCATCGACAGGCGCCAGACCAGGAACCCCGCTGTCGCGCCCTCGGCCGTCGAACTCGCTTCCGTTGTGCTCACGGGATATACGGTACATGGCTACTATGTCCATGGCTACTGTTTTCCGTGCCGGACGGAGCCTTCGCGCCCGAGCGGTGGGCACGAGGTCGTGGGAGTGCCCGGTGCCCGGACGCCGACGGCCCCGCGATCGACACGCGATCGCGGGGCCGTCCGCCGCCGCCCGGGGCCCGGAGGCCCGGCGGGTCAGCCGATGGAGCGGGGGAGGCGGGTGGTCAGGTAGAGGATGGTGAACGAGCCGAGGAGCTGGATGCCCAGGCAGAGGGCGAGCGCGCGGTCCATGCCCAGGCCGGGGGAGAGCGACAGGTACAGGGTGCCGAGGGTGGCCACGCCGAGGGCGAGGCTGGACTGCTGGCCGGTGGCGAGGACGCCGCTGCCGACGCCGGCCCGGGCGGCGGGCACCTTGGAGAGGACGACCCGGAACAGCGGGGTGCCGATCAGGCCCTGCCCGATGCCCGCGAGGGCGACACCGGGGGCCATCCGCAGCGGGGAGAAGTGCGCCCAGTCGGCGAGGACGGTCACGGCGAGGGTGGCGAGGCCGAGGGCCTGGACGACGGCGCCGGCGCTGAGCACCCGGCTGCCCCAGCGGCCGATCAGGCGGGGACCGGCGAGCGAGGCGCTGAAGTAGCCGACCGCCATCGGGACGAGCGCCCAGCCGGCCGCGACCGGGCCGAGCTCCAGACCCTGCTGGAGGGCGACCGCGATGACGAACATGAAGCCGCCGAACCCCGCGAAGTAGGGGAGGGCGATGCCGAGGCCGCGCCGCATCTCGGGGATGCGCAGCAGGGTCGGCGGCACCAGCGGGGTGTCCCCGCGCCGCTCGGCGCGGCGCTCGACCAGGGCGAAGGCGGCGGCCAGGAGCGGGAACAGCCCGAGCAGCACCCAGGACCAGAGCGGCCAGCCGGCGGCCCGGCCCTCCATCAGCGGGATCAGCAGGGAGAGCAGCGTGCCGGTGAGCAGCACGGTTCCGGGCACGTCGACCCGGGCGGCCTCGGCGGCCCTGCTCTCCGGGACGTAGCGGACCGCGAGCACCACGGCGAGCAGGGCGAACGGCACGTTCAGCAGGAACACCGAGCGCCAGCCGGTGCCGAACAGGTCGGCGGCGACGAGCATCCCGCCGAGCACCTGCCCGATCACCACCGAGATCCCGCCGACGGCGCCGTAGACGCTGAGCGCGCGGCCGCGCCGGGCGCCGTCGGTGGCGGCGGTGATGGTGCCGAGCACCTGCGGGATGAGGAGTGCGGCCGAGGCGCCCTGGGCGGCCCGGGCGGCGACCAGGGACCACGCGTCGGGGGCGAGTCCGCAGGCCAGCGAGGTGAGGGCGAAGGCGATGGCACCGACGACGAAGAGCCGGCGGCGGCCGAAGCTGTCGCCGAGGCGGCCGCCGAGGACGAGCAGGACGGCGAAGGCGATGCCGTAGCCGGCGGCGACCAGTTCGAGGACGGCGGGCCCGGCGGCCAGGTCCTTGTCGATGGTGGGCAGGGCGACGTTGACGATGAAGAAGTCGAGCATCGGCAGGAAGGCCCCGAGCAGGACGGTGACCAGACCGGCGGTGCCGAGGGCGGGGGCGCCGGGGGCCGCGGTGCCGGGGGTGGTGGCGGTGCGGTGCGGGGCGGGGGCGACGGCGAGTTGTTGGGTCACGGGTCATACGATCCGCCGCTCCGTACCCTGGTACCAGAGTGTGGTTATCCAGGTATAAGAAGTACCTGGCAACAGGATGGCGACTGCCGCATGCTGGGGAGCATGAGCCTCATGACCCCCACCGGGCAAGCCCGTACGGCCCCCGCGAGCCCGGCCACGCCCGACGACGCCCGCCGGCACGAGCTGGCCGCGTTCCTGCGCAGCCGCCGCGAGCGGATCGCGCCCGAGCAGGTGGGCCTGCCGATGACCGGCCGCCGCCGTACGCCGGGGCTGCGCCGCGAGGAGGTCGCGCAGCTCGCCGCGGTCGGGGTGACCTGGTACACGTGGCTGGAGCAGGGGCGGGACATCCAGGTGTCCGCCCAGGTGCTGGACGCGGTGTCCCGGGCGCTGCTGCTGGACCCCAGCGAGCGCGCGCACCTGTTCACCCTGGCCGGCGCGGACGACCCGGCACCGGTGAAGGAGTGCCCGTCGGTGACCCCGAGCGTGCGGCTGCTGCTGGAGCAACTGGCGCCGATCCCGGCCGTGGTGGCCAACTCCCGCTACGACGTGCTGGCGTACAACGCGCCGTACACCGGGATCGTCGGCGACCTCGACGCGATGGCGCCCGAGGACCGGAACCTGATGTGGCTGGCGTTCACGCCCTCGCGGTTCCGCGAGGTGCTGGTCGACTACCGCACCGAGCGCCTCGGCATGGTGGCCCGGTTCCGCTCGGCGATGGCCGACCACAGCTCGGAACCGGCCTGGAAGGCCCTGCTGGCCCGGATGCTCAAGGCCTCGCCGGACTTCGCCGAGCTCTGGCAGCGGCACGACGTGATGCGGCCGGGCAACGGCGTCAAGCGCTTCCAGGTGCCCGGTGTCGGGCTGCTGAGCTGCGAGTACACCAATTTCTGGCTCAGCCCCCAGCTCGGTACCCGGATGATCACCTACACCCCGCTGGACGACGAGACCCGCGCCCTGATGGAGCGGCTCCCGACGAACGCCCGGGCCCGTTCGGCCGGCTGAGCCCGTACGGCCGGCTGAGCCCGTACGGCCGACTAGGCCCGCCCGGCCGCGTCCCGGCCGAGCAGCAGGCACACCGCCGCGAGCGGCAGCTCGACGCAGCCCGCCATGACCAGCGCCGCGAGCACCGCGTACCCCGGCCCGGCGCAGGCGATGTCGGCGAGCGCGTCCCCGGTGAGCAGCAGGGCCACCGCCGCGCCCGCCCACAGCGCGGCCGGGCTGCGTCGGCGCAGCAGCGCGTCCAGCGAGAGCAGGGCGGAGAACTCCACCAGGTCCAGGACGACCCACGGGGTCTCGTGGCAGACGGCGAGGACGGCCAGCCAGGGCAGCAGCGCGACCGCCGCCGTGACGGGCACCCGGGCGAAGCGCTCCGGCAGGACGGACGAGGAGCCGGGGGAGGCGGGGAACGCCGGGGCGGACGCGGCGCACCGGGCGGAGAGGACGGCGGTGCTCATGCCGCACCCCCGGCCGGCCGCGCCGCGACCCGCTCCAGCGGCAGCCGCTCGGCCGGCCCGTCCGCCGGGTGCTCGACCAGCACCGCGTCGACCGGCCCCTCGGCCCAGGCCAGCCAGAACCGCCCGGCCACCGTGACCACCTCGGCCGCGACCCGGTGCCCGCGGGGCCGCAGCCCCCGCCGCCCGGTGAACACCACCGAGGGCGCCGTACCGTCGGCCGGCAGCCGCCCCCAGGCGAGCGCGTGCCGGTCCCGCCCGCCGGACGGGCTGCGCCGCGCCCCGCGCAGCAGCTGCGGGGTGAGCCGGGAGGCGACCAGGACGTCGGCCAGTTCGCCGTGCTGGTAGAGCTCCAGCGCGGCCCGGCCGCGGCCGGACCCGACGCTGCGGACCGACCAGGGCCCGGCCCCGGCCGACAGCGTCCCCTCCGGCTCCGACGCCGGGCGGAGCGCGCCCCCGGGAACACCCCCGTGGTTCCCGGGGACGGGCCGCCCGTGCGGCGGAGTGGCGGAGTGCGCTGCGGTGGTCGTCATGGCCCCAAGCTTTCCTCCGCGGCCCCCTCCCTGTCGGTGGTGTCCCACACCGAATCGGGGGTGTAGCTAGGTACACCCCCGGCGGGCACCCCCCTTCATGGCGGCCGGTGATCATCGGGCCCTACGCTGTCGGCCATGCCCTCCACCACGCTGCGCCGAGCGCTCGTCAGGAGCCTCCGGCGTCCACCGTGGTCGCCCGAGGTCTGGCGGGACGTCCGCTTCATATCCGCCGGAATACCCGTGGCCGTACCGGTCCTGCTGGCCGTCACCGAGTCCAAGCTGCTCTTCCCGGTGCTCGCCGCCGCCCTGCTCTGCACCCGCCCGCTGACCGCGCTGCAGCGCGGCCGGCTGCGCGCCCTGTACGGGGTGGAGATCCCGCCGCCGCGGCCGCTCACCGGACGCCGGATCTGGCTGCTGGGGATGACCTGGCGTCAGGTCCTCCACCACCTGCTGGTCGGCCCGCTGCTGGCGGTGGCCGCCCTGTCGGTGGTGTACGCCGCGGCCGGCGCCCTGGTGCTGGTGACCCTGTACGGCTGGATCTGGTTGATGCCGCCCGGCACCGAGCTGCGTTCGGACCTGGCCGGGCTGGACGCCGGGCTCACCGTCGCCGGGGCGCTGCTGCTGGTCGTGGCGCCCTGGGCGGCGGCGCTGACGGCCCGGCTGGACGTGTGGGCGGCGCAGCGGCTGCTCGGCCCGGACCGGGCGGAGGCCCTGGAGCGGCGGGTCGAGGAGATCGCCGAGAGCCGGGCCGGACTGGTCGACGCGGTGGACGCCGAGCGCCGCCGGATCGAGCGCGACCTGCACGACGGCGCCCAGCAGCGCCTCACCTCCCTGGCGATGAACCTGGGCCTGGCCCGGCGCACCCTCAAGGACGTCCGGCCCGAGGTCATGCAGGTGATCGTGGACGCGCACGAGGAGGCCCAGGCGGCCATCGACGAGCTGCGCGACCTGGTCCGCGGCCTGCACCCGGCGGTCCTGGAGGACCGCGGCCTGGACGCGGCGCTGTCCGGCATCGCCGCCCGCGCCCCGCTGCCGGTACGCCTGGACGTCGAGCTGTCCGAGCCGGTGGCCCCGACCGTCGAGGCGGTGGCCTACTTCACCGTCTCGGAGGCGCTCACCAACGTGGCCAAGCACGCCCGGGCCAGCCGGGTCGACCTCTCGGTGCGGACGGTCGGCGGCCGGCTGTGCCTGGTCATCAGCGACGACGGCGTGGGCGGCGCGGACCCCTCGCGCGGCACCGGGCTCACCGGTCTGCGCAAGCGCACCGCCTCGGTCGACGGGACGCTGTCCGTTCTCAGCCCCCTCGGGGGGCCCACCACCATCACCGTGGAGTTGCCGTGCGCGCTGTGATCGCCGAGGACTCGGTCCTGCTGAGGGTCGGCCTGGTCAAGGTCCTGGAGGCGGTGGGCTTCGAGGTCGTGGCCGCCGTCGGGGACGCCACCGAACTGCTGGCCGCCGTCGAGGAGCACCGCCCCAAGGTGGTGGTCGCGGACGTCCGGATGCCCCCGGGCTTCCACGACGAGGGCGTGAAGGCGGCGATGGTGATCCGCCGGCAGTGGCCGGAGACGGCCGTCCTGCTGCTCTCCCAGTTCGTGGAGGAGCGGTACGCCGCCGACCTGCTGTCGACCAACACCAGCGGCGTCGGCTACCTGCTCAAGCAGCGGGTGGCCAACGTGGACGACTTCCTGGACGCCCTGCAGCGGGTCGCCGAGGGCGGCACCGCGCTGGACCCGGAGGTGGTCGCCCAACTGCTGGTGCGCCGCCACCGGGACCCGCTGGAGAAGCTGACCCCGCGCGAGCGGGACGTGCTCGCGCTGATGGCGGAGGGTCGTTCCAACGCCGCGATCGCGGCCTCGCTGGTGGTCAGCGACAGCGCGGTGGCCAAGCACATCAACGCGATCTTCACCAAGCTGGACCTGCCGCCGGCCGAGGACAGCCACCGCCGGGTGATGGCGGTGCTGCGCTTCCTGGAGGTCGGGTGACGGCGGGGACGGCCAGGGGCTGGCGGGTCACCGGGTCGGTCGCGGCCGTCCTGGTCATGATCGGCGGCGGGCTGCAGACCTGGTCGATGGTGGCGCAGCAGCGGTCGAGCAGTTCACGGTCGTACGACCGGCCGGTCCACCGGCTGAAGTTGCAGACCGGCAACGCCGCGGTCAAGGTGCGGGCCGGCGGGGTGGACCACGTGGTGGTCCGCCAGCGGCTGGAGTGGATGGTGCGCAAGCCGGTGGTGTCGACCGTCTTCACGGACGACCTGGTCACCGTCGGGGTGCAGTGCCGGCAGCTGGTGCCGGTCGCGGACTTCTGCGGTGCCGAGATCGAGGTGGACGTGCCGGCCGCGACCGAGGTGTCCGGGTCGGTGGGCTCCGGCTCGGTCCAGGTGGAGGGCCTGAGCGGGAACCTGGACGTGCGGGTCACCTCCGGCGAGCTGCTGCTGGCCGACGTCTCCGGGGACGTGTCCGCGCGCGCCACCTCCGGGCTGGTCCAGGGCAAGAACCTGCACGCGCGGCGGGTGGACGTCCAGACCACCTCGGGCTCGACGGAGCTGGACTTCGACCGGCCCCCGCAGCAGGTGACGACCAAGGCCACCTCGGGCTCGGTGACGATGACCCTGCCGCGGGGCAGCCGCTACGCCTTCTCCAGCGACACCGGCTCCGGCAACGGCCGGATCGACCCGGAGCTGGCCGACTCCGACAGCCCGAACCACATCCACGCGACGGTCACCTCGGGGTCGATCAGCATCAATCCGTCGTAGCCGGGGCCCGGCGGAAGGCCGGAGCCCCGGTCGCAGCGCGGGCCGCTCACCCGGGTGGGGGACAATGGAGAGTCCCGTCCCCCGACCCGAGGTCAGCCGCGCATGACAGCCACGCCCGCACCCACCGCGTCCGACACCGAGTTCGCGCCGCTCGACATCGGCCCGATCCAGGTGTGGCCGCCCGTCGTGCTGGCGCCGATGGCCGGCATCACCAACGCGCCGTTCCGCACCCTCTGCCGCGAGCAGAGCGGCGGCAAGGGCCTGTACGTCTCGGAGATGATCACCACCCGGGCGCTGGTCGAGCGCAACGCCAAGACCATGCAGCTGATCAAGTTCGACCCGAGCGAGAAGCCGCGCTCGATCCAGCTGTACGGCGTGGACCCGGTGACGGTGGGCAAGGCCGCCCGGATGATCGCGGACGAGGGCCTGGCCGACCACATCGACCTCAACTTCGGCTGCCCCGTCCCCAAGGTGACCCGCAAGGGCGGCGGCTCGGCGCTGCCGTACAAGCGCAACCTGCTGCGCGAGATCCTGCGCGAGGCCGTGGCCAACGCGGGCGACCTCCCGGTGACCATGAAGATGCGCAAGGGCATCGACGACGACCACCTGACCTACCTGGACGCCGGCCGGATCGGCGCGGAGGAGGGCGTGGCCGCGATCGCCCTGCACGGTCGCACCGCCGCCCAGCACTACGGGGGGACGGCCGACTGGTCGGCGATCGCCCGGCTGCGCGAGTCCGTCCCGTCGCACATCCCGGTGCTGGGCAACGGGGACATCTGGTCGGCCGACGACGCCCTGCGGATGATGCGGGAGACCGGCTGCGACGGCGTCGTGGTGGGCCGCGGCTGCCTGGGCCGGCCGTGGCTGTTCAAGGACCTGGTCGCGATCTTCGAGGGCGACGTCGACTACGCCCGTCCGGACTTCGGCTACGTGGCGCGGGCGATGGTGCGCCACGCGCAGCTGCTGGGGGAGTGGATCGGGGACGAGGCGCGCGGTGTGATCGACTTCCGCAAGCACGTCGCCTGGTACACCAAGGGCTTCTCGGTGGGCTCCGAGCTGCGGGTGCGGCTCGCCAACTCCTCCTCCCTGGCCGAACTGGCCGAAACCCTGGCCGAGGTGGAGCAGTCCCAGGGCTGGCCGGCCGGCGCGGACGGCCCGCGCGGGCGGACCAGCGGCAACAACCGGGTGGTCCTGCCGGAGGGGTGGTTGGACGATCCGTACGACTGCGCCCGGCCGGGCGAGGACGCCGAATCGGACACCTCCGGTGGATGATCTATACGGACCGTAGAAATCGGCCCTCACGGGCCGATTGCCACCAGGTCCCGGCCCTCTTGTCCATTCTGGACAAGAGGGCTCCTTTTCGTCCTCCGGATGTCACGGAACGAGCACATTTCTGGACACTGTGCGACGATCGGCGGAGGCGGTCTACGTTCGACCGATGAGATGCGCTGGTGACGCTTGCCACATGCTTCGCGGACTGACGTCGGGTCAGTGGACGAAATGGACAGGTCGGTCGTGGATCGCTTCCCGAAGCCGGTCAGCCGGGGATCGGCGATCCGGGTGCAGGAAATCAAGCCGGGGCAACGCGACGGAAGCGCGGCCGCTACCCAGCGTCCGGATCGTGTGATCTTCGCGTTTCTTTGCGTTCAAGAGTTGAACGCTTGCTCGCGTCAGGCGGACGATTTCACCAACAGAGGTGAACGCCTTTATGTGCATTCGATCTAGCGGGTTACCCCTCGGTACCGGCCTCGGGTGGCCTATTCAGGGCAGAGAAGTGCCTTCGAAATGGGTATGTTCTCCGGCGTCAGGGCAACCGCGTACGAGGAGACCGACCCGTGCCGTCCCAGCAGAAGTTTGTTTACTCCTTCACCGAAGGAAACAAGGACCTCAAGGATCTTCTTGGCGGCAAGGGCGCGAACCTGGCCGAGATGACCAACCTGGGGCTCCCCGTCCCTCCGGGGTTCACCATCACCACCGAGGCCTGCAAGGTCTTCCTGGAGACGGGCAGCGAGCCCACCTCGCTCCACGAGGAGATCAGCGCCCACCTGGACGCCCTCGAAGCGGAGATGGGCAAGAAGCTCGGCCAGGCCGACAACCCGCTGCTGGTCTCCGTCCGCTCGGGCGCGAAGTTCTCCATGCCCGGCATGATGGACACCGTCCTCAACATCGGCCTCTCCGACGCGTCGGTGACCGGCCTGGCCGCCCAGTCCGGCAACGAGCGCTTCGCCTGGGACTCCTACCGCCGCCTGGTCCAGATGTTCGGCAAGACCGTGCTGGGCGTCGACGGCGAGCTGTTCGAGGAGGCCCTGGACGAGGCCAAGCACGCCAAGGGCACCGTCAACGACCTGGACCTGGACGCTTCCGACCTCCGGGAACTGGTCGAGGTGTTCAAGGGCATCGTCGAGCGCGAGACCGGCCGGGCCTTCCCGCAGGACCCGCGCGAGCAGATGGACCTCGCCATCCACGCCGTCTTCCACTCCTGGAACGGCGACCGCGCCCGGCTGTACCGCCGCCAGGAGCGCATCCCGAACGACCTCGGCACCGCGGTCAACGTCTGCACCATGGTGTTCGGCAACCTCGGCGAGGACTCCGGCACCGGTGTCGCCTTCACCCGTGACCCCTCCACCGGTGCCCAGGGCGTCTACGGCGACTACCTGTCCAACGCCCAGGGCGAGGACGTCGTCGCCGGCATCCGCAACACCCTGCCGCTGGCCGAGCTGGAGAAGCTCGACAAGAAGTCGTACGACGAGCTGATGGCGATCATGCAGAAGCTCGAGAACCACTACCGCGACCTCTGCGACATCGAGTTCACCATCGAGCGCGGCAAGCTCTGGATGCTGCAGACCCGCGTCGGCAAGCGCACCGCCGCGGCCGCGTTCCGGATCGCCGTCCAGCTGGTCGACCAGGGCCTGATCGACCTCGACGAGGCCCTGATGCGGGTCACCGGCGGCCAGCTCTCCCAGCTGATGTTCCCCCGCTTCGCCCCGAACGCCGAGTCGCACCAGATCGCCTGGGGCCTCGCCGCCTCGCCGGGCGCCGCGATCGGCAAGGTCGTCTTCGACTCGTACACCGCCGTCAAGTGGTCCCGCTCCGGCGAGAAGGTCATCCTGGTCCGCCGCGAGACCAACCCGGACGACCTGGACGGCATGATCGCCGCCGAGGGCATCCTCACCTCGCGCGGCGGCAAGACCTCGCACGCCGCCGTCGTCGCCCGCGGCATGGGCAAGACCTGTGTCTGCGGCGCCGAGGAGCTGGAGGTCGACACCAAGGCCCGCCGCTTCACCACCGCCGACGGCCTGGTCGTCCACGAGGGCGACGTCGTCTCGATCGACGGCGCCACCGGCAAGGTCTACCTCGGCGAGGTACCGGTCCTGCCGTCCCCCGTGGTCGAGTACTTCGAGGGCACCCTGCACGCCGGCGCCGACGTCCAGGGCGGGCTGGTCCAGGCCGTCCACCGGCTGATGTCGCACGCCGACGGCCGCCGCCGGCTCGCCGTGCGCGCCAACGCCGACAACGCCGAGGACGGCTCGCGCGCCCGCCGCTACGGCGCCCAGGGCATCGGCCTGTGCCGCACCGAGCACATGTTCCTCGGCGAGGAGCGCCGCAAGGAGGTCGAGCACCTGATCCTCGCGGACAACGACAAGGACCGCGAGCTCGCCCTCTCCACCCTGCTGCCGCTGCAGAAGGGCGACTTCCTGGAGCTCTTCCAGGCGATGGACGGGCTGCCCGTCACCGTGCGCCTGCTCGACCCGCCGCTGCACGAGTTCCTGCCCGACATCACCGAGCTGTCGGTGCGCGTCGCCCTCGCCGAGGCCCGCAAGGACCCGAACGAGAACGACCTGCGCCTGCTCCAGGCGGTGCACAAGCTGCACGAGCAGAACCCGATGCTCGGCCTGCGCGGCGTGCGCCTCGGCCTGGTCATCCCCGGCCTGTTCGGCATGCAGGTCCGCGCCATCGCCGAGGCCGCCGCCGAGCGCAAGCTGGCCGGCGGGGACCCGCGCCCCGAGGTGATGATCCCGCTCGTCGGCACCGTCCAGGAGCTGGAGCTGGTCCGCGACGAGTGCGAGCGGGTGCTCGCCGAGGTCGCCCAGTCCACCGGCGTCCAGCTGGACATCAAGCTCGGCACCATGATCGAGCTGCCGCGCGCCGCGGTCACCGCCGGGCAGATCGCCGAGGCCGCCGAGTTCTTCTCCTTCGGCACCAACGACCTGACCCAGACGGTCTGGGGCTTCTCCCGGGACGACGTGGAGGCCTCGTTCTTCACCGCCTACCTGGAGAAGGGCATCTTCGGGGTCTCCCCGTTCGAGACCATCGACCGCGACGGCGTCGGCTCGCTCGTCAAGCACGCCGTCGAGGCCGGCCGGGCCACCCGCCCCGACCTCAAGCTCGGCGTCTGCGGCGAGCACGGCGGCGACCCGGACTCGGTCCACTTCTTCCACGAGGTGGGGCTGGACTACGTCTCCTGCTCCCCCTTCCGGATCCCGGTGGCGCGCCTGGAGGCCGGCCGCGCCGCCATCGAGTCGGCGGGCAGCGACTCGCGCTGAGTGAGGGAGGCATCCCCTCCTCACGCGCGGGCACGACTGACCGCTCCCCCTCCCACCGGGAGGGCGTACACCGGAGCTCGGCGCAGGAGAACCGGCGTACGTGACACGGCAGGGCGGGAACGGACAACGGCGTCCGTTCCCGCCCTGCCGTACGTCTTGCGTCCACGGACGGACGGACGGAAGGGCGGGCGGCGGGGTGTGTGGCCGCTGCCACGCCGGCGGTTCGGGCGAGCGGGCCCGGCCGCCTGCCAAGCTGGGGCGCATGACCAGTCGCAAGAACCCGCTCGTCGTCGTGGCCGTGCTGATCCTGGCGCTGCTGGCCGGGGTCGGGTACCTCCTCGCCGACAAGGGGGGCGGCCACCCCAAGGCCGCCGGCCCCACCGCGGCCGCCACGGCGGGCTCTTCGGCGCCCAAGCCCTCCGCCCCCAAGCCGTCCCCGCCCGCCGGGGGCGCCACCGCCGCGGCCGGCACCTGGGTCCCCGCCGACCCCGCGCTCGCCGACGTCTGCCGCACCAAGCTCCCCAGCCAGGCCCAGGACACCCTCGGCCTGATCGCCAAGGGCGGCCCCTACCCGTACAACCGCGACGGCATCGTCTTCGAGAACCGCGAGAGCCGCCTCCCCCGGAAGGCCGACGGCTACTACCACGAGTACACCGTCGTCACCCCGGGCTCCAACGACCGCGGCACCCGCCGCGTGGTCACCGGCAACGCCGGCGAGCAGTACTGGTCCGCCGACCACTACGCGACCTTCCAGGAGATCGACCCCCGCTGCTGAACGGGTCGCCCCGACTCCGCGCGGGCCCGCTTCCGCACCGCCCCCACCCCCCTTCACCGCGCCCGGCGCCAGGTGATCCGGGGGTGCGGGCCGTGGGGGCCGGTGGTGACCAGGGCGGTCAGTTCGTGCAGGACCGGGGCCGGGTCGCGGCGGAGCTGGACCGGGGTGGTGCGGACCACCGGGAGGCCCGCGGCGGTGAGGCGGTTGGCGCGGGCCAGGCCGCGTTCGTGGTCGGCCGGGCGCAGGTGGTAGGCGCGGGAGTCGATCTCCAGGGCGACGCAGGAGTGCGGCCAGTAGGCGTCCGGGACGGCGAGGAAGCGCCCGTCCAGGAAGAGCACCGGGTTCCAGAGCGGTTCGGGCAGGCCCGCGTGCGCCAGCAGCTCGCGGGTGTCGCCCTCGACCACCGAGCGCACCCCGGCGGTGAGGTCCTCCACCACCCGGGCCACCTGCGGCAGCCCGAGCGCACCCGGCCGGGTCAGCAACTGGTCCAGCAGCTCGCCGAGTTCGCAGTGCCGCCGCTGGACGGCCTCCGCGCACAGCGCCCGGAACCGGCGCTGCCCGGTCTCCCTCGGCGCGAGGTCCGCCAGCGCCCGAGCGACCGTGGTGCTCCACAACCCGTCGTCCCGCTCGAAGCCGCCCGGCAGCGCCCCGTTCGCCCGGTGGATCCGAACGAAATCCCTTTCCCTGACCCGTCGTTGGCGTGGAATCAGGACATCGACGGCATCGAGGTCGGCCGGGTGCCCGGCGCTCGGCAGCCCGGCGTCGGCGAGCACCGCGAAGCCGGTCAGCAGCACCTCCCCGGCGCGCGGCTCACGTCCCTTCGGAGTCGCGTAGGCCAGGGCGGCCCGCAGCTTCTGATGAGCCGTCAACCTCCCGTTCTGCAGGCAGATCACCCGGGGCAGCACCTGTTGCCAGGGCCCGCCGGGCCGCAGCCGGTGGGCGATGGTGCCGGAGGGCACGCCGAGCCGGCGCAGCTGCGCCCGGGTGGCGATGTGCTGCTGGTCGGCGCCGAGCAGGGCGACCGGGTCGAGCGGGTTCGCGCGGGTCATGCCAGGTGTGCTGCCCGCCCGGATCGGAGGTATGCGAAACATCCCCCCGTCGGGGGTCTCCCGGCAAACGTGTTGACGACGGGCGGTCGAGCGGCTGAGCTGGTGCCCATATGACGACTCCCCACCCCGGCCCCGCGCTCGACGCGCTGCAGGGCCTCTCCGTCGGCGACGCCCTCGGCGCCCAGTTCTTCGTTCCCGGGACCGCCCGCGCCCACCTCGACGCCCGCACCGACCCGCCCGGCCCCTGGCCGTGGACCGATGACACCGAGATGGCCTGCTCGGTGTACGCCGCCCACACCGAGCGCGGCACCATCGACGCCTTCGACCTCACCCACGCCTTCGCCGACCGCCACGACTTCGACCGCGGCTACGGCCCGGCCGCCAACCGGATGCTGCGGCTGGTCCGCGAGGGCGGCGACGCCCGGGCGCTGGCCGCCGAACTCTTCGACGGGCAGGGCTCCTACGGCAACGGCGCCGCGATGCGGGTCGCCCCGCTGGGCGCGGCGCTCGCCGGGGACCTGGACGAGGTGGTCCGGCAGGCCGCCCGGACGGCGGTGATCACCCACACCCACCCGCAGGCGGTGGACGGCGCGATCGCGGTGGCCGTGGCGGCGGCGATCGCGGTGCGGGCCAGGAGCACGGAGGTGACGCCGACGGCCTTCCTGGGGTCCGTCCGGCACCACACTCCCGTCGGCGCCGTCCGCGACGGTCTGGTCGAGGCGATCGACCTGCTCGCCGAACCGGACCTCCGGGCCGCCGCCCGGGTGCTCGGCAACGGCGGTCGGACCTCGGCGGCCGACACCGTCCCGTACGCGCTGTGGTGCGCGGCCCGGAACCTCACCGACTACCGCGCCGCCGTGTGGGAGGCGATCGCGGCCGGCGGCGACATGGACACCGTCGCCGCGATCACCGGCGGCGTGGTGGCCGCCCGCACCGGCACCGGGGGCATCCCGGGGCCCTGGCTGGCCGCCCGCGAGCCGCTGCCCGGCTGGGCCTTCCCGGAACCGGGCGGGGTCGCGGTCGGCGTCGGCCGGGAGGAGATGCTCCTGCCGCGTCCGCACCCCGTCCCCGACGTGGTCTGGACGGACGCGCAGTGGCGGCGGATGCGCACCGGCCCGTCCCTGGCCGCGCTGGACGCCCGCCTGACGGACGTCCACACCCGCGAGGGCACCCTCCGGATCCGCCACCGGCGGGGCCATGCCGTCTGGGAGGTCGCCGTCCGCCGGGTCCGGCACGGCTGGCGCCCGGTCTCGGCCGTGGTGGAGGCGGCCCGCAACCGCTGGCTCCTGCCCGCGGGCGCGGACCTCGACCACCTCGCCCGCCTGCTGGACCACGCCGCGGGCGGGCTTCCGGTCGAACGGTGACCTGGTCGGGCCGGACCCGGGTCAGGCCGTGATCATCAGCTGCCCGGCGCCGCTGCCGCCCTGTCTAAGGCACTCCTGGTTGATCGCCGGATCCGGCGCGCTCGGCGAGGTGGCGGCGGCGATCCGCAGCTCGATGATGTCCCGGACGGCGGGCCACTCCTCCTGGAGGATCGAGTAGAACGCGGTCGACCGGACCACCCCGTCCAGCCCGCGCGAGTGGGCCCGGCGCACGCCCTCGGAGGTCGCGCCGAGCCGCTCGATCGCGGCGCGCGAGCGCATGTTGCGGGCGTCCGCGCGCAGCGAGATGCGCTGCACGCCCCAGGTCTCGAAGGCGTGGCGCAGCATCAGCAGCTTGGCCTCGGTGTTGATGCCGGTGCCCTGGGCGCGCGGCGAGAGCCAGGTGTTGCCGATCTCGGCGGCGTCGGGCACGGCGGTGGCCGGATCGCCGAACGGGACGCCGGGCACCGGCGGCCACACCATCGGGCCCTGCCAGTAGTCCAGTTCCAGGAAGCGGGTGGAGCCGACGACCCGGCCGTCCGCGACGTTCACCGTCGCGAACGGCAGCGACCGTCCGGCGGCCTGGTCGGCGAGGGCACGCGCGATGTAGTCGCGGGCCGCTTCCAGGCCGTGCGGGACGGGGGTGAAGGCGTAGGTCGTACGGTCCTCGGCGCCGGCCTCGGCGATGGCCTCGGCGTGGTGCGCGGCGAGGGGCTCCAGCCGCACGGTGCGGCCGGTGAGGATGACAGGTACGGGCACGGAACCTTCGGTCCTTCATCGGTCGGAGGATGCCTCCCGCGCCGGGGTGCGGCACGGGGTGCGGTGGACTGTTTCGCCCCGTCCCCGACCGTCCGCCGGGTAGCCGTGCACGCCGGAGGATTCCGGTCGGGCGGGGCGGGGGCGGCGGCCCGGAACGGGCGGCGCGGGTGCCGGAACGGACACGGGTCCTCGGACCGGTCCGGCGGGAAGAGCGAGGGGACAGTGTGCGTCCGCGAAATGGCCGAGAAGGAAACGAGAGCGCGAAGGGAAGCAGGCGGCCAGGTGAAGGCAAGATGCGTCGTGGGTGGCTGGCCGAGCACCGGACCGGGACGTGGCCGACGGCGTTACGGGACGACGTGACGACGACGCGACGATGCGAGGCAGCGAGAGGACGATACCCGCCAGAAGGCGGTGCGTCACTTCGCGGCACGCGAATGGCCGCGCGGGCCGCTCCGGAGGGCCTGCGACCACGGTACCGCAGGCCTGTGACCAGGGGCTCTTCGGTCGGATGCGATCATGGTCCGGAGCGGTCGGCCACGGCTGTCGGACGAGTCGTCCGGCGTGGCGGGAATTCCGTCGGCGCCCCACGCGCTGGAGAGGACGAGAAGCCGGTCGGCCGGGACGAGCAGAGAACGGGGTTGGGTGCGCGGTGCGTGACTTCCAGGCGTTGTACGAGCTGGATCAGCAGGGCGTGGCCGCGGTGGCCACCGCCACCGAGCAGTTGCGCGACACCGGCGCCGGCCTGGTGCTGCTCCAGCACTTCGAGGGCTTCATGGACGCCGGGGAGGCCGGCGGCCAGGTGGTGGCCCACCTGCTGGAGACGGGATCGCCGCAGGTGGTGGCCCGGTTCGACCACGACCGCCTGGTGGACTACCGCGCCCGCCGCCCGGCGATGGTCTTCGACCACGACCGCTGGACGTCCTACGACCCGCCGGAGATCCTGCTCCAGCTCGTCCACGACGCCGCCGGCGCACCGTTCCTGCTGCTCAGCGGCCCGGAGCCGGACGTCGAGTGGGAGCGCTTCGCGCGCGCCGTCCGCGAGCTGGTGGAGCGCTTCGAGGTCCGCCTGTCGATCGACTTCCACGGCATCCCGATGGGCGTGCCGCACACCCGCCCGGTCGGCCTGACGCCGCACGGCAACCGGCTGGACCTCGCGCCCGGGTACCCGCAGTGGTTCGAGCAGGCGCAGGTCCCGGGCAGCGCTCAAGCGCTGCTGGAGTACCGCTTGGCCGAGGCCGGGCACGACGTCCTGGGCTTCGCCGTGCACGTGCCGCACTACGTGGCCCGCTCGGCCTACCCGGCGGCGGCCGTGCTGATCCTGGAGGCGGTGCAGTCCGCCACCGGGCTGGTGCTGCCCGGCACCCGGCTGCGCGAGCGGGTCGGCGAGGTCTACGCCGACATCGAGGAGCAGCTGACGGACGGGGACGGCGAGTTGCGCTCGGCGATCCGCGGCATGGAGGGCCAGTACGACGCCGTGGCGGGCGCGGACGGCCGGGAGAGCCTGCTGGCGGAGCCGGCGGACCTGCCCTCGGCGGACGAACTGGGCCGGCAGTTCGAGCAGTTCCTGGCCGACCACGAGCGCGGCGCGGAGTAGCGCGGAGCAAGGCGCGCGGCGGGCCCGTAACGCCCCTTCCCCCGTACGGAACGGCCCCCCGCCGGGGAGGCGGCCTCCCCTTGGGAGGATGTCGCGCAGGCGGGAGTCATCGGTGGCGACCGCTCGTTGGAGCCTGAGGTGCCCGGGGGACGGGCTGCCGTGGGGAGCCGACCGTGACTCGTCGTACCGCCGGGGGGATGCCATGCCGAGGACCACACGCCCGGCCGTCGCCGTGACGGCCGGGCTGACCGCGCTGCTGCTGGCCGGATGCACCGGCGGCAGCGGTTCGGACAGCCAGGGGAAGGGCTTCGCGGGCGCGGTGCCCGGCCGCGTCCAGCCCGGCGCGACCCCGTCGACGACACCCACACCGCCCCCGACCGGACCGTACGTCGCGCTCGGCGACTCGTACACGGCCGGGATGCAGCTGCCCCCGCAGACCGGCGAGCCGCGCGGCTGCTCCCGCTCCGGGGCCAACTACCCGTCCCTGGTGGCCAAGGGGCTCGGGGTCGCCCCCGGGCAGTTCCGGGACGTCAGCTGTACCGGCGCCACCACCGTGGACCTCACCGCGCCGCAGGACACCGGCAACGGCACCAACCCGGCCCAACTGGACGCGCTGGGCCCGGACACCCGGCTGGTCACCCTCGGCATCGGCGGCAACGACGCCGGCTTCACGGAGGTCGTGGTCGAGTGCGCCAGGGACAACCTGGTGGACGCGGTGAAGGGCGTGATCAAACAGACCCGCGCCGCCTCGCCCTGCCGTGAGCACTACTCCGCCGACGACGGCACCGACCGGGTCCAGCACAAGGTGGACGAGGCCGGCGACCGGCTCGGCAAGGTCCTCCAGGACGTCAAACGGCGCTCCCCGCAGGCCCGGGTGTACGTGATCGGCTACCCGACGCTGTTCCCGGCCGACCCGGCCGGCTGCCTGCCGGTGCTCGGCACCACGGTGGCCGGCCCCGACCTGGGCTTCCTCGCGGAGAAGGAGCGGCAGCTCAACGGGATGCTGCGGCAGCGCGCGCAGGCCGCCGGCGCGGTGTTCGTGGACACCGCCGGGCCCTCGGCCGGGCACGACATGTGCGCGGGCGGGGAACAGCGCTGGGTCGAGCCGCCGTTCCCGGCGCGCGGCCTGGCACCGATCCACCCCAACGCCAAGGGCCAGGAGGCGGTGGCCGGCATCGTGCTGAAGGCGCTCAGGGGCTGAGCGGAGGCGGCCGGCGGCGCGGCGCGCGGAGCTGCGCCGTCCGGGTGGGGCCGGGGCACCGGAGCGGGCACCGTGGTGCCGCGCGGCGTTCACGCCCCGGCCCGCGCCCCTTCGCGCGCGGCACACCCCGGGTGTCGGGGGCGCGGCGTACCGTGAGGGTCATATGGATGACACCACGCACCGCCTCGCCGACCCGATCACGTACGACCACACCGCCGAGGCCCGCTGGGTCCCCGAACCCGACAAGCGCCCGGGCCGTACGGCGTTCCAGCGCGACCGCGCCCGGGTGCTGCACTCGGCGGCGCTGCGGCGGCTGGCCGGCACCACCCAGGTGGTCGCCCCGATGCGCAGTGACTTCCCGCGCACCCGGCTCACCCACTCCCTCGAATGCGCCCAGGTCGGGCGGGAGTTGGGCGCGGCCCTGGGCTGCGACCCGGACCTGGTGGAGACCGCCTGCCTGGCCCACGACATCGGCCACCCGCCCTTCGGCCACACCGGCGAGGAGGCCCTCGACCAGGCCGCCGAGGCGTGCGGCGGCTTCGAGGGCAACGCCCAGTCCCTGCGCATCCTGACCAGGCTCGAACCCAAGCGCTTCGCCCCCCAGGAGGAGCCGTCCACCCGGCTCGCGCCCTGGCCCGGCCGCAGCGTCGGCCTCAACCTGACCCGCGCCGCGCTCGACGCCGCCACCAAGTACCCGTGGACCAAGGGCGCCCACCCCACCGACCCGGCCTCGCCCAAGTACGGCGTCTACGCCGACGACCTGCCGGTCTTCCGCTGGCTGCGGGCCGGCTCCCCGGCCGGGCGCAAGTGCTTCGAGGCCACCGTGATGGACTGGTCCGACGACGTGGCGTACTCCACCCACGACGTCGAGGACGGCCTCCAGGCCGGCCACATCGACCCGGCCGCGCTGCGCGCCCCGAGCGAGCGCGCCGAGCTCTTCAAGGTCGCCGAGCGCTACGCCCGCGACGCCGAGCCGGAGGAACTGGCCGCCGCGCTGGACCGGCTGCTCGGCCAGGAGTGGTGGCCCCGCTCGTACGACGGCACCGCCCGCGCCCGGGCCGGGCTCAAGGACCTCACCAGCCAGCTGATCGGCCGCTTCTGCCTGGCCGCCGAGCAGGCCACCCGGGCCCGCTACGGCCCCGGCCGGCTGAGCCGCTACGGGGCCGAGCTGGTGGTGCCCCGGGACGTCCGGCTGGAGTGCGCGGTGCTCAAGGCGGTCGCCGTCCGCTTCGTCATGCAGCGCGACGAGCAGGCCCAGCTGCGGGCCCGCCAGCGGATCGTGATCGCCGAGCTGGCGTACGTGCTCACCCAGCGCGCCCCCGAGGGGCTGGACCCGGTGTTCGCCGCGATGTACCACGAGGCGGAGGACGACCGCGCCGCCCTGCGTACGGTCATCGACCAGATCGCCACCCTCACCGACGCCTCGGCGCTCGCCCTGCACACCAAGCTGGTCGGCGCCGCCTGGGCGTGAAACGCGACGGCCGGTAACCCGGCCGCCCCAGTAGACTTCCGGGGTGGCCGGGCGGATCAGGGACGAAGACGTGCAGGCGGTGCGCAGCGCACTGCCGATCGACGCGGTGGTCGGCGATTACGTACAGCTGACCAATGGTGGCGGCGGCGAGTACAAGGGCGTCTGCCCCTTCCACGACGAGAAGTCCGCCTCCTTCTACGTGAACCCCGCCAAGGGCGTCTTCCACTGCTTCGGCTGCCAGGAGAACGGCGACACCATCGCCTTCCTGATGAAGATCGAGCACTTCACCTTCGCCGAGGCCGTCGAGCGGATGGCCGCCCAGGCCGGCATCACGCTGCGCTACGAGGAGGGCGGCTACAGCCCCCGCCACCAGCAGGGCGAGCGCACCCGGCTGGTCGAGGCGCACAAGGTGGCCGCCGCCTACTACCAGGAGCAGCTGGCCTCGCCGGAGGCGGAGATCGGCCGCCGCTTCCTGGCCGAGCGCGGCTTCGACGAGGAGGCGGCCAAGGCCTTCGGCGTCGGCTACGCCCCGGCCGGCTGGGAGCACCTGGTCCGCTACCTGCGCGGCAAGGGCTTCACCGACAAGGAGATCCTGCTCGGAGGTCTGGCCTCGCAGGGCCAGCGCGGCGGCCTGATCGACCGCTTCCGGGGCCGGCTGGTCTGGCCGATCCGGGACATCGCGGGCGAGGTGATCGGCTTCGGCGCCCGCCGCCTGCGCGAGGACGACAACGGGCCCAAGTACCTGAACACCCCCGAGACGCCGATCTACAAGAAGTCCCACGTGCTGTACGGCATCGACCTGGCGAAGAAGGAGATCGCCAAGTCCGGCCGCGCGGTGGTGGTCGAGGGCTACACCGACGTGATGGCCTGCCACCTGGCCGGGGTCACCTCCGCGGTGGCCACCTGCGGCACCGCGTTCGCCGAGGACCACATCAAGATCATCCGCCGGCTGCTGATGGACACCTCCCAGTACCGGGGCGAGACGGTCTTCACCTTCGACGGCGACGCGGCCGGCCAGAAGGCCGCCCTGCGCGCCTTCGAGGACGACCAGAAGTTCGCCGCCAAGACCTCCATCGCGGTGAGCCCGGGCGGGATGGACCCGTGCGAGCTGCGCCTGGCCCAGGGCGACGAGGCGGTCCGGCAGCTGATCGACAACCCCGTCCCGCTGTTCGAGTTCGCGCTGAGCACGGCGGTGTCCAAGCACCGGGTCGAGACGCCCGAGGGGCAGGCCGCCGCCATGGAGGAGGCGGCCCTGATCGTGGCGAAGATCAAGGACCCGTCGATCCGGCACGGCTACGCGATCCGCTTGGCCGGCATGCTCGGCGTGAACCCCGGCGACGAGCAGTTCGTGGTCCGCCGGATCTCGCAGCTGGCCCGCTGGGAGCGCGAGAAGCAGCAGAACCCCCGCGGCAGCCAGCAGCGGCGTACCGAGCAGCCGGTCGCCCCGGTCCGCCCCGCGCAGCCCGCCTTCCGCCTCAACCCGCGCGACCCGGCCCAGTTCGTCGAACGCGAACTGCTCAAGCTGGCGCTGCAGCACCCGGACCTGGTCAGCCCGGCCTTCGACCACTACGGCGAGGACGAGTTCCCGACCCCGCCGTACACCGCCGTCCGGCAGGCCATCGCCAAGGCCGGCGGCGCCGCGTACGGGGCGACCCTGCCGGACTTCACCAGCGTGGTGCGCGAGGCCGCCCCGGACGACCGGGTCCGCTCGCTGGTCACCGAACTGACCGTCGAGCCGGTCCGCTCGCTGCGCAAGGCGGACGCGATCTACGCGGGGGAGTTCCTGGTCAAGCTGCGCCTGCTGGCCGTCGACCGCCGGATCACCGAGGTCCGCGGCTACCTCCAGCGGCTCGGCCCCCGGGCCGACGCCGAGCAGCTGCACGCGGTGCAGACCGAGCTGTGGCAGCTCCAGCAGTACGGGCAGCAGCTGCGCAGCCGGGGTGCCGCGGCGCTGTAGGGCGCGCCGGAGAGTTCGCCGCACAGAAAGTCGGCGCACGAGTCTCGGCCACGGAGCGTGGCGTACCGCACACTGGAGGGCGTCCCACCTCCGTTCAGCGCGGGTCCGCCAGAGTCGCGCCCGCCCCGAGGGGATGCCCGTGGAGCAAGGCCTCGTCGCAGCGACCACCACCAGTACGAGAGCGGTCCCCGCCGAACCGGCGGGGGAGCAGGAGACCGACCACGGCCGGGCCGGGGCGGCGCCCCCGGACGGCGCGCGGGTCCCCGCCCAGGGCCTGCCGGAGGGCCATCCGGACGGTCCCGAGCCCGGACTCGAACCCGAAGCGGGATCCGACGGCGCCTCCGGTGTCGACGGCGCCCCCGAGGCCGACGGGGATCCCGAGGCCGAGACCGACGTCGACGCCGAATCCGACGACGCCGCGGCGGACGCGCGCCCCGAGCCCGCCGAGAGCGGCGGACCGGCCGCGGACCTGCTGCGCCAGTACCTGCGGGAGATCGGCCGGATCCGGCTGCTGACCGCCGCCGAGGAGGTCGAGCTGGCGCGCCTGGTCGAGGCCGGCCTGTTCGCCGAGGAGCGGCTGAACGGGTCCCCGCCCCCGCCGGACCCGCTGGCGGGCGAGCTGGACACCCTGGTGGTCCGGGGCCGGATCGCCAAGCGCCGGCTGATCGAGGCCAATCTGCGCCTGGTCGTCTCCGTCGCCAAGCGCTACGTCGGCCGCGGGCTGACCCTGCTGGACCTGGTCCAGGAGGGCAACCTGGGTCTGATCCGGGCGGTGGAGAAGTTCGACTACACCCGGGGCTACAAGTTCTCCACGTACGCGACCTGGTGGATCCGTCAGTCGATGAGCCGGGCACTGGCCGACCAGGCCCGGACGATCCGGGTGCCGGTCCACGTGGTCGAGCTGATCAACCGGGTGGTGCGGGTCCAGCGGCGGCTGCTGCAGGAGCGCGGGCTGGAGCCCACGGCGGCCGAGGTCGCCGCCGCCCTGGAACTGACCGAGGAGCGGGTGCGGGAGCTGCTCCGGCTCGCCCAGGAGCCGATCTCGCTGCACACCCCGGTCGGCGAGGAGGACGACGTCGCGCTCGGCGACCTGATCGAGGACGCCGACGCCGCCTCGCCCGCCGAGTCCGCGACCTTCCTGCTGCTGCGCCAGCACCTCGACGCGGTGCTGGCCACCCTGGGCGACCGGGAGCGCCAGGTCGTCCAGCTCCGCTACGGGCTGGACGACGGCCGTCCGCGCACGCTGGAGGAGATCGGCGCGCTGTTCGGCGTGACCCGGGAGCGGATCCGCCAGATCGAGTCGAAGACGCTGGTCAAGCTCCGCGACCACGCCTTCGCCGAACAGCTGCGCGGCTACCTCGACTAGGGGCTACCCCGGCTGGGCGGGCGTTGTCGGTGAACCGGCCGTCGTCGGGGCGGGCGCTGCGGTGTCCGTCGGTGCCGGGGTGGCCGTCACCGCGCCGGCGCCGGTGCCCGGTGGCGGGGAGGCGGGGCCGACCGGGATCGGGGTGGAGGCGACCACGCCCGCCAGGTCGTAGATCTCCGGGGTGCAGCGGTCCCCGGCCGGCTGGTGCCCGCAGACGCGGAACCCGACCGCCGGGTCCGCCGCCGTGAGCATGTTCGAGTAGTTGTCGTAGCCGTAGTGGATGAGGCCCTGCTCGCTGTCACCGGTGCTGTCGATGATCGTGGCGAAGTCGCCCGGCTCGCCCTCGGTGATCGCCGCCCAGGCGGCCCGGCAGTTCTGGCTGTACCGGAGGTAGATGACCACCTTGCCGATGACCTCGGTGTACAGGGTGCGGGCGTCCTTGCCGCAGGCGCTGTACTTGGGGTCCTTGTGGTCGCAGCCGACGGCCTGGCAGGTCGGCTCGGCCGGGATGGGCCTGGCACTGGTGCTGGCGGGGGCCGGGGCCGGGGGTGTGGTCGGGGCCGTGGTCGGCGCCGGGGCGGCGAGCGGCGTCGGCTTGCCGTCGTGCCGGGTGGCGCGCAGGCCGGCCAGCACCAGCAGGACCGCCAGCACCGCCGCACCGGAGACCAGCACCGCCGGGCGCCGCCACCGGGCGACGGGGGCGGGCTCCGGCGCCTGACCCGTCACCAGCGCCTCGTCCGCTTCGCCGACGGACGGCTCGTCAACGGACGGCTCGTCGGCGGACGGCACACCCAGGGGCGGCTCGTCGGCGGACGCGCCGTCGGGGGACGGCACACCGGACACCGGCTCCGCGGCCGCGGAGTCCCGCACCGGCGGCTCGGTCGGGCTCCCCGGGCTCCCCGGTGCCGCCACGGCCCGCTCCCACAGCGCCCGCAGCGCGGGCCCGTCGCATTCCACCGCCCCGATCAGGGCGTCCAGCGCCTGGTCGGTGACGACCCGCTTGCCGTTCAGCCAGCGCTCCCAGGAGGCGCGGCTGTAGTGGGTGCGGGCGGCGAGCTCGGACAGCGAGAGCCCGGCGGCGTCCTTGATGGCCCGGAGTTCCTCGGCCAGACGTCTGGCGGGCTCGGACAACTCCTCGGGCAGGTTCTTCCAGGCGGAACCCATGCGGCCTTCCAAAGGTAAGGGGGGACGGGGACGGTGGAACGGGCTCCGGCCCGGGCCGTTCAGGTGACTCCGCGTCTCCAACCTCATCGGCCTGGCGTCTCAATCCCCAGGTCATGGCGCTGAGACGGACGGAAGTGTCTCACAAGCCCCGGGGCCGCTCGAACATCCATGTGGTGGTCGGGCAGAGTTCTCTGGTCGGAGCGGTCAGCCGCTCGGCCGGTTCGTTCGGAAACCGGACGGTCACGGACCGTCTCGTCCGAAATCCGTCCCGGCTCCCCCCACGGAGCCGGGGCAGCCTCGCGGGGGGAGGCTGCCCCGGCTGTTCCGGGACGTCCGGCGGGAGGGCGCTTCACCGCGCCCTCCCGCCGTGGCTCTTCCTCGCGTGACCCCTCCTCACATGACCTCTGCTCAGTGGTGGAAGCCCGAGCGGGCCGGCACCCCGAGCTCCTTGAGCGGGACGGGTTGGCGCCGCAGCTCCGGCAGCAGCCGGTCGAGGTCGGCCAGCAGCAGGTCGGCGAGGTCCCGGGAGAAGCCGTTGCGGCAGACCACCCGGAGCACCGACAGGTCCTCCCGGTTCGCCGGGAAGCTGTACGCGGGCACCTGCCAGCCGCGCTCGCGCAGTCGTCGCGAGACGTCGAACACGTCGAAGGGGACGTCCCCGTCGGTGGTGAAGGCGAACACCGGCACCTGGTCGCCGCGGGTCAGCAGCCGGAAGCAGTCCAGTTCCCCGATCCTCCCGGCCAGGTAGGTGGCGACCTCGCGGCAGGCGCCCTGGACGGCCCGGAAGCCCTCCCGGCCGAGCCGGAGCAGGACGTAGTACTGGGCGATCACCTCGGCGCCGGGCCGGGAGAAGTTGAGCGCGAAGGTCGGCATCTCGCCGCCCAGGTAGTTGACCCGGAAGACCAGTTCCTCGGGCAGCGCCTCCCGGTCGCGCCACAGCGCCCAGCCCACGCCCGGGTAGACCAGGCCGTACTTGTGCCCGGAGGTGTTGATCGAGGCCACCCTGGGCAGCCGGAAGTCCCAGAGCAGCTCGGAGTCCAGGAAGGGCGCCACCATGCCGCCGGAGGCGGCGTCCACGTGCACCGGGACGTTGATCCCGGTCCGCTCCTGGTACGCGTCCAGGGCCGCGCAGATCTCCGCGACCGGCTCGTACGAACCGTCGAAGGTGGAGCCGAGGATGCCGACCACGCCGATGGTGTCCTCGTCGCACAGCGCGACCGCCTGCTCGGCGTCGAGGTGGAAGCGCTCGCCCTCCATCGGCGCGGTGCGCGCCTCGATCTCCCAGAAGGTGCAGAACTTCTCCCAGCACACCTGCACGTTCACACCCATCACCAGGTTGGGACGGGCCCCGGCCGCGTACCGCTCGGGGTTGCGGCGCATCCAGCGGCGCTTGAGCGCCATGCCGGCCAGCATGCAGGCCTCGCTGGAGCCGGTGGTGGAGCAGCCGACCGCGGCGTCCGGGTCGGGGGCGTGCCAGAGGTCGGCGAGGATCGCCACGCAGCGCCGCTCCAGTTCGGCGGTCTGCGGGTACTCGTCCTTGTCGATCATGTTCTTGTCGAGGCACTCGGTCATCAGCCGGGTCGCCTGGGTCTCCATCGATGTGGTGACGAAGGTCGCCAGGTTGAGCTTGGCGTTGCCGTCCAGCATCAGCTCGTCGTGGATCAGCTGGTACGCGGTCTCGGCGGCCACCGGGCCCTCGCCGAGCCGGTGCACCGGCGGGGCCAGCTTCATCGCGCCCAGCGGGTCGGCCGTGGCCGCGAACGGACCGATGCTCAGCCGGCGGTCGCCGCTGGCCCCCTTGTGCAGCGCCATGGCGTCCTGCCGCCCTTCGCGTCGGTGGCCGTGTCCGGTCCCACGCTGCCACCGGGCGCCGGGTGACGCATCTTCACGGGGGGCGGCCGCGAGCACCCCGGACGCCGCCGCCGGCGCCCCGGCGGCGGCCGTGGTCCGGGGGTCAGCCGGCCGCCGCCTCCGGGTGGATCTGGTCCCGGGCGGCCCGGTACTGCTGGCGCACCGCCGAACCGATCGCCAGGTCCTGTTCCCCGTCGGGCTCGACGGTCTCGGCGTCCGGCAGCTCCCACTCCGGCGGCTCGGGGGTGCCCGCCAGCGCCCACGCGGCCTGCCGGGCGGCCCCGCGGGCGGCGTGCGCGCCCGGCGGCGGCACCACGACCGGGACGCCGAACAGCATCGGGGCGACGTGCCGGACGGCGGGCAGCCGCCCCGCCGTGCCGAGCAGGAAGACCCGCTTGATCCCGACGCCCCGGGCGCGCAGCACGTCCAGCGCGTCCGCGATGTTGCACAGCATGCCCTCGACGGCGGCCCGGGCCAGGTGCTGAGGGGTCATCGCCTCGGCCCGCAGGCCGGTCAGGGTGCCGGCCGCGTGCGGCAGCGCGGGAGTGCGCTCGCCGTCCAGGTACGGCAGCAGCACCAGCCCGTACGAGCCGGGGGAGGAGTGCAGGGCGAGGTCGCTCAGGCCCTCCAGGTCCTGGCCGAGCATCGCGGCGGTGGAGAGCAGGACCTGGGCGGCGTTGAGGGTGGCGACCATCGGCAGGTGGCGGCCGCTGGCGTCGGCGAAGGAGGAGACCAGGCCGGAGGCGTCCACCACGGCCTCCTCGTGCACCGCGAAGATCGTCCCGGCGCTGCCGAGCGAGACCACCGCGTCGCCCGGGCGCAGGCCCAGGCCCAGCGCGGCGGCCATGTTGTCGCCGGTGCCGGCCGAGATCAGCAGGCCCTCGGGGGTGTGCCCGGCGGGCTCGGCGGGGCCGAGGACGTGCGGGAGCTTGAGCGGGTGGCCGAGCGCCAGCTCGACCAGGTCCTGGCGGTACTCGCCGGTGATCGGCGACCAGTAGCCGGTGCCGGAGGCGTCGCCGCGGTCGGTGGTGCGGCGCTTGGGGTGGCCGAGCAGCTGCCAGACCAGCCAGTCGTGCGGCAGCAGCACCTCGGCGACCCGGCGGGCGTTGGCCGGCTCGAACTCGGCCAGCCAGCGCAGCTTGGCGATGGTGTACGTCGGGGCGGGCACGGCACCGATGGCGGCCGTCCAGGCGGCCGGGCCGCCGAGGGCGTCCAGCAGCTTGGCGGCGGCGCCGCTGGAGCGCGGGTCGTTCCACAGGATCGCGGGCCGGACCTGCACCCCGCCCGCGTCCAGGCCGATCATGCCGTGCTGCTGAGCGCTGACGCCGATCGCCCGGACGCCCTCCAGCAGGCCGCCGGCCGCGGCGTCGCCGAGCGAGTGCAGCCAGACCTGCGGGTCGGCCTCGCCGGGTCGCAGGTCCTGGTCCTCGGGGACGGGGTGCGGAGCCTTGCCGGACCGCAGGACGGCGCCGGTTTCCGCGTCGCACGCGACGATCCTGGTGCGGCTGGTCGAGCTGTCTATCCCCGCGACGATGGCCATGTCGAGATCATGCCTCAGCCCGGCCCGGGACGCGTCCGGGCCGGGTGAGCCGTTGCCGCTTCGCGACCCGGGATCGGGCCGTTCTCGGCCGTGCCGTCACCGGGCGGTCACGGGCGGAAGGTACCCCAGCCGTCGTCCTCCGTCCGGGCCCGGTTGAAGTACGGCACCCGGTCCGTGACGGCCGACGGCAGCCGGTCGCCGACCCGGTCCGCGACCGCGCCCGCGGCCTTCCCGGCGACCGCGCCGGCCTGCTGCCGGGCCCGTTCGGTCGCCCCCTGCACCGCGGGGTTCCGGGCGATCTGCCGGGAGACCTTGGCGATCTGCTCGTAGCGCTCGCGTCCGGCCTTCGAGCCCAGCACGTAGCCGGCCGCGAAGCCCGCGGCCAACGACAGCTTCCACATGATCGGATCCACCCTCTCCTGGCGGCCTTCTGCCGCATTGCCCTACCCGTCCGTCGGGACGGCGAACCGTCCGCGCCCCCAGCATCCCCGGGGGCGGGGCCGGGCGCGCGCCGGGCGCGCCGGGCGGCAACCGCGGGGCGACCGCGGGGCGACCGGGGAAAGCGATTGGCGGACCACCCCCCCGAGTGCGCTAATGTATGTCCCGCAGCGAGCGCCGCGGAGCCCGGGAAACCCGGGGGCCGGGGCGGAAGCCGATCCCCCATAGCTCAATTGGCAGAGCAGCCGACTGTTAATCGGCAGGTTATTGGTTCGAGTCCAATTGGGGGAGCTCGGGACGAGGCCCTTCGGGGGCTCGGTTCCCGTCCGTGGTACGGAGGTCGAGTACCGCGATCCCGCATAGCTCAATTGGCAGAGCAGCCGACTGTTAATCGGCAGGTTATTGGTTCGAGTCCAATTGCGGGAGCTGCACCGGGTCCGCCCGGTGACTGCTCAGAGCGAAGGCCCCCCGGTCCACCGGGGGGCCTTCGTGTTGTCGCCGCACGGTGTCGCGTGCGTCACGCCGTGGCGCCGCCCCGGCGGGGCCCGGAATCAGGTGGTCGCCTTCCGGTAGAGGTCGGCGACCCGCTGGTCGAAGGCGACGCTGTACGAGGTGCTCGGGGTCTCCCCGCCCTCCTGGTAGCCGCCGATCACGCCGACCACCGAGCCCTTCTCGGTCACCCACGGGCTGCCGCTGGTGCCGTCGGTGTAGCCGCCGCAGTCGAAGCGCTCCTGGGTGGCGCTTTGCGAGCGGGTCCGGACCGAGCAGGTGATCGGCTCGTCGCTCTCGTTCGGGTAGCCGGTCACCGAGACCGACAGCCCGAAGCCCTGCCCGGTGCCGAGCGGGTTGCCGCCGACCGCGTCCTCGACCTGCCGGCCGTCGACCGTGCCGACCGTGACGAAGGCCACGTCGTACTCCGGGTCGTCGTCGGCCGCCCAGTGCGGGTCGACGGTCACCGACTGCACCGGCCAAGTCCCGTACGGGGTGGACCCGTTGCGGTAGCCCGGGGTGAACACCAGACCGTCCAGCAGGCCGATCCGGCGGCTCTGCACGCAGTGCGCCGCCGTCACGAGCAGGTTGTGCCGGGGGCTCTGCACCACGCTCGCGGTGCACGCCCGGGGGCCCTGCGCGGTGTGGATGGAGAGCGTGCCGATCCGGTCCCGGGCGGGGCTCCGCTGGGCGACCTCGGCGGTGGGCGCCCCGCCCTGCCCGCCGCAGGCGGTGCCGACGGCGAGCAGCAGGGCGGCCAGGGCGGCCGTACGTGCCGTGCGCGCGGTCGGTGCCGGGCGGGGGGCCATCGGGGCTCCGTCTCGTTCCTCGGGGCGGACACCGGGAGGGGTGCGTTCCGCCGTTCGTGAGGAAGATCTACCAGGCCGTGCCGGGCGGCGCCACTGCCGGGTGCGCGCCCGGCTCCCGGTCAGCCGGTGGCGCGGTCGTACAGCGCCTGCACGCGGTCGCCGAAGTAGCTGCTGTACGAGGTGTCCGGGGTGTCGCCGCCCTCCTGGTAGCCGCCGATCACGCCGACCACGGTGCCGGTCCTGGTGGCCGGGTCGAAGTCGGTGACCCAGGGGCTGCCGCTGGTGCCGCCGGTGTAGTCGGGGCAGTCGATCCGCAGCTGGGTCGGGCTCTGCTCGGAGGTGGTGTTGGAGCAGGTGATCGGGACGTCGCTGCTGCCGGGGTAGCCGGTGACCTTCACCGGGAGCCGGTAGCCGCGGTTGACGCCCAGTCGGTTGGCGCCGAGCACCTGCTGGACCTGCCGGCCGTTCTGGGCCTGGACGACCGCGAAGGCGACGTCCATGTCCGGGTCGGCGTGGTCCTTCCAGCCGTCGTCCACGGTGACCGCCAGCAGTGGCCAGACGCCGCTGGGGGTCTCGCCGTCCCGGTAGCCGGGGACGAAGACCAGGTCGCTGCGCCGCCCGAGCTTCGGGTCCCAGACGCAGTGCGCGGCGGTGACGATGAGGTTGAGCCCGGCGCTGTCGACCACGCTGGCGGTGCAGAAGTGGTCGCCGTCGGCGTTGCGGGTGAACACCGCGCCGACCAGGCCGTTGAGCACGGTGGGCTTGGCGGTGCGGGTGACCCCGGTGTGGCGGCCGACCGCGCCCTTGAACCGCTGCCGGTTCCAGCCGTGGCCGTCGCCCGAGCCGGTCGCGCCCCCCGAGCCGGACGCGGCCGCCGTGGCCGGTGCCGAGGTGACGGTCGGCACGCCCCCGCCGGGCCCCGCCGCCGTGGTGCAGCCCGTCGCCGCCAGCGCCAGCGCCACCGTCAGCGCCACCGCCGGCACCCCGGCCGCCGTCCCCCTACGTGTCGTCATCCGCCCAGGCTGCCCCGGGCGGGCGCCCCGCCGCCACCCGGGTTGGGCCGCCGGGAGAGGCGCGCACGGTCGCGCACCCAGGTGCGCCCCCGGCGCGCACCACGGGTGATCGACCGGCTATGCTGCCCGGGACGGCCTCGCAGGGGCCGTCTGCTGCTGCCGTGGCGGATCACCGGCGCGCGCGGCGAACCGGGGCGGTAGCTCAGCCGGTTAGAGCAGGGGACTCATAATCCCTTGGTCGTGGGTTCGAGTCCCACCCGCCCCACCTTCTCGTTGCGCGGACGAGGGTCGTACAGACCGTCCGCGGGCAGGCCCCGGAGCCGGAGCTCCGCCGCCTGCGACGACGCAGAGTCTAGGGCGCGGCCCCCTCCTTTCCCGTGTGGCGCGCCGGAATTCACCCGCCCGTGGTCATCGGCCCGGCGTCCCCCCGTGGCCTCCGTTCCGCTGCTCCGCGTGCCCGGCTCCCCGCTGTCGACCCCTGGCGCTCCGCGCGGAAAAAGTGATATCACTTTGCCATCGATGCGGACGCTCGCTGGAGGAGTCGCTCTCATGGCCACACCGAAAATCGCCGTCGAGGACGGCCCTGTCCTGGACCTCCCGGTCCCCAAGATCACCGAGCGGGTCATCACCGGTGCCGCCGGGCTGCCGGTGCTGTTCGGCTCGCTGCTCGGCCTGGTCGCCGGGGTCGGGGCGATCATCGCCGGTGGCGTCCGACTGGCCGGGCACGACCAGGGGTTGGGCGCCGCGCTGATGGCCGCCGGACCGGTCCTGGTGCTGGGCTCGGTGCTGCTGCTCTGCGGGCTGACGGTGGTCTCGCCCGGCCAGGCCCGGGTGGTGCAGCTGCTCGGGCGCTACCGGGGCACCATCCGCGCCGAGGGCCTGACCTGGCTGAACCCGTTCACCAGCCGTCGGCACATCTCGCTGCGGATCCGCAACCACGAGACCGAGACCACCAAGGTCAACGACGCGGACGGGAACCCGATCGAGATCGCCGCCGTGGTGGTCTGGCAGGTCGAGGACACCGCGATGGCGGTGTTCGAGGTGGACGACTACACCGACTTCGTCGCCATCCAGACCGAGACGGCCGTCCGGCACATCGCCACCAGCTACCCGTACGACGCCCACCACGAGGGGCAGTTGTCGCTGCGCGACGGCGCGGAGGAGATCGCCCGCAAGCTCTCCGCGGAGATCTCCGCCCGGGTCGCCTCGGCCGGCGTGCGGGTGGTCGAGTCCCGGATCACCCGGCTCGCGTACGCGCCGGAGGTCGCCCAGGTGATGCTGCAGCGTCAGCAGGCCGGGGCCGTGGTGGCGGCGCGCAGGCTGATCGTGGAGGGCGCCGTCGGTATGGTCGAGGAGGCGCTGGACCGGCTCGCCGAGCGCGACGTGGTGGAGTTGGACGAGGAGCGCAAGGCCGCCATGGTCAGCAACCTCCTGGTGGTGCTCTGCGGCGACCGCGGCACCCAGCCCGTCGTCAACACGGGCTCCCTCTACCAGTAAGGCGCGGCAGTGGCGACGGAACGGAAGAAGATCCTGTTGCGACTGGACCCTTCAGTTCACGACGCGCTCGCCAGATGGGCCGCGGACGACCTGCGCAGCACCAACGCGCAGATCGAGTTCCTGCTCCGCCGCGCCCTCACGGACGCGGGCCGGATGCCCAGCGGTGCGAACCGGCTTCCCCGGCGCGGACGCCCGCCCAAGGAGAGCCCCGCCAATGAGAGCCCCGCCGACGAGAGCCCGGCCGACGGCGGCTCGGAGCCCGACGGCTCCACCGGGAGCTGACCGGCGGCCGGGCTCGCCAAGACCTTCGCGAAAGACCTTCCGGAGACCGACATGGACCTGCCCGCCACCCTCCCCGAGAAGCTGTACCTGCTGGCCTACCACCCCGAGCGCGAGCGGCTCACCGGCGCCCTCCACCTCGACCTGGCGGTGCGGGCGGCGGCGCTCACCGAACTCCTCCGCCGCGGGCTGATCCGCGACGACGGCCGGCACCCGGTCGGCGTGGGCGGCTCGGCCGACGGCCTCGACCCGCTCTCCGCCGCGCTGCTGGAGCAGATCCGTCAGGGACGCCGGCGCACCTGGAAGGGCTGGATCGGTCGCCGGGCGACGTCGGCGCGGGTGGTCCGCGACGGGCTCGCGGCCGCCGGCCGGATCCGGGTCGAGGAGCACCGGGTGCTCGGGCTCTTCCCGGTCGCGCGGGTCACCCTGCCGGAACCCCGGATGCGCAAGGCGCTGGCGGCGAGTGTCGCGTCGGCGCTGAGCGGCCCGTTCAGCCGGGTCGACCCGGCCGACGCCGCCCTGGTCGCGCTGGTCGACGCCGCCCGGTTGGGTTCGGCCCTGACGTGGCGCCAGCGCCGCGAGTTCCGGGCCCGGATCGACAAGCTGGCCCCCGCCGCCGGCCCCGTCCCGCGTGCCCTGCGCCGGGCCATCGACGCGAAGAGCGCCGACGGCGGGGCGGGCTGACCCGACGGCCCCGACCAGGACCAGGACCAGGACCAGGACCAGGACCAGGCCCGGCCGCCGCTGACGGTGGCCGGGCTCCCGCCGTCCGGGGCCCGCGTAAGCTGGCCGGATGCTCGAACCCGCGCTGCTGCCGACCCCGCTGGTGGACTGCACCGACGGGTTCCTCGCCCGGGCGGGGGTGGAGCTGCGGCTCAAGCGGGACGACCTGCTGCACCCGACCGTGCCCGGCAACAAGTGGCGCAAGCTCGCGCCCAACCTGGCCGCCGCCGTCGAGCGGGGCCACACCCGGCTGCTGACCTTCGGCGGGGCGTACTCGACCCACCTGCGGGCGGTCGCGGCCGCCGCCGGGGCGCTGGGGCTGGAGAGCGTCGGCCTGGTCCGCGGCGAGGAGCTGGCCGAGCGGCCTCGCAACTGGTCGCTGCGGGCCGCCGAGGCGGCCGGGATGCGACTGGAGTTCCTGACCCGGGCCGAGTACCGGGAGGCCACCGGCCGGGCCGCCGGCGAGGGTGTCGGGGAGGGCGCCGGGGAGGCCGCGGCCGAACTGCAGCGCCGCTGGGGCCCCTGCCTGGTGCTCCCGGAGGGCGGCTCCAACGCCCTGGCCGCCGTCGGCGCGGCCGCGATCCCGGCCGAGCTGCCCGACCTGGGCGAGCGTGACGTGGTCTGCTGCCCGGTCGGCACCGGTGGCACCCTGGCCGGCATCGCGGCGGGCCTGCCGACGGGCGCGCGGGCGCTCGGCGTGGCCGTGCTGCGCGGCGGCGAGGGCTACCTGGAGGCGGAGGTCGCCCGGCTCCACCGGGCCGCGTACGGACGCGAGTTCGACGGCTGGCGGATCGACCACGCGCACCACGGCGGCGGCTACGGCAAGGTGCCGGCGGAGCTGGCGGCCTTCGCGGAGCGGTTCGAGCGCCGGCACGGCATCCCGGTGGAGCGCCGCTACGTCGCCAAGCTGCTGGCCGCGCTGTTCCAGCTCACCGGGGCGGGTGCCTTTCCGCGCGGTACCCGCCTCACCGCCGTGGTCACCGGGCTGCCCGACCCCGAGTAGCCGGGGTGCGCGGGGCCGGGCCGGTCCCGGTCAGCCGAAGGTCAGGTTGGCGCACGGGTCGGTGTCGGCGTTGCGGGTGTTCTCCGCTATGCCGGTGGGGACGCCGCCGTTCGGCGTGGCTCCGGAGGTGGCCCCAGGCGTGGCGTCGGTCGCGGTGCCGGGCCTCGGGCTCGGGGAGGACACCGAGTCGATCCGGGTGCCGGCCGGCCGGTAGTCGGCGCCGAGGGTGACGGTGATCGACTCCGTGCCGGGCTCCTGGACCGCCTGGGCGCCGGGGAAGAGCGCCACCACCTGGTCGGCGGCGGCCTTCAGCGCGGGGTCGTACGCGACCCGGGTGACCTGGTGCCCCGGGGTGTTGCTGCCGAGCGTGATGTTCCGGAAGCCCCGCCCCTTGAGCGTCTCCGAGCCGGAGCCGGCCAGGCCGGGGGTGCCGACCCCGTTGACCACGGTGATCGGCGCCGCGGCCTGTTCGGGGGTGAGCGGGGTGTCGGCGCCGGCGCCCGGGGTCGCGCTGGGGGAGGTGGTGACCTGGCCCGTCCCGGCGGTGCTCTGCCCGTCCAGGGTGCGGTCCTCGCGCAGCAGCTTCCAGAGGGTGTCGGCGTCCGGCTGGACCAGCCGGACCCGGTCGCCGGCGAAGCGCCAGGGCGCGGTGACGAAGGTGACGTCGGAGAGCTTGATGTCCTGCACCGAGCGGGCGAAGTCCACCAGCTTCATCGCGGTGCCCAGGCCCTCGTCCACGGTGAGCGACTTGGTGGCCGCGTCCGCCAGCGGCAGCAGGGTGGGCAGCGAGAAGCCCTGGCTCTGGACCTTCTTGATCATCGAGGAGAGGAAGGCCTGCTGGCGCTTCATCCGGCCTATGTCGGAGTTGTCGCCGATGCCGTGGCGGGCCCGCAGGTAGTCCACCGCGGACTGCCCGGAGAGCTTCTGCAGGCCCTTCTTCAGGTGGATGCCGTACTCGTTGACGTCGTTGGGCACGCAGGCCTCCACGCCGCCCACGGCGTCGGCCATCGCGGCCGCACCCTTGAAGTCGACCACGACGGTGTGGTCGATCCGCAGCCCGGTGAGCTTCTCCACGGTGTTCTGGGTGCAGGCCGGGTTGCCCTTGGGGGCCTCGCCCACGGTGAAGGCGGAGTTGAACATCTGGTCGTTCCTGGGGGCCGTCCAGGTGCCGCTCGGCAGCCGGCAGGACGGGATGGTGACCAGGGTGTCGCGGGGGATGGAGACGCCGACGGCGTGCTTGTGGTCGGCGTAGACGTGCAGCACGATCGCGGTGTCCGAGTGGCCGACGCCCTCGTCGCCGCCGCCCAGCGCGTTGTTGCCGTCGTCGCGGGTGTCCGAGCCGAGCAGCAGCACGTTGACCGGCACCGAGGCGCCCGGGCTGGCCGGGACGGGCGCCGGCGGCCGCTCGGTGGCGACGCCGCCCGCGTCGAAGGTGGTGATGTTGCTGTCCAGCCGGTGGTAGAACCAGGCCCCGGCTCCCACGACCGACAGCACCAGAACGGCGGCCAGGCCGATGGCGGTCCGCAGGTAGCGGCGCCGACGCGTGCTGGTGCTCATCCCCCGTGCCCCCCGTTTCACGTCTCTCGCGTTCGATGATTCGAACGTTAGACGTTCGTGGGGGCGGTTCGGTTACCCCCGATGGGCGAACGGATCGCCCGCCGGGCCTGTGATGCTGGTCACGCCCCGGGGCCGGAGGCGCCCGCGAGCATCCGCCGGAGCAGGTCCCGCAGGACCGTCCGCTCGTCCGGGCCGAGCGCCGCCAGCGGCTCGCGGGCGAAGTTCAGTGACTCGCGCAGCTCCGCGGAGGCGGCCGAGCCGGTGTCGGTGGCAGCGACCAGCTTGACCCGGCGGTCCTGCCGGTCGGCCTCCCGGGTGACGAAGCCGCGGGTCTCCAGCCGGTCGACGATGCCGGTGATGTTGGACGGCTCGCAGCTGAGCGTCTGGGCGATCTGGCGCATCGGCATCGGCCCGCGCCGCAGCAGCGCGAGCACCTTCGCCTGGGCGCCGGTGAGCGAGCGGGCCGCGGCGGCCTCCTCGTACTCGCGGTGGAAGAGCGCGACCAGGTTGGCCATCAGGTCGACGACCTCGCGGGTGATCTCGTCGGGCTGCGGCGTGGCGTCCTGGGCCGGCTGAGTGTCCATGCGCCAGAGTCTACCTGAAAAGTTGACAAGGTGAACCTTTTATGTCCATCGTTACTTCAGTTTCTCAACCTTTCATGCGCCTGAATCGCAAGGAGCGCCCCATGGCAGAGCAGGCCACCCCCGCGACCGCCCGTGAATGGCACCTCGCCGCCCGCCCGGAGGGCTGGCCGGTGCCGAGCGACTTCGCCCTGGTCGAGGCCCCGGTCCGGACCCCGGGCCCGGGCGAGATCCTGGTCCGCAACGTCTACCTCTCGGTGGACCCGTACATGCGCGGCCGGATGTCGGCCCGCAAGTCCTACGCGGAGCCCTATGAGCTGGGCAAGGCCATGCTGGGCGGTGCGGTCGGCCAGGTGGTCGCCTCGCGGGCCGAGGGCTTCGCCGAGGGCGACTACGTGCTGCACTACTACGGCTGGCGCGAGTACGCGACCTTCGACGCCGGGACGGCCGTCAAGGTCGACCCGCAGGCCGCGCCGCTCTCCACCTACCTCGGCGTGCTCGGCATGCCGGGGCTGACCGCGTACGCCGGGCTGACCCGGATCGCGGAGATCAAGGCCGGCGACGTGGTGTTCGTCTCCGGCGCGGCCGGCGCCGTGGGCGGCATCGTCGGCCAGATCGCCAAGCTGAAGGGCGCGGCCCGGGTGATCGGCTCCGCCGGCTCGGACGACAAGGTCAAGCTCCTCGTGGAGGAGTACGGGTTCGACGCCGCGTTCAACTACAAGAACGGCCCGGTGGTCGAGCAGCTGCAGGCGGCGGCCCCCGACGGCATCGACGTGTACTTCGACAACGTGGGCGGCGAGCACCTGGAGGCGGCGATCGAGGCGATCAACCTGCACGGCCGGATCGCGGTGTGCGGCATGATCTCGCAGTACAACGCCACCGAGCCCACGCCGGCCCCGCGCAACCTGGCGCAGATCATCGCCAAGCGCTTCCGCATGGAGGGCCTGCTCGTCGGCGACCACTACGACCTGCAGCCGAAGTTCGTCGAGGAGGTCTCGGCCTGGGTGCGCTCGGGTGAGCTCAAGTACCGCGAGACGGTGACCGAGGGCATCGACAGCGCGGTGGACGCCTTCCTCGGCCTGCTGCGCGGTGTCAACACCGGCAAGATGGTCATCCGCCTGGAGGGCTGACGATTCGTCAGGAGCGCTGACCGCCCCGCCGCCCGACCGGGCGCGCGGGGCGGTTCGTCACAGGAAGGTTCGCAGTCGGGCGCGGGGCGTCCGCTCGCACTACCGCATTCCGGCCGGATCCGAAAGTGCGTCAGCCATCGTGCGGGGCGGCGCGGTACGGTGGTCCCGCCCGGCGATGGGGCCGTTCGGGGGAGAGATCCCACCGAGGGGTAGACCCCGTTGCGGATTCGACTAGCATTGAGCGAAAGCCTGTCCGTTTTGCTCAATTTAGTGGCTTAATGTCGGCTAACGTGGGTAACTGTGGATCAACTGCAGGCACGAGGCAGCTGGGGAAGGCGACCCTCGTCCACAGCCTGGAGGTCCCGGTGACGACACGTGGAGTTCTCTACATCCACTCCGCGCCCCGCGCGCTGTGCCCGCACGTCGAGTGGGCCGTCGCGGGGGTGCTCGGTGTGCGGGTGAGCCTGGACTGGATCCGCCAGCCGGCCGCACCCGGGCATTGGCGTGCCGAACTCTCCTGGCAGGGGGAGCCCGGTACGGCCTCGAAGCTCGCCTCCGCCCTGCGCGGCTGGCAGCTGATGCGGTACGAGGTCACCAGTGAACCCTGCGCCACGGCGGAGGGCGAGCGCTACAGCAGCACGCCCTCGCTCGGCATCTTCCACGCCGTCACCGGCATCCACGGCGACATCCTGATCCCCGAGGACCGGCTGCGCGCCGTCCTGCTGCGCGCCCGCAGCGAGGGGGCCGACCTGGAGGCCGAGATCGCCCGGCTGCTCGGCAAGCCCTGGGACGACGAGCTGGAGCCGTTCCGGTACGCGGGCGAGGGCGCGCCGGTGCGCTGGCTGCACCAGGTGGTCTGACACCGGAGACACGACGAAGGGGCCGGCGCTCACGGAGAGCGCCGGCCCCTTCGTCGGTCGTGCCGGGCGGGTGGCCTCAGCGGGTGCGGAAGGCCAGCACCACGTTGTGGCCGCCGAAGCCGAACGAGTTGTTCAGCGCCGCGATCCGGCCCTCGGGCAGCTTGCGGGCCTCGTCGCGCACGATGTCCGCGTCCACGTCGTCGTCCAGGTCGTCGACGTTGATGGTCGGCGGGGCGAGCCGGTGGTGCAGGGCCAGCACGGTGGCGACGGTCTCGATGCCGCCGGCGCCGCCCAGCAGGTGGCCGGTCATCGACTTGGTGGCCGAGACGGCGATGTGGTCGAGGTCGTCGCCGAGCTCCTTGCGGAGCGCCTTCAGCTCGGCGGTGTCACCCTGCGGGGTCGAGGTGGCGTGCGCGTTGACGTGCACGATCTCGGCCTTGTCCAGCTCGTTGCGCTCGAACAGGTCGGCCAGCGCGCGGGCCACGCCGGCGCCGGTCGGCTCGGGCTGGGCGATGTGGTGGGCGTCCGAGGACAGGCCCTGGCCCACGGCCTCGCAGTAGATGCGGGCGCCGCGCGCCTCGGCGTGCTCGATCGACTCCAGGACCACCACGCCGGCGCCCTCGCCCAGCACGAAGCCGTCGCGGGCCTTGTCGTACGGGCGGGAGGCGCGCTGCGGGTCGTCGTTGTTCTTGGACATCGCCATCATGCTGGCGAACGCGGCGATCGGCAGCGGGTGGATCGCCGCCTCGGTGCCGCCGGCCACCACGACGTCGGCGCGGCCGGTGCGGATCATCTCGATCGCGTAGCCGATCGCCTCGGCGCCGGAGGCGCAGGCGGAGACGGGGGTGTGCACACCCGCGCGGGCGCCGACCTCCAGGCCGACGTTGGCCGCCGGGGAGTTGGGCATCAGCATCGGGACGGTGTGCGGGGAGACCTTGCGGGCACCCTTCTCGCGCAGCACGTCGTACTGGTCCAGGAGGGTGGTGACGCCGCCGATGCCCGAGGCGATCACGGTGCCGAGGCGCTCGGGGGCGAGCTTGGAGGACTCGTCGGTGGCGGGGGTCTCGTAGCCGGCGTCGGCCCAGGCCTCCCGGGCCGCGATCAGGGCGAACTGGGCCGAGCGGTCCAGCTTGCGGGCCAGCGGGCGGGGCAGGATCTCGCCGGGCTCGACGGCGGTGCGCGCGGCGATCTTCACCGGCAGCTCCTCGGCCCACTCCTCGGTCAGGGCCGCCACACCGGACTTCCCGGCGACCAGGCTCTCCCAGGTGCTGGCGGCGTCGGCGCCCAGCGGCGTGAAGGCGCCGATACCCGTGACGACCACGGTGCGGTTTTCAGCGGTCACTGGTTTCTTCTTCTCTCACGTGTGCGGGGGTCGGCGGGAGCCGAGGACGGGCCCGGCCGGGCGCCCCGGTTGGGGCGTCCCGGCCGGCTGGTCGACCCGGCTCGGGGAGCCGGGCCGACGGGTCAGCCGTCGGTGGCGTGCGGGACGCCGGACGGGCTGGCCGAGTCGAACGATGCGATCGCTCAGGCGTTGGCGAGGATGTAGTCCACCGCGTCGCCCACGGTCTTCAGGTTCTTCACCTCGTCGTCCGGGATCTTGACGTCGAAGCGCTCCTCGGCGGCCACGACGACCTCGACCATGGACAGCGAGTCGACGTCCAGGTCATCGGTGAAGGACTTGTCGAGCGCGACATCCTCGGTCGGGATACCGGCGATCTCGTTGACGATCTCCGCGAGACCATCCAGGACCTCGTCCTTGGTAGCCATACTGGCTGCTCCTCTTCAGTGTTGAACGTGTCCGGCCGGCGGCCGGGCACAGGCTTGTTTATCAGTGGGCGAAACGCGCCTAGGGGAGCGTAACGACTGCCGCGGCGTACACGAGACCCGCCCCGAACCCGATGATCAGCGCCAGGTCGCCGCTGTGGGCCTCGCCGCTCTCCAGCATGCGCTCCATCGCCAGCGGGATGGAGGCCGCGGAGGTGTTGCCCGTCTCCGCGATGTCGCGGGCGACGGGCACCGACTCCGGCAGCTTGAGCGCCTTGATCATGGCGTCGGTGATCCGCATGTTGGCCTGGTGCGGGATGAACGCGCCGAGCTGGTCGGCGGTCACCCCGGCGGCGTCCAGCGCCTGCTGGGCGACCTTGGCCATCTCCCAGACCGCCCAGCGGAAGACCGGCTGGCCGTCCATCCGCAGGTGCGGCCACTTGGTCTCCTCACCCGGGCCGTTGATGGCCTCGGGCTTGGCGAACGCGGTGTCCCAGGCCTCGGTCTGGGTGATCACGTCGGCCTGCGAGCCGTCCGAACCCCAGATCAGCTTGCCGATGCCGGGGGTGTCGGACGGGCCGACGATCGCGGCGCCGGCGCCGTCGCCGAAGATGAACGCGGTCGAGCGGTCCGACTGGTCGGTCAGGTCGCTGAGCCGCTCGACGCCGATCACCAGCACGTACTCGGCGTTGCCGCCGCGGATCATGCCGTCCGCCAGGCCCAGGCCGTAGCCGAAGCCGGCGCAGGCGGCCGAGATGTCGAAGGCCGGGGCCGTGCCGCAGCCGAGCCGCTCGGCGATCTCGGTGGCGATCGCGGGGGTCTGCTTGAGGTGCGAGACGGTCGCGACGATCACGCCACCGATCTGCTCCGGGGAGATCCCGGCGTGGGCGATGGCCTTTCCGGCGGCCTGCACCGACATCTCGGCGACGGACTCCTCCGGGCCGGCCCAGCGGCGCTCGGTGATGCCGCTGCGGGTGCGGATCCACTCGTCCGAGGAGTCGATCCACTCCAGGACCTCGGCGTTGGGAATCACCCGGACCGGGCGGTAGCCGCCGACGCCGTGGATGCGCGAGTACTGCGCACCCGAGGCGGGACGGATCTGGGGCTTGGTCATGCGGTGAGCTCCTGGTCCTGACCGCCGTGCTCCGCGACGAGCTCGCGGGCCCTGTCCAGGTCGGCGGGGGTCTTGAGGGCGAGCGTGGCCACACCCTTGAGGTTGCGCTTGAGCAGCCCGGTGAGGGTGCCCGCGGGGGACAGCTCGATCACGGCCGTCGCGCCCAGCTGCCCGAGGGTCTCCATGCAGAGGTCCCAGCGGACCGGGTTGGACACCTGCGACACCAGGCGCGCGAGCACCTCGGCACCGGAGTCCACGACCTCGCCGTCCTTGTTGGAGACGTAGCGGACCAGCGGATCGGCGGTGGTCAGGGTCGGGGCCAGCTCGGCCAGCCGCTCGACCCCGGGGGCCATGTGCTCGGTGTGGAACGCGCCGGCCACCTTCAGGGCGATCAGCTTGGCGCCGGCCGGCGGGTCCGCCTTCAGCGCCTCCAGCTGGGCCAGCGTGCCGGCCGCGACGATCTGGCCGCCGCCGTTGTTGTTGGCCGCGGTCAGGCCGTGCTCGGCCAGCTTCGCCGCGACGACCTCGGCGTCGCCGCCGAGCACGGCGATCATGCCGGTCTCGGTGACGGCGGCGGCCGCGGCCATGGCCCGGCCGCGCTCACGGACGAAGGTCAGGGCGTCGTGGGCGCTGAGCACCCCGGCGCCGGCGGCGGCGGTGATCTCACCGACGCTGTGGCCGGCGACGGCGCCGACCAGCTTGCGGGCGGCGTCCTCGTCCGGGAACAGCGCCCGGGCGGTCACCAGACCGGCCGCGACCAGCAGCGGCTGGGCGACGGCGGTGTCCTTGATCTCCTCGGCGGACGCCTCGGTACCGGCGTGCACCAGGTCGAGCCCGGCGACCTCCGACCAGCCGCGCAGGCGGTCGGCGACACCGTCGAGCTCCAACCAGGGGCTGAGGAAACCGGGGGACTGGGCACCCTGTCCAGGGGCGACGATTACGAGCACGGTTCAACCCTCTCTCGCCAGGCGCCCAGGGGCGGGTAGGCGACGGTAACGAAGAAAACCATTCGGGATTGTATGGTCCCTACACTCCGGCTCAGCCGGGCTCCCCCGTGGCATCCAGCCGGCCGAGGGCCAGTGCGATCCGCAGGGTGAACGCCGAACGTACGTCGGAGGGCGCGTACCCCGTGACGTCGGTCACACGTCGTAGCCGGTAGCGCACCGTGTTGGGGTGGACGAAGAGCATCCGGGCCGCGCCCTCCAGCGAGGAGGCCTGCTCCAGGTAGACGCTCAGCGTCTCCAGCAGGGCCGAGCCGGCCTCGTCGAGCGGTGTGTAGATCTCCTCCACCAACTGGCGGCGGGCGGCCTGGTCGCCGGCCAGGGCCCGCTCGGGCAGCAGGTCGTCGGCCAGCACCGGGCGGGGCGCGTCCGGCCAGGCCGCGCAGGCCCGCAGCCCGGCCGCGGCGGCGTGCGCCGAACGGGTCGCGGAGAGCAGGTCGGGCACGGTCGGGCCGACCACCACCGGGCCCGGCGCGAACTGGCCGATCAGCGCCCGGGCGGCGTGCACCGGCTCCTTGTCGCCACCCACCACGACCACCAGACGCTTGCCCAGCACCCCGGTCAGGACGTTCAGCTTGGCGTACCGGGCGGCCCGGCGGATCGCCTCGACCACCAGCTCGCTGTCGCCGTCCGGCGCGCTGCCCATCACCACCCGGACCTGGCTGGGCTGGCCCCAGCCGAGTGCCGCGGCCCGGGAGAGGACGCCCTCGTCGGCGTCGCCGGACAGCAGGGAGTTGACCACCAGCGCCTCCAGCCGGGCGTCCCAGGCGCCGCGCGCCTCGGCCGCCTGGGCGTACACCTGGGCGGTCGCGAAGGCGATCTCCCGGGCGTAGACCAGCACCGACTCGCGCATGTCCGCCTCGTCGCCCGGGGCGGCCACCTCCTCGATGGCCTCCTCCATCACCTCGATCGTGGTGCGGATCAGCTCGACGGTCTGGCGCAGGGTGATCGCCCTGGTGAGCTCGCGCGGCGCGGTGCCGAAGACGTCGGTGGAGATCGCCTGCGCGGTGTCGGGGTGGCGGTACCACTCGGTGAAGGCCGCGATGCCGGCCTGGGCGACCAAGCCGATCCAGGACCGGTGCTCCGGGGGCATCCGCCGGTACCAGCCGAGCTCGTCGTCCATCCGCGAGATCGCGGCGGTGGCCAGCTTTCCCGAGGACTTCTCCAGCCGCTTGAGCGTCGCCGCCCGGCGCTCGGCGCGCTCGGCGGCGTTTCTGCGCTCCTGCGCGGTCAGGCGGGGCGCCGAGCGGCCGGGACGGTCGCGGCCCGTCCGGGGAGCCGGACTCTTCCCGGTCGGTTCGGGTACGGGACTGGGTTCGCTCTTGGAGTTCGAGGAAACGGCTGGCACAAGGACAAGACTGCCTCACGCGAGTGACTGCTCGTGCACACCCCCCGGCGGAGCGGCGCGGTGGCAAGGGCCCGCACGCGCTACGGTGCGGTCCGCACCGACTACCGTGGGGCGCGTGACCGACGCCGCTGACCGCCCCCGTGCCGACCTGCGCCGCACCGCCGAGCGCTACCGCTCCACCCCGGCCGAAGGCATCGAGACCCGCCACGCGTTCTCCTTCTCCGGCCACTACGACCCGAAGAACACGCACTTCGGCGCGCTGCTCGCGTGCAACGAGGAACTCCTCGCCCCCGGCTCCGGGTTCGAGGAGCACAAGCACCGGGACACCGAGATCCTCACCTGGGTGCTGGAGGGCGCGCTCGCGCACCGCGACTCCCACGGCCACGACGGGGTGGTCCGCCCGGGGATGGTCCAGCACCTCAGCGCCGGCTCCGGCGTCACCCACACCGAGCGCAACGTCGGCGGCGCCACCGGCCCGGTGCGCTTCGTCCAGATGTGGCTGCAGCCGGACGAGTTCGACGCGGCCCCCGCGTACGGGCTGCGCAAGGTGGAACCGGCGGACGGCGGGTTGACGCTGCTCGCCTCCGGTCTGGCGCGCGACGCCGGGACGGACGCCCTGCGGCTGCGCCGCAGTGACGCCGCGCTCTGGCTGGTGACCGCCGGGCCGTGGCAGCCGCTGCCCGAACTGCCCGCCGCCCCCTGGCGGTACGCCCACCTGACGGCCGGCTCGCTCGGGTACCGGACGATCCCGGGGCCCAAGGGCGGCGGGCGCTCGATGGCCCCGGGCGACAGCGTGCGGATCACCGGCGAGGCCTTCGCCGATCCGTCGGCGGGCGAGACCGGCGCGCAACTCCTGCTGTGGGAGATGCACTCGCCGGTCTCGTACGGCTGAGGCCGACGGGCCGGGTCCGAAGGAGAGGACTCAGCCGAGTTCGGCGAGCACCGCGTCGGAGAAGGCCGGCCAGGCCTCGACCGCCCAGGGGCCGAAGTCCCGGTCGGTGAGCGCCACGCAGGCCGCGCCGGCCCGTGGGTCGACCCACAGGAAGGTGCCGGTCTGGCCGAAGTGGCCGAAGGTGTCCGGGGAGTTGGCGGTGCCCGTCCAGTGCGGGGTCTTGCCGTCGCGGATCTCGAAGCCGAGGCCCCAGTCGTTCGGGCGCTGGTGGCCGTAGCCGGGCAGCACACCGCCGGTGCCGGGGAAGGCGACCTCGCGGGTGGCCCGCCGGACGGTGGACGGGTCCAGCAGCTTGGGCGCCTGCAGCTCGGCGGCGAACCGGGCGAGGTCGGCGACGGTGGACAGGCCGCCGGCGCCGGCCGGGGACTTGTGCGCGGTGTTGATCAGGGTGTCGGCCATCCCCAGCGGTTCGAACACGGCCTCGGCGACGTAGCGGGAGAACTCGATCCCGGCGGCCTCGGACAGCGCCGTCGCCAGTGCGTCGAAGCCCGCGTTGGAGTAGAGCCGGCGCTTGCCGGGCTCGCCGAACACCCGGTCCTCGTCGAAACCCAGACCGGAGGTGTGCGCCAGCAGGTGGCGGACGGTCGCACCGGGCGGCCCGGCCGGGTCGTCCAGCTCGAACACGCCCTCCTCGACCGCGACCAGCGCCGCGTACGAGGTGAGCAGCTTGGTCACCGACGCCAGCGGGAACAGGTGCTGCTGCGGGCCGTGCGCCCCCAGCACCGCGCCGTCCGCCCCCCGGACCACCGCCACCGCGGCGTGGGGCACCGGCCAGTTGTCGATCACGCGCAAGCTCTCCATGGACCTCGACTGTAGTCGGGGCGGGAGGGCGGCGGCGGGGGGACCCCGCTGTTCAGCCGGGTGGTGGGGGCACCCGGCTGCCGGGCCCGGTCGGCTTGCTTGGAGTGCACTCCAACTCGGTAGCGTCGTTCCCGTCGCGCAGGACCGTCGCGCCGGACGGTCGCGCAGGACAGGGGGAGACGTCCGATGGCCACACCCGCACGGGTCGAGATCGATCTGCGCAGCTGCTCCGAGGTGTTCGACCGGGCGCCCGGCGGCGATCCGGACCGGACCCCGCGGCACACCATCAGCGAGGTCGCCGCGGCGAGCGGACTGACCGCCCACACCCTGCGCTGGTACGAGCGGATCGGCCTGCTGGACCCGGTCGACCGGGCCGCCGGCGGCCAGCGCCGCTACTGCGACGCCGACCTGCACCGGCTGGCCTTCCTCGGCCGGCTGCGGCTGACCGGCATGTCCGTGGCGGACATGCTCAAGTACGTCGACATGGCCCGCCGCGGCGAGCAGACCTACGAGGGTCGGCGCCTGCTGCTGGAGGCCCAGCGCGAGGAGGTCCGGCAGCGGATCGTCGACCTCCAGGCCACCCTCGCCGTCCTCGACTACAAGATCGATCTCTATGCCGGGAAGGTCACCGACCGCGACGCCCCGGCCCCATGCCAGTACGTCCCCGCAGAGGAAGAGCAGAGCGCATGACTCACCCCGTCCTCCCCACCGCCGAACTCGGCACCGGCGGCCCGCTGGTGGGCCTCCAGGGCCTCGGCTGCATGGGCATGAGCGAGTTCTACGGCCCGACCGACTCCGACGAGTCGCTCGCCACCCTGGCGGCCGCGCTGGACGCGGGCGTCACCCTGTTCGACACCGCAGACGCCTACGGCTACGGCCGCAACGAGGAGTTCATCGGCCCCTTCGTCCGGGCCAACCGGGACAAGGTGGTGCTCGCCACCAAGTTCGCGCTCGTCCGCAAGGAGGAGGACCCGGGCTACCGCGGCATCAGCAACGACCCCGCGTACATCCGGACCGCCGTGGACGCCTCGCTGCGCCGCCTCGGCGTGGACGAGATCGACCTCTACTACATGCACCGCCGCGACCCGGCCGTGCCGCTGGCCGACTCGGTCGGTGCCATGGCCGAGCTGGTCGAGGCCGGCAAGGTGCGCCACCTCGGCCTGTCCGAGGTGACCGGCGTCGAGCTGCGCGAGGCGCACGCGATCCACCCGATCGCGGCCGTGCAGTCCGAATGGTCGGTGTTCGCCCGGGACGTCGAGCGCTCGGCGGTGCCGGCCGCGGCCGAGCTGGGCGTCGCCTTCGTGCCGTACTCGCCGCTCGGCCGGGGCTTCCTGACCGGCGCCTTCCAGGCCGCCGAGCAGCTCGCGGCGGACGACGTCCGGCGCACCCAGCCGCGCTTCACCGGCGCCAACGCGGCGGCCAACACCGAACTGCTGGCGCCGATGCGGGAGATCGCGACGGCCCGCGGGGTGACCCTGGCCCAGGTCGCGCTGGCCTGGGTGCACCAGCGGGCCGAGGTGCACGGACTGACCGTCGTGCCGATCCCGGGCACCCGCAAGCGGAGCCGGCTCGCCGAGAACGCCGCGGCGGCGACGCTGCGGCTCACCGTCGAGGAGCTGGCGCTGCTGGAGCCGGTGGCCGGCGCCGTGGCGGGGGACCGCTACCCGGACATGGCCTTCACCTCGGTCGGGAGGGAGTAGCCGGGAGCGGCCGGACGGGCCCGGGGAGTCGGTGGCTCCCCGGGCTCGTCCGGCACGTCGTGTTCCGGGGGCTCAGACCGCGCGGCCCGTGAAGGCGGCCAGCCGGGTGTGGACGTCGGCGTCCTCGGCGACCGGCTGCACCGTGCCGAACGGGACGCCCTCGACCCGGCTCTCGGGCGGCAGCACGGCCTGGGCGACCCCCAGCGCGGTGTGCGCCAGGGCGTCGTCCAGCACGAAGCCGTTGTCGAGGCTCCGGGCGATGTCCCAGGCGTGGGTGGTCGCCTCCATCACGTAGCCGCCGACCACCATGCCGCCGGGCACCTCGCCCCAGGGGGCGAAGGTCGGGCGGGCCAGCTTGGCGTCGTCCGCCCAGGCGGCGGTGGCGCGGGCGCTCGCCCGGGCCAGCGCGTCCGTCCAGCCCTCGTCGGACGGGTCCTCGATGCCGGGCAGGATGTCCGCGGCGCGGCCGCCCTCGCCCATGTACGCGAAGCGGTGGATTCCGCCGACCACGTGGTTGAGCAGCCCGCGGAGGGTGAACTCGGTGCAGGGGGTGGGCCGGTCGAGGTCCGCCGGAGTGATCGTGGCGAACAGCTTCTCCAACTGGCCGAGGGCGAGCAGGTACTGCGGGCGGGCGTCCTGGACGGCGTTCATGGGTGGTCAACTCTCCGTGGTCGGGCGGTCTTTCGGGCTCGGAACGCAATCTCCCAGTAAAACCTGACAAGGACCGTCAGGATTACTGGGATTCTTGTCCCATGAAGGCCGACCGCCTGCTCTCCGTCCTCCTGCTGCTCCAGACCCGCGGCCGGGTGTCCGCCACCGAACTCGCCGAGCGGCTGGAGGTGTCCGTCCGCACCGTCTACCGCGACGTGGAGTCGCTCTCCGCCGCCGGGGTGCCGGTGTTCACCGAGCGCGGGCGGCACGGCGGCATCGGCCTGCTGCCCGGCTACCGGACCGACGTCACGGGCCTGACCGCGGACGAGGCCAGGGCGCTGTTCGTGCTCTCCGCCCGGGGCGCGCACAGCGACCTCGGACTGGACGGCGCGCTCGGCTCGGCGCTGCGCAAGGTGATGGCGGCACTGCCCGCCCCGCACCGCCCGGAGGCCGAGCGGATCAGCGAGCGGATCCTGGTCGACCCGGTCCGCTGGATGCACCAGGGCGGGGCGGCCGGCACCGTGGCCGGGCCGGACCTGGGCGAGCTGCAGTACGCGGTTTTCGCCGACCGGCGGGTGCGGCTGCGCTACCGGCACAGCGGCACGCCCGCGCCGGTGGACTACACCGTCGACCCGTACGGACTGGTCTGCAAGGCGGCGGTCTGGTACCTGGTGGCCGACCTGCACGGCGAGCCGCGGCTGTTCCGGGCCGACCGGGTGCTGGCCGTCGAGACCGCCGAGGAGGCGGTGCGCCGCCGGGCCGGGGTGGGGCTCGGCGACGTGTGGACGGTGCTGCGCGAGCAGGTGGAGCGGCTGCCCAAGGAACTGCCGGTACGGGTGCGGGTCCGGCGTGGCCGGCTGGACGTGTTCCTGCGCATCCACGGCGGGCGGGTCACCGCGCCGCCGGCGGAGACGGGCGTCGGAGCGGCCGAGGACTGGGTCGAGGTGCCGATGGCCTTCCCGGCCCCGGCGGCCGTCCGGTCGCTGCTGGCCTTCGGCGCGGAGGTCGAGGTGCTGGCTCCGCCGGCCGCCCGGCGCGAACTGGCCAGGGCGGCGACGGAGGCCTTGCGGCTGTACCAGGACCAGCCCCTGTAGGGCTTGCGGGCCCTACGAGTTGGGGGTGGTGCGGACGACGGCCTGGTAGTGGCCGAGGGAGATCGCCGCGAAGTTGTGCAGGCTGTCGGTGCCCTCGGTGAAGTAGCCGTTGTGGCCGACCGCGCGGGCCGAGGAGATCTGCTCGGCGCCGAAGCCGCCGCCGGTCGGGTCGGCACCGTGGCCGAGCTTGCCGACCTCCAGGAACGGGACGTTGCCGATCCAGTCGCTGGGGTTGCGGGCGGCCCAGACGTGGACGCCGTCGCCGAGTTCGGCGGTGCTCTGCACGCCCATGCCGGGGCTGCCGAACACCATCATGTCGGTGATGCCCGAGGTGTCGGACGGCGAGGCCGCCGCGCGCGGGATCTTCGGGGCGGCGGTGCCGCAGACCACCGAACCGTACGAGTGGCAGAGCAGCGACGGGGGCACGTCCGGGCGGGTGGTCTCCTTGAGCCCGGCGAGCAGCCGCTCCAGCCGGGGCGCGGCGACGTCGGCGAGCCGGGAGGTGGCCGCGTCCGGGCCGAGGCCGGAGGGGGTGACGTAGCCGGTCCAGGAGACCACGGCGGTACGGGTGCCGGGGGCCTGGCGCTGCTCCTCGGCGTAGAGGGCGCGGGCCATGCCGGCGGGGGAGCGCAGCGGTTCGGCGGTCTGGTCGAAGTGGCCGAGGTCGGCGTCCGAGCCGGGCACCAGGACGGAGATCCGCTCGGCGTCGGCGAGGTCGCCCCAGACCTCGGTGACCAGGCCGCGGCCGCGCGGGTCGAAGGCCAGGATCTGCCGGCCGGGGGCGAGCAGGTGCTCGACGTCGTTGGCGCGGGAGACGGCCAGCGCGCGGGTGTCGGAGTCGAGCTCGTGGTCCTGGGCGCGGGCCCGGGCCTTGTCGCGCTCGGCGGCCAGGGCGATCCGGTTGGCGCGGTAGCGCAGGTCCAGCGGGGCGCCGTCGTAGTTGCCGACGACCAGCGGGTAGGCCTGGATCAGCCGGTCCAGCTCGGTGGGCGCCAGCGAGGCGAAGAACTCGGCGGCGGCGGCCGGGGAGGTGGTGGCCGGGTCGGGCAGGGAGCGGCCGAAGGAGTGGTCCTGGACCCAGGCGGCGCTGCCGGCCGGGGGCGTGGAGATCGCCAGCTGCTCGGAGGAGACCGCGGCCGCGGCCGCCGAGGCGCCGGCGTCGGCGAGCACGGCACACCCCGCGAACGCCCCGACCAGTACGCGCTTCCAGCGTCGACGGTTGCGCACCGCACCAACTCCCTTGGGGCCCGTCACCGTTTCACGGGCGGTGCCCGGAGGGTGCGATATGAACTGCTGACTTCCCTGCGCAAGCCTAGGGGGCCCGGAGGGGCGGCGGGCACGCCCAAACTGTGGGATGGATCACATGAACCGGGGGTGTCCTGACGGCGTCTCCCAGTGGTTGGCGGCGGCCCGTACGGCCGGTCGCTCAGGAGTCGAACTCGCGCACCAGCCGCTTGGGCGCCGTCCGCCGCCAGGCCTCGGTGACCAGGTCGCGCAGCTCCTCCGGGTCCACCAGGTCCAGCCGGACGCTCACCCAGCCGTGCCGCCCGACGTAGGGGGCGGAGGAGAACACCTCGGGCTCGGCGGCGAGGAGTTCGGCCTGGTCCTCGGGGGAGGCCTTGACGGTGACCCGGTCGCCGTCGGGGGCGCCCATCGCGAAGATCTTGCTGCGGACCCGCAGCGTCTCGATCTCCCAGGTCGGTTCCTGGGCGGCCTCCGGCAGGGCCAGGGCCATCGTGCGGAACTCGTCGAACGTCACCATGGCGGCAGGTTAGGGCAGGGGGATGACAACACGCCCCCGGCGCGCGCGCTGGCTCGCCGGGGGCGCGTGGATCGGCAGGGCTCCTCCAGGGGCGGAGCCCGATCAGGAGAGCGAGGCCCAGGCGTCGCAGGAGCGGTCGGCGGCGACCAGCCGGTCCGGGTGGCCGCTGCCGTCGGAGACCGAGATCCGGCGGTAGTTCTGGCCGGAGAACACCCAGTACTCGCTGTTCCCGCCGACCCGCTGCTGGTCCGGGACGGGCAGGAAGCAGTCCACCCGGTTCAGGCCGCTCAGCGAACTCCACTGGGAGAGTTCGCGGTCGGTGCGCTCGCGCACGTCGGTGTGCGAGGAGCCGTCGGCGATCGAGATCAGCCGGTACTGCTGGCGGCCGGCGGTGGTGTGGAAGCACCAGTACCAGCTCTTGCCGCCGACCCGCTGCTGGTCCGGGACGGGCAGCCAGCAGTCCACCTGGCCGACGCCGCTGAGCGAGCCCCAGGAGGTGAGGTCGCGGTCGGAGCGTTCGAGCGTCGTGGTGTACCGGCCGCCGCCGCAGGTGATGGAGACCAGCCGGTACTGCTGGCGGCCGCCGGTGCTGTGGAACACCCAGTACCAGCTCTTGCCCGCCGGGTCCTGCTGGTCCGGGACGGGCAGGAAGCAGTCCACCCGGCCGACGCCCTGCAGACAGGACCAGGTGGTCAGCCAGGTGTCGTCCTCGACCTTGCGGTCGGTGTGCGAGGAGCCGTCGGCCACCGAGATCATCCGGCAGCGGTCGCCGTGGAACGCCCAGTACCGGCTCTGGCCGCCCTTGCGGTACTGGTCCGGGACGGGGACGAACTCGTCGCAGGGGTAGGCCTTGACCGGCTGGGGCGCGGGCTGGCCGCCGGTCTGCCCGGTCTGGCCGCCGGTCTGGGTGCCGCCCTGGCCGCCGGTCTGGCCGGTCTGCCCGCCGACCGGGGCGAGCCGGCCCTCGCAGAGCCCCCGCAGGATGCTCATCGAGGGCATGAAGGCGTACACCGAGCCGGTGGTCTGGACGAACTGCGCGAAGTTCAGCGGGGTGTGCCGGATCAGGCCGGCGGTGTCCCGGCTCTCGTAGTCGAGCGGGGTGACCTCGCCGGTGTCCGGGTCGGTGCAGTTCTGGGTGACCGGGTCCCGGCCGGGCACGGGTCTGGGGTTGGCGTGCCCGGGCGGGGTGGTGTCCTGCGAGTCGCGGTTGGGCGGGAAGTTCGCCCGGTCCATCCAGCTGGCCTGGATGAACTCGAACTGCCGCTTGAGGTCGGCCTGGTAGCAGATGAACAGCAGCCCGCGCGGGTCGTCGGGGCCGCCCGGGCCCTCGGAGGCCGGGTCGAACGGCTCTCCGTACGGGGTGCCGCGGCGGATGATCCGCCGGCCGTTGAGGTCCTTGGCGGGGAACGGGGGCTTGTCCGGGCTCTCCTGCAGGCCGGCCCGCGGCTCGGTCTTGCGCAGGTGCGACCAGAGCGGGGTGACCAGGCCCTCCGGGTCGTCCGAGAAGTCGAAGGCGTTGTCCCTGGCGGCGGTCGGGTTGTTCGGGGCGTCCCGGTCCTGGAAGTGGCAGACCGGGGCGCCGGAGCGCCAGCGGCCGACCATCCGGGCGGCCAGCCACTCGGTGGTGGCGTGGTCCGGGACGGCCTTGGCCCGGCGGAGCTCCGCCAGTTTGACCGCGACCTGCGCCCACCAGCCGGGGACGTCCTGGGCGAGCCGGCGGACCACCTGGAAGGAGCCGTTGTGCGTCCAGGCCGGGTACTGCTCCTTGGGGAAGCTGAACCGGTCGTTGTCCAGGCCGCAGACGAACTCGCCGGCCGGGATGATCCGGGTGCCGGGGTGGCCGTCCACCTGCTCCGGATCGCTCGGGCTGGGCCGGTCGAAGCCCTGGACGCCGGGCTCGCTGATGCCGTCCTTGAACCCGAAGTGCTCCTTGCCGCGGCGGCTGCCCAGGAGGGTCTTCGCGTTCTGCTGGTAGACGATCAGGACCCGGGATTCGGCGGCGGCGATCCGCTGGGCCTCGACGGCCGCCTGCAGGTCCTTCTCGGTGTCCGCGGAGATCTTCAGGACGGCGTGGACGGACTGCGTCCTGCCGTTGCCGAAGAGCCAGTTCTCCGGGGAGTTGTCGCCGGTGTCGCCGAGCCCGCCGGCCCGTTTGGCCGCGCCCTCCTTGAAGGCCTTCAGGCCGGTGTCGCCCTGGGGGAGCGACGGGAGCGGGTCGGCGCCGGAGAGCATCAGCAGGCCCTCGTAGGTGAAGCTGATGCCGAGCCAGGTGGCGGTCAGCGACTTCGGGTCGTCGCCGCCGGACGCGGCCCTGGCCTCGCTGAACGCCTCGTTGAACGCGGCGACTTCGCGGGTGGTGGAGATCTGCGGGGTCAGCTTGCGGAGCCAGTCGCGCGCCCGGGTCGCGTCCTCGAACTTGAGGAAGAGGACGCTGACGTTGTCCTTCTTGAAGCCGGCGAGGATGTCGCCCTGGATCTCGTCGCTCTCGCGCAGACTCAGGTCCGTTGCCATGGGTGGGGGTTCCTTCCGGGGGGGGGTGGGGTCAGGCGGACGGGGTGAGCTGGATCCACTTCGCCTCGCTGGGCACGCCCTTGGCGTCGAGGAGGAAGATCATGTACCAGCCGGGCGGCGCGGCCTTGGCGTCCGGCGGGGCCTGCAGCTGGATCCGGTTGCCGGCCTGGCTGGTGATCCGCAGGTCGAGGTACCGCTGGCTGGTGTTGACCGAGTGGGTGGAGGTGGTCGGCGCGAGCAGGACGGCCTTGACCACCTGGTCCGAGGTCGAGCTGGAGACCGTGAACCGCTTGTCGTAGCCGATCGGCACGGTCGGCGCGTCGTCCAGGTCGGGCCGACTGCCCTGGTGCAGGTAGGCGGGCTCGTAGATCTCGATGGTGCCGTTCATGGTGACCGGGCCGGTGGTGCCGGGGATGCCGCTCACCGTGCGGTTGACGTCGGTGTTGTTGGCCAGCTGCTGGAGTTCGTCGCCGGTGACCAGGACGCGCCCGTCCGGCAGCACGACCGCGTTGGAGTGGTAGCCGCGCGGGAGGCGCTGGACCGGGCCGAGCTGCCAGTTGCCCTGGTCGTCGCGCAGCTCGATCTGGCGGTACTTGAGGTCCGCGTTCGGGTTGTACGGGCCGTTGCCGTAGTCGCGGATGTCGTAGGCGCCGTTGACGGTCATCAACCGGCCGGTGGGCAGCAGGATCGTGTCGTCCTGGGTGCGGCCGAAGGCGCGGGACTTCTCGGCCGTCCAGGTGCCGTTGGAGAAGCGCAGGGTGCTCGGGTTGTCCCGGTCGCCGCCGAGGACCAGCGCGGAGTCCGGGCCGTTGGTGCCGTTGGGGAGCAGCACGGCGGAGCCGTAGTTGCGCCTGCGGCCGTCGGGGCGGGCGGCCAGGTCGCTGCGGGACTCGACGACCGGGTCGAACTTCCACTGCTCGGCGGGCTGGCGGCCGAAGCCGTAGACGTTGCCGTCGTTGAGCGAGAACAGGTGCGGGTAGTCGGTGGAGAAGGGGGCGTCCGACTTGAACCGCTCCACCGGGGTGTCCCTGGGCGTGTCGGTCTTCTTCAGCGGGACCGCGAAGGCCTTGGCGGGGAAGCGCTCGACCACCGGCGTGGGGGTGCCGTAGCCGAGTTCGGACTGGCCGGACATGATCAGCTGGCGGCCGTCGGCGCCGGTCACCACCGAGGGGTACCAGCGGCCGACCGACATGTCGGGGTTGCGGGTCCAGGTCTCCGTCCACGGGTCGAAGATCAGCGAGAGCTTGGCTCCGGTGCCGCCGTTGCCACCGAGGTTGCCGCCGAACACGCCGAGCATGCCGTTGGGCAGGAAGGAGTGGCCGGAGCAGAAGAACGGTGCCGGGCGCTTCTCGCCGAGGCCGTCCGGCATGTCGATGACCGGGGGGTTGACCTGCTTGAACGCGTCCGGCCCGTAGTTCTTCTTCGGGTCCCAGAGGAAGGCCCGGCCGGCGTTCTCCTTGCCGATGGTCTGGGTGGGGGCGGGCTCCTTCTCCGGGTTGGTCTCGATCCGTTCGAAGGAGAACAGCAGCACCTTGCCGGTCGGCAGCAGCGCGACGTGGTCGCCGAAGTCGGGGGAGTCGAAGTACTGGCGGAACGCGCCGAAGGTCGCCGGGTCGAAGGCCTTGTTGTGGTCGGCCTGGGAGGCCGTCAGCGCGTTGTACCGGTTGGTGCGGGTGGTCTGCGGGTAGTCGCCGATGCCGCGGATGGCGGCGCGCATCCGGGCGTGCTCCTCGGCGTGCTCCTGGCCGAGCGCCGCGACCTCGTCCTCGCGCAGTTCGGCCATCACCCGGGGGGAGTCGACGTGCGGGGTGAGGTCGTCCGCCCCGGGGGCGGCCGGTCCGCCGTGGGCGACGGCGGGGGCGACGGTGCCCAGCAGGGTGCCGGCGGTCACCGCGAGGACCACGGCGGTGCCCGGCAGTCGGCGGCGGGCCCGGCGCCGCGGCTCGGGGCGGGGTGGGGACGGGGACATGGGACTCCTCGGAAGGGTGGGGTGGTGTCGGGGGGAGGGTGGCGAATGCGGACGGACGGGCCGTGGGCGGGCGCGGTCCTGCGATGGTCGCCGACCGTCACAGGAGATCACAGTGCGTGGTGGTTCGCATGCGGATACATCTCCTCGGGGAAGCCGTCCGGCGGGGCCGCGTCCCGGCCGGTCCCGGTCACACCACGCCCAGCGCGTAGGCCGCGAACAGCGCCGACCCGGTGCCGGCCGCCGCCTTCCCGGCCCGGGAGAAGGACGTCCACGGACCGTCGAACCGTCGGGTGAACCACCCGATCGCCACCAGGGCACCCGCGAACAGCGGAAGCAGCGCCAGCCGGGCGGCCACCCAGCCGAGCGAATCCGGCGCGGTGGTCAGCCCCGGGACGGCGCCGAGGCCGGCCGCGCCGGGCACCGCCACCGCGAGCATCGCGCTCTGGTGCCAGCAGAAGATCGTCATCGCCGACAGGTTGACCACCACCACGGGCAGCCACAGCAGCGGACGGCGCGTCAGCAGTCGGCCCAGCCGCTCCCGCAGCAGCACCGCGGCGCCGCACTGGAACGCCGCCAGCGCGAGCACCAGCAGGGACGGCGGGTGCGAGTTGGTGCGCTCGTCCCCGGGCACGCCGACCATGCTGGCCGGGTAGTGGAACACCAGCAGCAGCGTGGCGAACAGCGCGCCGCCGCCGACCAGCAGCGCCCGGGCGGTCGGCCGCCCGAACCGGCCCTGCGCCCAGAGCACGCCGAGCTGGTAGCCGAACAGCCAGCCCGGCAGGATGTTCAGCAGTGCGACCCAGGACGGCACCGCCTGCGCCCACGGCCCGTACCGCAGCAGGTCGACGGCGGCGACCGAGGCCACCAGCAGGCCCGCCGACCAGCCGCCCAGCCGGCGTCCGGCGGCCACGCAGAGCGGGGTCAGCGCGGTCAGCCCCAGGTAGACGCCGATGTACCAGAGCGGCTGCACCACCAGCGTCGCGCCGGTGCGCAGGGTGTCCCCGGGCACGCCGAGCGCGGGCAGCAGCGGGACCAGCAACGCCCACACCGCCGTGACCCCGAGCACCGGGCGCAGCAGCCGGACCGTCCGGGCGCGCAGCCAGCCCCCGTACGTCGCGCCGCGGGCGCGGGCCCGCTCCAGCGAGCGGACCGAGGAGTGACCGCCGACCAGGAAGAACACCCCGAGCATCTGGAGCACCCAGCTGGCCGGGGCGAAGAAGCCGAGCGAGGAGAGCGGGCTGGCGTTGTGCAGGGCGCCGTCGGGGGTGCGGGTGAGGCCGCCGAGCATCCAGTGCCCGACCGGGACGGCGAGCAGGGCGAGGGCGCGCAGTCCGTCCAGGGCTCGGTCGCGGGTGGCGGGCGTCCGGGCGTCGACCTTCTCGGCGGCGCGGCGCAGCGTGGCGAGCGGGTGGGCCATGGGGGTGCTCCTTCCGGTAGGGGCGGTGCGGGTGGTGGCGGCGGTAGGGGCGGTGCGGGTGGTGCCGGCGCGCGGGGTGGTCAGGCGCGGCCGAGGGCGACGGCGGCGTAGGCGGCGAGCGAGGCGGTGCCGGGGGCGAAGTAGCCGGTGTGGCCGTGGGATCCGGTGGCGGGCAGCGGGCGGGCGCCGAAGCCGGGGGCGGTCGGGTCGGCGCCGTGGCCGAGGCCCAGCAGCCGGACCTTGGGCACGTCGCCGATCCAGTCGGAGCCGTTGCGGGCGGTGGCCCAGAGCGGGACGTCCGGGTCGAGTTCGGCGGCCGAGCCGACGCCCATGCCGGGGGAGCCGAGCACCACCACGCCGGAGGCCCGGGCGGGGGTGGGGCGGGCCAGGCCGCAGACCACCGAGCCGTAGCTGTGGCAGTAGAGGGTGGGCGGGGTCCGCGGGCGGGTGGCGGCGGCGAGTCCGTCCAGCAGTCGGGACAGGCGGTCGGCGCCGGCCCGGGCGAGGTCCTCGGTGGCGGCGTCCAGGCCGAGGCCGACCGGGGTGGTGTAGCCGGCCCAGGCGATCACGGCGGTCTGCCGGCCGGTGGCCTCGTACAGCGCGCGGGCCATGCCGGCCGGGGTGCCGTACGGGTCGGCGGTGCGGTCGAAGTCGAGCAGGTCGATGTCCGAGCCGGGCACGATCACGGCGGTGCGGCGGGCGGCGGCGAGGTCGCCGTACACCTCGGCGACCTGGCCGCGGCCGCGCGGGTCGAAGGCGAGGACCTGCCGGCCGCCCTCCAGCAGGGTGCGGTAGCGCTCGGCGCGGGTGCGGGCGGCCGCGTGGTCCTGCGGGGTGCGGGCGGGGTCGGCGGCCAGGGCGAGTTCGCGGGCACGTTCGGCGGCCAGGGCCAGGGCGTTGGCGCGGTACCGGAGTTCGACCGGGGCGCCGTCCAGGTTGCCGACCACCAGCGGGTGCCGGGCGGCCAGCGCGTCCTGCTGCTGCCGGGTCAACTCGGCGAAGAAGGAGGCGACTCGGCCGGGTGCGGCGGTGGCCGGGTCGGGCAGCGGCAGGCCGAGCGAGGTGTCGGCCGTCCAGGCGGCGCTGCCGGGCGGCGGGCCGGTGAGCGGGGTCTGGGTGTCGGCGGCCCAGCCGCCCGCGCCGAGCACCGCCGCCAGTGCGAGCGCTCCGGCGGCGATCGCGCGTCCGGCCCGAAATCCGCGCATGTCCCTGGTCTCCCTCGTCCGTTCGGTTGGCGACGGGGAGGAAGGTAGGAACGCGAAGGCCCCGCGGACGTCACACCGCGGGGCCAACTCCCGTGTGGTACCGGGGTATCAGGGGGTTGTCCCCCCTGCCGGGAGAGGGGCGCCCCCCTTCCGGCAGGGGGGACGACCCCCCTGCTACTGGCCGGGGGTCACCAGGCCCGACTCGTAGGCCAGGACCACCGCCTGGGCGCGGTCGCGCAGGTCGAGCTTGCCGAGGATGCGGCCGATGTGGGTCTTGACGGTCTGTTCGGCGAGCACCAGCTTCGCGGCGATCTCCTGGTTGGACAGGCCGCGGGCGATCAGCTCCAGCACCTCGGTCTCGCGCGGGGTCAGGCCGTTGAGCCGCACCCTGGGGTCGTGGCGCTTGGGCGGGCGGGTGCGGGCGAAGTCCTCGATCAGCCGCCGGGTCACCGAGGGGGCGAGCAGCGCCTCGCCCGCTGCGACCACCCGGACCGCGGCGATCAGGTCGGCCGGCGGGGCGTCCTTGAGCAGGAAGCCGCTGGCCCCGGCGCGCAGCGCCTCGTACACGTAGTCGTCCACGTCGAAGGTGGTCAGCATCAGCACCTTGGGCCGGTGCGCGCCGGGGACGGCCGGGTCGAGCAGCCGCCGGGCCGCCTCCAGGCCGTCCATCACGGGCATCCGGACGTCCATCAGCACCACGTCCGGGTGGGTGCGGCCGACGGCCTCCAGGGCCTGGGCGCCGTCCGCCGCGTCCCCCACCACGTCGATGTCGGTCTGGGCGTTCAGCAGGGCGGCGAACCCCGCGCGCACCATGGCCTGGTCGTCGACGATGATCACGCGGATGGTCATGCGGTGGTCTCCCGGGGAAGGTCGAGGGGCAGGACGGCGGCCACCTTGAAGCCGCCGTCCGGCAGCGGGCCGGTGTCCAGCCTGCCATCCACGAGCCGCACGCGTTCCCGCATGCCGACCAGGCCGTGACCGGTGCCCTCGACCGAGGCCTCCAGCGACTCGGTGCGCTGCGGCGGGGGCGCGTTGACCACGGTCAGCCGCAGGTCCGGGCCGTCCGCCGAGAGCGACACCCAGGTCCGCGCGCCGGGGGCGTGCCGCACCACGTTGGCCAGCGCCTCCTGCACGATCCGGTAGACGGACAGGCCGACGGCCTGCGGCACCCGCTCGGCCAGCCCCTCGTCCACCGCCAGTTCGGCCGGCACTCCGGCGCGTCCCACCGTCTCGACCAGCTGGGCGAGTTGGCCGACCCCGGGCTGCGGGGCCCGCTCCCCGCCGGTCTCCTCGCTGCGCAGCACGCCCAGCAGTCGGCGCATCTCGGCCAGCGACTCGCGCGCGGTGCCGGCGATCGCGGTGAACTCCTCGACGGCCTCCGCCGGCACCTCGGGGATCCGGTACGGCGCGCTGGCGGCCTGCACCGCGATCACCGACATGTGGTGGGCCACCACGTCGTGCAACTCCCGGGCGATCCGGGCGCGTTCCTCCAGCAGGGTGCGCCGCTCGCGCTCGACCTCGCTGATCTGCTCCTGCTCGGAGAGCAGTCGGCGCGCCACGGCGCGTTCCCGGAGGGCGCCGCCGAGGACCAGGACCGCGCCGGTCAGGGCGATCACCAGCAGGCTGTTGTCCCCGCCCCAGTCCCGGACCGCGCCGATCGCCGAGAAGACGAGGCTCGCCCCGGCGGTGGCCAGCCAGACCGCGATCAGGGTCCGGCGGGACTCGCGGAGGGCGAGCGGCAGCATCAGCAGCAGGTAGCCGATCACGCTCGTGGCGGGCCAGGGCCAGGAGGGGGAGGTGTTCCGGCCGGTCGTGAGCACCAGTGCGAAGGTCAGCAGGTTCGTCAGCCCGATCATCCACCAGGCGGGCAGCGGCCGGGTGGGCGCGAGGAGCAGGGGCGCGGTCAGGGCCACCGAGAGGGCCGCGGCGAGGCCGGTGTCGAGCCCGTAGTCGTTGGCCAGCACGTTGATCGAGCTGGGCAGCAGCGAGGAGATCGCCGCGACCGCGGCGACCAGGGGCAGGTGCCGCAGCCAGGGGAACCGGGACTGCGCCAGCAGCGGTGTGTGGTCGCCGGACGGGTGCAGCAGCGGGGCGAGCAGGCTGCGCGGGGACGGGGCGCGGGACTGCCCGGTGGACGCGTGGATCATCCCGTCAGCGTAGGGGTGGGCGGCCCGGCCGGGATCCGACCGTGGGGCCGGATCCCGGGTAGTACCGGAGTACTACTCCTCCGGGCGCCAGTGGCCGGCCAGGGCGGGGCCGAGCTGGTCGAAGTAGCGCTCGATCACGGCGACCATGCCCTCGGGGCCGGCCGGTTCGTGCTCGGCGGTCCAGGACAGGTGGGCGGAGCGCAGCAGGCTGCCGAAGACGGCGGCGAGCACGACCGGGCGCAGGTCCCGGGCCGGGTCCAGCCCCTCGCGTTCGGCGAGCACCCGGCCCACCAGCCGCTCCTGCTCGGTGACCCGGCGCAGGTGGGCGGCGAGCAGCGCGGGCGTCTCCTCGATGATCCGCAGCAGTTCCAGGGCGCTGCTGATCGAGCCGGGGCCGGAGGTCTCGGCGTTCCCGAGGTCGCGCCAGGCCTTGACGATCGAGGCGCGCAGGGCCTGGAGCGGGGTCTCCTCGGCCGGGCGGTTGCGCAGGCACTCGATGAAGTAGTCCTCGGCCTCGGCCATCACGGCGAGCGCGACCTCGTCCTTGTTGGCGAAGTAGCGGAAGAAGGTGCGCTGGGAGACGTCGACGGCGGTGGCGATCTCGTCGACGGTGGTCCGGGCGAAGCCCTGGCTGAGGAAGAGCATGTGGGCGGCCTGGACCAGGGCGTCCCGGGTCTGCTGCTTCTTGCGCTCGCGGAGTCCGGGTGTCCGCCCGAGGTCCTCCGGGGTGCCGGTGGGGCGGGGGGTGTGAGCGGCCATGGCGGGGCCTTCCGGAGCGCGGGTGTGGCGGGTGGGAGCACAACCTTAGCGTTCTGACAAATGTCAGCCTTGGCCAGAAGTCACTGTTTGCCGAATGTCAGCGGCTGACATAATCTGCCGCGAGTGGCGCCCGTCGGGCCGGGCACCTGTGGGGACGGGTGGGCCGGGGCGCCACGACCACGTTCCGCACGAGCCACGCCCCGGAGGGCCCAGATGAGCCAGTCCGTCGTCAAGAACTCCGAGGCGGACGCCCCGCCGTCGCCACCGTCCGGGGGCCTCAAGGGGCACCCCTGGCTGACCCTGCTGACCGTCGCGGTCGGCGTCATGATGGTCGCGCTGGACGGCACGATCGTCGCCATCGCCAACCCGGTGATCCAGGAGAAGCTGCACGCGGCGCCGTCCGAGATCCAGTGGGTCACCAGCGGCTACCTGCTCGCCCTCGCGGTCTTCCTGATCACCGCCGGCAAGATCGGCGACCGGTTCGGCCACAAGAACACCTTCCTGGTCGGCGCGGTCGGCTTCGCCGCCACCTCGGCCGCGATCGGCTTCGCGGGCAACATCCAGACCGTGATCGCCTTCCGGGTGCTCCAGGGCCTGTTCGGCGCGCTGCTCCAGCCGGCCGCGCTCGGCCTGCTGCGCGGGGCCTTCCCGGCCGAGCGGCTCAACATGGCGATCGGCATCTGGGGCGGCGTGATCGGCGCCTCCACCGCGGCCGGCCCGATCGTCGGCGGGCTGCTGGTCGAGCACGTCAACTGGGAGTCGGTGTTCTTCATCAACGTCCCGGTCGGCCTGATCGCCCTGGCGCTGGGCCTGTGGATCCTCAAGGACGTACGGGCCGAGAACGCCGCCAAGTCCTTCGACGTGCCCGGCATCGTGCTGCTCTCGGCCGGGATGTTCGCGCTGGTCTTCGGCATCATCAAGGCCCCCGAGTGGGGCTGGGGCGACACCAGGACACTGCTGTTCCTGGTCGGCGCGGTGCTGCTGATGGTGCTGTTCGCGCTCTGGCAGGGCAAGGCCCGCGAGCCGCTGATCCCGCTCAGCCTGTTCCGCTCGGTGCCGCTGTCGGCGGGCGTGCTGCTGATGGTGCTGATGGCCTTCGCGTTCTTCGGCGCGATCTTCTTCGTGACCTTCTACCTGCAGAACGTGCACGGGATGAAGCCGGTCGAGGCCGGCGTCCACCTGCTGCCGATGACCGGGATGATGATCGTCGGCTCGCCGGTGGCCGGGGTCGCGATCGGCAAGCTCGGCCCGCGGATCCCGATCGTGGCCGGCATGCTGATCACCACCACCGCGATGTTCGGCATGTCCACCCTGGACACCGGCTCCGGCACCGGCGTGATGTCGCTCTGGTTCGTCCTGATGGGCCTCGGCATCAGCCCGGTCATGGTCGGCGCCACCGAGGTGATCGTCGGCAACGCCCCGCTGGAGCTGTCCGGCGTGGCCGGCGGGCTGCAGCAGTCCGCGATGCAGGTCGGCGGCAGCCTCGGCACCGCGGTGCTGGGCGCGCTGATGGCCGCCAAGGTCGGCGACGTGCTGCCCGGCAACTGGGCCGGGGCCGGCCTGCCGCCCGTCCAGGGCGCCGAGGCCGAGGGCCTCAAGCAGGCCGCCCAGCTCGGCATCGCCCCGCCGGCCCCGGCCGGCACCCCGCAGCAGGTGGTGGACGCGATGGCCGGAGCCGTCCACGAGTCCTTCGTCAGCGGCATGTCGCTGGCCTTCGCGGTCGCCTCCGTGGTGGCCTTCGCCGCCGCCGTGCTCGGCCTGCTCACCCGCCGCGGCGCCACCGACGCGGGCCCGGCCGTGCACATCTGACGGCCGGCCGCCCCGCACGCCACGGCCCCGGACTCGGCGGAGTCCGGGGCCGTCGCGCTGTCCCGGGGTGTGGTGCCCCGCGGCGTCGTGTCCCGGGGCGTCGTGTCGCGGGGCGTGCCGGTTCCCGGGCGGGGCCGGTGCGCGAGGACGACGAAGGGCCGGCCCCCCGGGGGAGTCCGGCCCTTCAGTGCCTACCGGCCGATCAGGCGTCGCCGCCGGCGGCGCCCGGGTCGGCCGCGGTGACGTCCAGCAGCTGGTAGCGGTCGATCGCGTCCTTCAGCGCCGAGCGGTCGATCTTGCCCTGCTTGGCGAGCTCGGTGAGCACCGCCAGGACGACCGACTGCGCGTCGATGTGGAAGAAGCGACGGGCCGCGCCACGGGTGTCGGCGAAGCCGAAGCCGTCGGCGCCCAGCGACTGGTACTGGCCCGGCACCCAGCGGGCGATCTGGTCCGGCACCGCGCGCATCCAGTCGGACACCGCGACGACCGGGCCCTCGGCACCCTGGAGCTTCTGGGTGACGTACGGCACGCGCTGCTGCTCCTCGGGGTGCAGCAGGTTGAACTCCTCGGCCTCCACCGCGTCGCGGCGCAGCTCGTTCCAGGAGGTCGCGGACCAGACGTCGGCCTTGACGTTCCACTCCTCGGCGAGGATGCGCTGGGCCTCCAGGGCCCACGGCACGGCCACGCCGGAGGCGAGGATCTGGGCCGGGATCTGGCCGGCGGTGCCCGGAGCGTACTTGTGCAGACCCTTGAGGATGCCCTCGACGTCCACGTTCTCGGGCTCGGCCGGCATCTTGATCGGCTCGTTGTACACGGTGAGGTAGTAGAAGACGTCCTCGCCGTTCGGGTGCTCGGCGCTGGAGCCGTACATCCGGCGCAGACCGTCCTGGACGATGTGCGCGATCTCGAAGCCGTACGCCGGGTCGTACGCGACGACACCGGGGTTGGTCGAGGCCAGCAGGTGCGAGTGGCCGTCGGCGTGCTGCAGGCCCTCACCGGTCAGGGTGGTGCGACCGGCGGTGGCGCCGAGCACGAAGCCGCGGGCCAGCTGGTCGGCCATCTGCCAGAACTGGTCCCCGGTGCGCTGGAACCCGAACATCGAGTAGAAGACGTACACCGGGATCAGCGGCTCGCCGTGGGTGGCGTAGGCCGAGCCCGCGGCGATCAGCGAGGCGGTGCAGCCCGCCTCGGAGATGCCGTCGTGCAGCATCTGGCCGGTCGGGGACTCCTTGTAGGCGAGGAGCAGGTCCCGGTCGACCGACTCGTAGGTCTGGCCGAGCGGGTTGTAGATCTTCGCCGACGGGAAGAGCGAGTCCATGCCGAAGGTGCGGTACTCGTCCGGCGCGATCGGCACGAAGCGGTTGCCGATGCCCTTGTCCCGCATCAGGTCCTTGAGCAGCCGGACGAACGCCATGGTGGTGGCGATGGTCTGGTTGCCGGAACCCTTCTTGACCGCCTTGTACGCGTCGTCGCCGGGCAGTTCCAGCTTCCGCGGGCGGACCTTGCGGGTCGGCACGTAGCCGCCGAGCTCCTGCCGGCGGTCGTGCATGTACTGGATCTCCTCCGAGTCGCGGCCCGGGTGGTAGTAGGGCGGGTAGCCCTCCTCGAGCTGCTTGTCGGTGATCGGCAGGTGCAGCCGGTCGCGGAAGCGCTTCAGGTCCTCGACCGTCAGCTTCTTCATCTGGTGGGTGGCGTTGCGGCCCTCGAAGTTGGGGCCCAGCGTCCAGCCCTTGACCGTCTGGGCCAGGATGACCGTCGGCTGGCCCTTGTGCTCGCGGGCCGCCTTGAACGCCGCGTAGATCTTCTTGTGGTCGTGGCCGCCGCGACCCAGGTGCTGGATCTGCTGGTCGGTCATGCTCTCGACCATCTTGCGCAGGCGCAGGTCGGAGCCGAAGAAGTGCTCGCGGATGTACTCGCCGGACTCGGTGGCGTAGGTCTGGAACTGGCCGTCCACCGTGGTGTTCAGCTTGTTGACCAGGACGCCGTCGCGGTCCTGCGCGAGCAGCGGGTCCCAGCTGCGGTCCCAGATGAGCTTGATCACGTTCCAGCCGGCGCCCCGGAACTGGGACTCCAGCTCCTGGATGATCTTGCCGTTGCCGCGGACCGGGCCGTCGAGGCGCTGCAGGTTGCAGTTCACCACGAAGGTCAGGTTGTCCAGGCCCTCACGGGCGGCCAGGGAGAGCTGGCCGAGCGACTCGGGCTCGTCCATCTCGCCGTCGCCGAGGAAGGCGTACACCTGCGAGTCGGAGGTGTCCTTGATGCCGCGGTGCTCCAGGTAGCGGTTCATCCGGGCCTGGTAGATCGCGCCGAGGGGGCCGAGGCCCATCGAGACGGTCGGGAACTCCCAGAAGTCCGGCATCAGCCGCGGGTGCGGGTAGCTGGACAGGCCGTACGGGGCCTTCGACTTCTCCTGGCGGAACGCGTCGAGCTGCTGCTCGGTGAGTCGGTCCAGCAGGAAGGCGCGGGCGTAGATGCCGGGGGAGGCGTGGCCCTGGAAGAAGATCTGGTCGCCGGACTCGCCCTCGGCGTCCTTGCCGCGGAAGAAGTAGTTGAAGCCGACGTCGTAGAGCGACGCGGAAGAGGCGAAGGTGGCGATGTGGCCACCGACGCCGATGCCCGGGCGCTGCGCCCGGGAGACCATGACGGCCGCGTTCCATCGCGTCGCGTTCAGGATCCTGCGCTCGATCTCCTCGTTGCCGGGGAAGAACGGCTCGTCCTTGGTGGCGATGGTGTTGACGTAGTCCGTGCTGCGCATCTCGGGCACGGCGACACGCTTCTCGCGGGCGCGCTCGATCAGCCGCAGCATCAGGTAACGGGCACGCTCACGCCCCCGCTCGTCGATGGCCGCATCGAGCGACTCCAGCCATTCCGCGGTCTCCTCGGGATCGAAGTCCGGGACCTGACTCGGAAGGCCGCCAATGATGATCGGGTTGCGATCGGATCCGGAAGCCACGCTGTTCCTTCACTGTCGGTCGAAACTGAGGTGTGTCGCGCCGCCTCCATCGTGCTACCGCGCTCGGAGATCCGTCATCTCTACCGATCGGTAACCGTTCCGCCTGGTGGGCGGGCCGGTCTGGTGGTGCGCTGCGCGGGCGTCTTCGTCCGCTCGCACACCCCCGGGTGTTACGAAAAGAGGTGGTCCGACCTGGTGTCCCGTCCGCCCGATGGCGGGCGGCCGGGGTGAGGGCCAACAGGAGACTCTACGCCCGCGCACGCGCGGACCCCGAATGCCGTTCGCATCTCGGGCACGCGTACGGCCTGTGGGCCGGGACCACCCGAAGCATCCTTGTCTCGTGCGGAGAAGGGCAAATCGGTGTGATTCCCGACACGTCGAAGCGGCGTGTCCCGGTGCGACACGTCAACCTTTGGAGGGGATCGGGGGTCGGGTACTTGCGCGAACCGCCGCGCCCGTGTGGACTACGGCCACAGCCTCGGCATGGACGCCGAGCCGAATACTGGAGGTTATTCCCGTGAGCGCGACCGCGGATCCCGCGGACAAGTCCAACCCGGCGACCCGTCTCGGCTTCGAAGAGGGCCAGATCATCCAGGAGCTGGGGTACGACGAAGACACTGACCAGGACCTCCGCGAGGGCATCGAGGAGATCACCGGGACGGATCTCGTCGACGAGGACTACGACGACGTCGCGGACGCCGTCCTGCTGTGGCACCGCGACGAGGACGGGGACCTCACGGACTCCCTCGTCGACGCCCTGGAGTACCTGGCGGAGGGCGGCATCATCTGGCTGATGACCCCCAAGACCGGGCGGGACGGCCACGTCGAGGCTTCCGAGATCAACGACGCGGCCAAGACCGCGGGTCTCTCCCAGACCAGCTCGATCAACATCGTCAAGGACTGGGCGGCCACCCGGCTCGCGACCAAGTCGACGGCGAAGCCGAGCAAGCGCTGAACGGGATCTGAAGCCCCGCGCCGGGCCCCGTCGGAGTCACGCTCCGACGGGGCCCGGCGCTTTGCGGTCGCTGCTCCCCGGTGGGCCCCTGTCGGCCCGGGGCCGGGCTGCGGGGGGTCCGGAGCCCCCCGGCGCGTTCGCCCAGGGCGAAAGGGATCGGGTGCCGGGCGGGGTCGCGTCATCCGTTCGGCCGAACGGCCGTGAGCGAATGCGAGGATGGGTCCGGCCGCGCCCGCCGCGCGGCGCGGTCGCGTCAGAAAGGTCCCGCCCATGGCCGTCGAGGTCGGCACCCAGGCTCCGGACTTCGAGCTCAACAACCAGCACGGGGAGTCGGTCCGGCTCGCCGACTTCCGCGGTGAGAAGAACGTCGTCCTGGTCTTCTACCCGTTCGCCTTCACCGGCGTCTGCACCGGCGAGCTGGGCGCGATCCAGCGCGAGCTGGCCGGGCTGCAGAACGAGGACGTCCAGGTGCTCGGCCTCTCCTGCGACTCGCAGTTCTCCCAGCGCGTGCTGGCCGACCGGGAGGGCCTGGAGTTCCCGCTGCTGGCCGACTTCTGGCCGCACGGCGAGGTCACCCGGGCGTACGGCGTCCTGGACGAGGAGCGGGGCTGCCCGCTGCGCGGCACCTTCGTGATCGACCGGGCCGGCGTGGTGCGCTGGAGCGTCGTCAACGGCCTCCCGGACGCCCGGGACGAGCAGGAGTACCTCAAGGTCCTCGCCGGGCTCTGAGCCGCTCGCCCGGGGGCTCGCGCCGACGCGGGGCGTCGGGGGGTGCGTCGGGGGGCGCCGGGGGCGCCGGGGGCGCCGGGGGTGCCGCCGCCCGTCCGCCCACGTCCGGCCGGGTGTCGAACGGCCGTGTCCGACCCGAACCGCGCTGCGGACGGGAACCGCGTACTACGCTCGGGCCGTTGGCGGAGTGGGGTGCGGGAGCCGATTCGTCTCCCGGCGCCCCGGACCGCACCACCGGGGGCACCGTGACAGGACGTGCCTCCCGATTCTTGGAGGACACGTGGGAGTCAGCCTCAGCAAGGGCGGCAACGTCTCGCTCACCAAGGAGGCCCCCGGCCTCACGGCCGTGGTCGTGGGCCTGGGCTGGGACGTCCGGACCACCACCGGCGCGGACTTCGACCTGGACGCCAGCGCACTGCTGTGCAACGCCCAGGGCAAGGTGGCCTCGGACGGCAACTTCGTGTTCTTCAACAACCTGAAGAGCCCGGACGGCTCGGTCGAGCACACCGGCGACAACCTCACCGGCGAGGGCGAGGGCGACGACGAGGCCATCAAGGTCAACCTGGCCGGCGTCCCGGCGGACGTGGAGAAGATCGTCTTCCCGGTGTCGATCTACGACGCCGAGACCCGCGGCCAGAACTTCGGCCAGGTGCGCAACGCCTTCATCCGCGTGGTGAACCAGGCCGACAACACGGAGCTGGCCCGTTACGACCTCTCCGAGGACGCCTCCACCGAGACGGCGATGGTCTTCGGCGAGCTGTACCGCAACGGCGCCGAGTGGAAGTTCCGTGCCATCGGCCAGGGGTACGCCTCCGGCCTGCGCGGCATCGCGCAGGACTTCGGCGTCAACGTCTGAGTCCGTCAACGTCTGAGTCCTCGTCGGCGCCCGTCGGCGCGCAGCGGCGCGGTCATCCCGGGGCGGCCCCGGACCACTGAGGTCCGGGGCCGCCCCGGTTCCGTGCGGCGATCGTTCGTACGATCGGTGTTCGTGCCGTCGGTGTTCGTACGGCCCGTGGTCGTGCGGCCCGTGTTCGTACGGCCTGTGGTCGTGCGGCCCGTGTTCGTACGGCCGGGCGCGGGCCGGTCGGGGGTTCGTCCGATCCGGTGCCGCGGGGGTCCGCCGCGCTGCGAGGATGTGAGTTCAGGAAGTTCAGCCGACCAAAGCCGGTCGGCCGGGGGCGCGGGGCACTACACCTGGAAGGCGCGCCCCGGGAGAAGCAAGGGAGGAAGAACGTCATGGTGGTCACGCTCGCCAAGGGTGGCAACGTCTCGCTCACCAAGGCCGCGCCGAACCTGACGCAGGTCCAGATCGGCCTCGGCTGGTCCGCCCGTTCGACCACGGGCGCCCCGTTCGACCTCGACGCGAGCGCCCTGCTCTGCGGTGGCGGGCGAGTGCTCGGTGACGAGTACTTCGTCTTCTACAACAACCTCAAGAGCCCCGAGGGCTCGGTGGAGCACCAGGGCGACAACCTCACCGGTGGCGAGGACACGGGTGACGACGAAGTGGTCCTGGTCAACCTGGAGCTGGTCCCGGCGCAGGCGGACAAGGTCGTCTTCGCGGTCTCGATCTACGACGCCGAGGCGCGGCTGCAGAACTTCGGGCAGGTCCGCAACGCCTACATCCGGGTCGTCAACTCGGTCGACGGCCAGGAGATCGCCCGCTACGACCTGTCCGAGGACGCGTCCAGCGAGACCGCGATGATCTTCGGCGAGCTGTACCGCTACGGGGGCGAGTGGAAGTTCCGCGCAGTGGGCCAGGGCTACGCCTCCGGCCTGCGCGGTATCGCGCTCGACTTCGGCGTCAACGTACAGTAAGGGCGGAAATCGGACCATCGCACCCGACCCGACCATGAGAACCAAGGGCAGTGCGGGGGTGACCTGACCGGGCCGGGCCCGGTCAGGGCGTCTCGGGGACGAGGCCGCCCCCGGCACGGCCAGAACCCGAAAGGTAGCCAACTCCCGTGTTCCTCCGCACATTCGGCTGGTCGTTCGCGATCACCGTCATCGGCCTGATCGCGGCCGGCCTGATCTGGGGGGCCGAAGGCTTCGGCATCGTGCTGATCCTCTCCATCCTGGAGATCTCCCTGTCGTTCGACAACGCGGTGGTCAACGCCACGGTGTTGAAGCGGATGAACCCGTTCTGGCAGAAGATCTTCCTGACCGTGGGCGTGCTCATCGCCGTCTTCGGGATGCGACTGATCTTCCCGCTGCTGGTCGTCGGCCTCACCGCGAAGCTCGCCCCCGCGACCGTCATCGACCTCGCGCTGCACTCCGACAAGACGTACGAGGGCCTCACCTACGGCCAGTACCTGGAGGCGGCCAACCCGGCCATCGCGGCCTTCGGCGGCGTCTTCCTGCTCATGATCTTCCTCGACTTCATCTTCGAGGAGAAGGACTACAACTGGCTGTCCTGGATCGAGCGCCCGCTGGAGAAGGTCGGCAAGCTGGAGGCCTTCTCCACCGTCGTCGCCCTGGTCGCCCTGCTGCTGGCCTCCAACTTCTTCGCCGGGGAGCACGCCGAGACGGTGCTGCTCGCGGGTGTCCTGGGCCTGGTCACCTACCTCGCGGTCAACGGTCTCTCCTCGATCTTCGAGTCGGGCCTGGAGGCCGAGGAGGAGCGCGAGGAGGAGGCGGAGAAGGCCGGCAAGTCGATCGTCCAGGTCGGCGGCAAGGCCGCGTTCTTCCTGTTCCTCTACCTGGAGGTGCTGGACGCCTCGTTCTCCTTCGACGGCGTGGTCGGCGCGTTCGCCATCTCCAGTGACATCTTCCAGATCACCCTGGGCCTCGGCATCGGCGCGATGTACATCCGCTCGCTGACCGTCTTCCTGGTCCGCAAGGGCACCCTGGACGACTACGTCTACCTGGAGCACGGCGCGCACTACGCGATCGGCGCGTTGGCGGCGATCCTGCTCGTCGGGATCAAGTACCACATCCCGGAGATCGTCACCGGCCTGATCGGGGTGGCCTTCATCGGGCTGGCGCTCGGCTCGTCGATCGTGCGCAACCGCCGCGAGGGCGCGGACGAGGAGCGGGAGTTGGTCGGCAGCGGGCAGTAGCCCGTAGGGCGAGTGGCTTTCCGGGTGAGTGCTTCGCCGGGCGAGTGGCTCGCGGGCAAGCGGGAACGGCCGCCTCCGGGGTTTCCCGGGGGCGGCCGTTCCCGTTGTTCCGGCGCGGCGGCGAGCGTCAGCCGAGCTGCTGCTCGATCGCGCGCAGCTTGCGCTCCAGCGAGTCCAGCTTCGGCATCGACAGGGTGTCGTCGTCGGCCGTCAGGTCGATCGACGAGCTGCGGCGGGAGGAGCCGAAGAGGTCGGACGACGAGGACGAGGAGGACGGAGCGGACCCGGAGCTCGACGCGGACGAGTAGGTCGAGGGCGAGGAGTAGGAGGAGTACGAGGAGCCGACGGCGGCGCGGGGGCGGCGGCCGGAGTCCAGGGCGGCGGGCTCCAGCGAGGAGGTGCCGGCCGTCGAGGCGTGCGAGGTCGAGGTGGTGGCGTCGGACCCCGCGGCTAGGGCAGGCTCCGTAGCGCTCGGGCCGTCTCCGGCAGCCGTGAGGGCGGGCACCTGGCGGCCACCGCGGGCCCGGGCCAGCATGCCGCCGCCCTGGCGGGAGATGGCCTTCAGCTCGGCGCGCTCGCGGCGGTCCGCGGTGCGGGCGCGCGCCTTGGCGTCCAGCTTCGCCTGACGCTCCTCACGCACCTCGTCGACCGCCTCGTCCAGGCTGCGGACGTTCTCCAGGAGCATCAGCGACCAGGCCGCGTAGGTCTCGCGCGGGGCGCGCAGCCAGCGGACGATGCGGATCTGCGGCAGCGGGCGGGGCACCAGGCCCTGCTCGCGCAGCGCGGCCTTGCGGGTCTGCTTGAGCGCCCGGTCGAACAGGATGGCCGCCGAGATCGACATGCCGGAGAAGAACTGCGGCGCGCCGGCGTGGCCGAAGCCGCGCGGGGCGTGCACCCAGTTGAACCAGGCCGAGGCGATCGCGAACACCCAGACCAGCAGGCGGGAGCCGAGCGCGGCGTCACCGTGGCTGGCCTCGCGGACGGCGAGGACCGAGCAGAACATCGCGGCGCCGTCCAGGCCGAACGGGACGAGGTACTCCCAGCCGTCGGACAGGCCCAGGTTCTCCTTGCCGAAGCCGACCAGGCCGTGGAAGGACAGCGCGGCGGCGACACCCGCGCAGCAGAACAGCAGCGTGTAGGAGGAGATGCCGTAGATCATCTCCTTGCGGCGCCGGCGCTCCTCGCTGCGCTCCCAGGAGTCGGTGGACTCGTCCTTCTTCGAGTTCTTGAAACGCAGCGTCGCCATCAGGACGGCGACGAACAGCAGGGCTGCGCCGCCGACGACGGTCCAGACCAGCTGTATGGAGGTCAGGTTCATTGCGGGTCGGGCCTCGGGTTTCCGAAGGGGACAGGTTCACGGTGCGACACAGGCGGTCAGGTCCCGCCGGGTGGGCACTGCCTGACGGATCGTTCGTCGCCGCACGGAGTGCCGACCGCGCCCGCGCAGGGGCGGACGGGACACCTGTGCGGCTAGACGATATCGCGTCCGAAGGGGCGGCATGTTACGGGAGGGCGGTCGAACGGGGCCAATCGGCCCGCCGGTTCGCCTCCGGTTCTCCCGTGGTTCGCTTGCCAGTTCGGTGATCGGGCGGGTGGTCGGGGCGGTGATCGCTCCCGGTGTCCGGTAACCGGGCCGACGGCTGGCTTGGTTGTCCGGTGGTCGCTCCGGTGGCCGGTCGGGTGGCCGGTCGGGGTAGGGCGGGGGCGGACGGGGTATCGGTCGGCCGGGCGGATGCCCGATCATTGGTCGGCGGACCGTCAGATCGCCTGGCGGGAGCAGGGGGAGGGGAGAAGCCGGGATGGTCTCGATCTGGGAGTACCTGCGCGGGGACAAGAGCTACACCTTCGACAACCCCGGCGGTCAGCACAAGGTCATACTCACCAAGTCGGCCCCGCAGCACGCGATCACCGGGTCGGCCGCCACCACCGGCTACCTCTACGTCAACCTGCACTGGTCGATGCGTGCGGGCGCCGGCCGGCCGAGCACCCGGGAATCGGTCAAGCGGTTCTTCAGCCCGCGGATCCTCAGCCCGCTGGAGCCGGACTCGCCGCAGGGCAACGAGCCGATGAACGTCGACCTCGACCTGGCCTGCATGTACGAACTCTCCGACGGCTCCACCGGCGTGGTGCAGCCGCTCGGCGGTCTCTTCGGCGACCTCCAGAAGGCGCCGTACATCAAGCTCAGCGGCGACGACCAGTACGGGGCGCCCTCGGGCGAGACGATGTACGTCAACCTGGAGAAGAAGGACAAGTTCAAGCGGCTGTTGATCTTCGTCTACATCTACGACGGCACGCCGGCCTTCGAGCAGTCCCAGGCGGTCGTGACGATCGTGCCGCAGACCGGGCCGCGGATCGAGATCAAGCTGGAGGAGCGGGCCCGGGCGGCCCGGTCCTGTGCGGTGGTGCTGATCGAGAACGCGGGGGACAACCAGCTGACCGTGCGTCGCGAGGTGCGGTACGTCAACGGCTTCCAGGCGGACATCGACCGGCTGTACGGCTTCGGGATGCAGTGGCAGCGCGGCTACAAGAACCAGCCGGGCGGCGGCGACTGACTCTCGTCGGGTGGCCGCCGTCCCGGGTGGGTGGTGTCCCGGGCGGCTGCCGCCCCGGGTGGCTGCCGTCCGGGGTGGCCGCCGTCCGGGTGGGGGGTGTCAGCGGGGCTGGAACTGCGGGCCCTGCGGGGGCAGGGCGAACTCCTCGCCGGTGGGCGCCGGCGGCTGGGCCGTCGGGGGCTGCGGCGGGACGGGCGGCTGCTGGCCGGTGCCGGGCTGTTGCGGGTAGCCGTAGCCGCTCTGGTGCGGCTGCTGCTGTGGCGGGACGGGCTGGTTCGGCTGGGGGTAGCCGTAACCGGTGCCCTGCTGCTGGTACGGCTGGGTGGGCTGCGGGTAGCCGTAGCCCGTCCCGGGGTGCTGCTGCGGGTAGCCGTACCCCGTGCCGGGCTGCTGCTGGGGGTAGCCGTAGCCGGCGCCGGGCTGGTGGCCCGGCGGCTGGGTGGGCGGGGCCGGCGGGGCGGTCGGGGGCAACGTCGGCGGGGCCGTGGGCGGCGGCGGGGTCGGCGGCGTGGCGGGCGGGGGGCTGGCCGGCGCGCCCGTGTGCGCCCCCGTCGGGCCGCCGGTGGTGGCGGCGACCGGGGCCGGGGTGGCCGACGCCGGCGAGGGCGGCTGGGGGACGGCCGGGGCCAGGGTGAAGGTGCCCGGCTCGGCGGCGGTCGAGCGCGGGTCCGGCAGCGGGGTGCTGCGCGGGTCCACGGCGCCGGTGGGCGAGGCGGTGGAGGCGGGAGCCGGGGTCGGCGCCGGGGCGGGCGCGGAACCCGCCGCCTCGTCCTCGACGGTGATGCCGAAGTCGGTGGCCAGGCCGATCAGCCCGGAGGTGTAGCCCTGGCCGATCGCCCGGAACTTCCAGGATCCGGCCCGGCGGTACAGCTCGCCCGCGACCAGCGCGGTGACGCTCTCGGCGTCGCTGATCTCGAACTCGGCCAGCGCGTGCGCGCCTTCACCGGCGGTGGCGTCGAACAGCAGAAGCCGCAGGCCCGGGACCATCCGGAACGGTCCGCCCTCGGAGGAACCGGCCAGCACCACGCGGTCCACGTCGGCGGGCAGCTTGCCGAGCTCGACCTCGATCGTGTCGGTGATCTCGGCGCCGCCGGTGGTCTGCTGCTTGGGCAGGTGGCGGACCAGGCCGGAGGGGTGGCGCGGCTGGTTGTAGAAGACGAAGTCGGCGTCCGAACGGACCCTGCCGTCGGCGCCGAGCAGCAGCGCGGACGCGTCCACGTCCGGCGCACCGGGCGCGGCGCTCCAGCGCAGCACGGCGCGGACCGCCGCCGCCGGCAGTGCGATGTTGGCGCCCTTGGCCATCACGTGCGTCATAGCGGACCATCCTGCCTGTTCGCCACCCCTTCGGACAACGTGACCGGACCGGTCCGCGCCGTGGTGGACTTTGCCAAGACTTGCGCTTCCCGGGGTTTGCCGCCGACACCCCCGTGATCGACCAAGTGGACCGGGATGTTCCGGGAGTTCAGTGCCGGGGAACCGGGAGCGGCCGGATCCCGTCCGTACGATGGGCGGTCGAGAGGCCCGCCCGGGGTTCGGCAGAGGGGTGCCGACCGGTTTCCACGGAGGGCTTCGACAGCTCGGTGGGACGGCGTCGGCTTGGTGGGACGGTGTCGGCCCGGCGGCCGGCGTCGGGGGCGTCGTCGGCAAGGGGCCGCAGGCCCGTTCACTTCGTGGAGGAGAGCACGTTGCGCCATTTCGGCCACCTCGCCGAGGACGTACGCGGTCGACTCTTCCTGGAGCAGCCGCGCGCCTTCACCGCGCGCAGCGAGCCCGAGGTGCTCGCCACCGCGCTCGGCGGCACCCTCTACAGCCCCGCCACCAGGCCCGCGCTGGCCGCCGACATCCGCAAACAGGCTGCTCGCGGCGTGGTGTCGATGGTGCTCTGCCTGGAGGACGCGATCGCCGACCACGAGGTGGGCGCCGGGGAGCGGAACCTGGTCGAGCAGTTGAATGACCTGGTCAAGGATTTCACCGACTGCGCACAGAGTCATCCACTGCTCTTCATCAGAGTCCGCGCGGCCTCCCAGATCCTCGACCTGGCGGAGCGCCTCGGTCCGGCCGTCGAGCTGCTCAGCGGTTTCGTGCTGCCGAAGTTCACCCCGGAGAACGGCGCCGCCTACCTGGCCGCGCTCGCCGCCGCCGAGGCCGCGACCGGGCGGCGGCTGTTCGCCATGCCCGTCCTGGAATCGCCCGAGCTCGCCCACCTGGAGACCCGGCGCGAGCAGCTCTTCGGCATCGCCGACCTGCTCGCCGGGCACCGGGACCGGGTGCTCGCCGTCCGGCTCGGCGTCACCGACCTCTGCTCCGCGTACGGCCTGCGGCGCTCGCCCGACCTCACCGCGTACGACGTCGCGCTGGTCGCGGCGGTGATCGGGGACGTGGTCAACGTGCTCGGCCGGGCGGACGGCACCGGGTACACCGTCACCGGGCCGGTCTGGGAGTACTTCCCGGTGCAGGAGCGCATGTTCAAGCCGCAGCTGCGCCGCACCCCGTTCGCCGGGGCCTCGCTCACGGCCGCCGGGACGGTCCGGGCCTCCGGCGAGGAGATCCGCCGGCGGATCATCGAGCACGACCTGGACGGGCTGATCCGCGAGGTCGAACTCGACCGGGCCAACGGCCTGCTCGGCAAGACCTGCATCCATCCCAGCCACGTGCCCGCCGTGCACGCCCTGTCGGTGGTCACGCACGAGGAGTACTGCGACGCCCGGGACATCCTCCGCCAGGAGCAGCACGGGGGCGGGGTGCTGCGCTCGGCGTACACCAACAAGATGAACGAGGCCCGGCCGCACCGGGCCTGGGCGGAGCGGGTACTGCTGCGGGCGGAGGTGTTCGGGGTGGCCCGGGAGGACGTGAGCTTCGCCGAACTGCTGTCGGCCTGTCTGTGCGGCTGAGGCGGGCCGCCGACCGGGCGGGGCTGTTCGCGTGGCCGAGGCCGAGCCGTTCCCCCCGGTTCCCGTACGACGGATAAGACGTACGAACGCACCAGCGCAGCAACGCGGCAACGCGGCAAAGCGGCAACGCACCAGCGCACCAGCGCACCAGCGCACCAGTGCACCAACGCACCACCGAAAGCAGGACCAGCAGTGACAGCAACACCGCAGACGTGGACCGGACGATGGGTCGCCGACCGGGCCGGGATCGTGCTGACCGGCTCCGAGCGCCTCCCCGAACTCGTCGGCCTCGCGCTCCGGGAGAACCGCAAGCGCGCCCACCTGCTCGTCTCCAACGTGCTCGGCAAGCACGTGCCGCAGCTCCCGTCGGTGGTCCACGGCGCCGGGGTCGACCTCGGCCGGCGCGTCCGCGAGCTGCTCGGCGAGGAGTCGGCCGCCCGGGCCGTCGTGCTCGGCTACGCGGAGACCGCCACCGGCCTCGGCCACAGCGTCGCCGACGGACTCGACGCCCCCTACCTGCACTCCACCCGCCGTCCGGTGCCCGGGCTGACCCCGCTCGGCGGCTTCGAGGAGGAGCACTCGCACGCCACCTCGCACCTGCTGCTCCCCGCCGACCCGGGACTCCTGACCGGGGGCGGGCCGCTGGTGCTGGTGGACGACGAGTTCTCGACCGGGCGGACGGTGCTCAACACCATCCGCGAACTGCACGCCCGCCACCCCCGCGACCACTACGTCGTGGTCGCCCTGGTCGACCTGCGCTCCGCCGCCGACCGGAGCCGGCTCGACGAGGCCGCCGCCGAACTCGGCGCCCGGCTGGACCTGGTCGCCACCGCCAGCGGCGGCGTCGAGCTGCCCGAGGACCTTCCGGCCCGGGCCGAGCGGCTGATCGCCGAGGCGGCGGCCGGGAGCGGGGCCCCTCCGGCGGACACCGCCGGGCAGGCGGCCGCCCCCGCGCCGCTGGTCCGGGTCGCGCTGGACTGGCCCGCCGGGCTCCCGGACGGCGGTCGGCACGGCTTCACCGTCCACCACCGCGCCCGGCTGGACGCCGCGCTGCCCCGGCTGTCCGGGCAGCTGGCCGAGGCGCTGCCCGCCGAGGCGCGGCGGGTGCTGGTGCTCGGCTTCGAGGAGCTGATGTACGCGCCGCTCCGCCTGGCCGAAGCCCTCGCCGAGCGTCTCGGCGGCGACCGCGTCCGCTACTCCACCACCACCCGCTCGCCCGTCCTGGCGGTGGACGACCCCGGCTACGCCATCCGCACCCGGCTGGTCTTCCCCGCCCACGACGACCCGCAGGACGACGCCTCGCGCGAGCGCTACGCGTACAACGTCGCCCCCGGCAGTGACCCGGCTCGGCGCTTCGACGCGGTGGTGCTGGTGGTCGACGACCTCGCCGACACCCCGGCGCTGCACGAGGGCGAGCGGGCACTGCTGGGGCAGCTGCGGGGGGTGACGGACCGGGTGGTGCTCGCGGTGGTGCCCTCGCACCGGCCGGGGGCGGGGGCGGGGGCGGGGACGGGGGCTTCGGTGCCGGTGGTGGTGCAGGCGTCGGCGGTGGTGGGGGCGTCGGGGGCGGGGGCGGTGTCGGCGGCGTCCGCGTCCGCGCCGTCGCTGCCCGCGCCGCTGTACGGGCCGGGGTTCTCCTCCTACCGGGCCGAGGAAGTGGCCTGGCTGCTGAAGGACCTCTCCGGGGTCGCGCTGGAGGCGCCCACCGAGGAGCGTGAGGAGGCCGTCCAGAACGGCGGTGCGCACTACGCGGAGTCGCTGCCGGTCGAGTACCAGCCCAGCGCCGAGTACCAGGAGCTGTTCCACCAGGCGCTGAACGGCTCCACCCGTCGGATCGCGCTCGCCGTCGGCACCGTCGCCGAAACGCTGCTGCGCGAGCGCGGCCCCGGGCTGGTGCTCGCCTCGCTGGCCCGGGCCGGCACACCCGTCGGCATCCTGATCCGCCGCTGGCTGGCGTTCGCCCACGGCCTGTCCGTCCCGCACTACGCGGTCTCGATCGTGCGCGGCCGGGGCATCGACCCCGTCGCGCTGCGCTACCTGGCCGCCCACCACCGCGCCGGGGACGTGGTCTTCGTGGACGGCTGGACGGGCAAGGGCGCGATCACCCGCGAACTCGCCGACGCGCTGGCCGGCACCGGCTTCGACCCCGGGCTCGCGGTCCTCGCCGACCCGGGCCGCTGCGTCCGGACGTACGGCACCCGGGACGACTTCCTGATCCCGTCGGCCTGCCTCAACTCCACGGTGTCCGGGCTGGTTTCGCGCACCGTCCTGCGGGCCGGACTGATCGGGCCGGACGACTTCCACGGGGCCAAGCACTACGCCGAGCTGGCCGGGAGCGACGTCTCCGCGGTCTTCCTGGACGCCGTGGCCGCCTGCTTCCGGGAGGTGCGCGAAGCCGCGGTCGAGGGCGCCGACCGGCTGTCCGCCGACCCGGACCGCACGCCGGACTGGGCCGGCTGGGCCGCCGTCGAGCGGATCAGCGCCGAGTACGGCATCGACAACGTCAACCTGGTCAAGCCCGGGGTCGGGGAGACCACCCGGGTGCTGCTGCGCCGCGTGCCCTGGCGGATCCTCGCCCGGCGCGGGGCCGGTGCCGACCTGGACCACGTCCGGCTGCTGGCCGCCCAGCGCGGGGTCGAGGTCGAGGAGGTGGACGGCCTGCCGTACACCTGCGTCGGCCTGATCCACCCCCGCTACAGCCGCGGGGCGACCGGGGCCGACGGGCGGTCGGCGGTGGCGGTGGCGGTGTCCGGGGGCGGGGCCGGAGCCGACGGGCGGTCGGTGGTGGGCGGGGGCGGGGCCGACGGGCGGTCGGTGGCCAGCGGGACTGAAGTGTCCGGGGGGACTGACGTGTTCGTTTCGGGGAGGGAATCCTGATGGGTGTTCTGGTGGCCAGCGATCTCGACCGGACGCTGATCTACTCCGAACGGGCCCTCGCCCTGGACGTCCCCGACGGGCTGGCGCCGCGGCTGCTCTGCGTCGAGGTGTACCAGGGGCGGCCGCTGTCCTTCATGACCGAACGGGCCGCCGGACTGCTGGCCGACCTCGCCCGGCAGACCCGCTTCGTCCCCTCCACCACCCGGACGCCGGAGCAGTACGGGCGGGTCAAGCTGCCCGGCCCGACGCCGGGTTGGGTCCCGGAGTACGCGATCTGCGCCAACGGCGGGCAGCTGCTGGTGGACGGCGTGCCGGACCCCGACTGGCGCGCCGAGATCACCACGCGGATCGCCGCCGACTCGGCCCCGCTGGAGGAGGTCGTCCGGCGGCTCGCGGCGTGCGCCGCCCCGGAGTGGACGCACAAGCGGCGCGTCGCCGACGAGCTGTTCGCCTACCTGGTGGTCGAGCGCGCCGCGCTGCCGACGGGCTGGCTGGAGGAACTCACCGGCTGGTGCGCCGAGCGCGGCTGGGCGGTCTCGCTGCAGGGCCGCAAGGTGTACGCCGTACCGGCGCCGCTCACCAAGAGCGCCGCGCTCGCCGAGGTCGTGAAGCGCTGCGGGGCCACCACCGTGCTCGCCGCCGGGGACTCGCTGCTCGACGCGGACCTGCTGCTCGCGGCGGACGCGGGGTGGCGGCCGGGGCACGGCGAACTCGCCGACAGCGGCTGGACGGCCCCCGGCGTCACCGCCCTCGCGGAGGTGGGGGTGACGGCCGGGGAGGAGATCGTCCGGCGCTTCCTGGCGGGGGCTGCGGCGGATTAGCCGCGGCGGGCCGCCCCGGCGGGTTGGCCCCCGGGGCCGGGGTGCCCCGGTGGGTTGGCCCCGGCGGGTGTGGCGGCTCGGTTGGGGTCAGCCGCAGCAACCGCCGCCGCAGCAGCCGCCTCCGCCCCCGCCCCCGGCGGCGGGGGTCGGCCGGGAGGCGGCGGCCGCGCCGGTGACGGCGACGGTGGACAGCAGCTTCACGGTGTCCTCGTGGCCCTGCGGGCAGACGGCGGGGTCGTTGGCCTGCGCCATCGGACGGCGGAGCTCGAAGGTGGCGCCGCAGGAACGGCAGCGGAAGTCGTAGCGTGGCATACCGGCAGGGTACCGAGCGGGCCCGTCCGGTCGCCCGCCCTCGCGGCTTCCGGGGGCTGTTCCTGACCGCGGCTGTTCCACCTGGTGGTGTTCCTCGTGGTGGTGTTCCTTCTGGGGCTGTCCCTCGTGGTTCCCGGCCCGGAGGTGGCCTCTCCCCGCAGTGGTCGTCGCCGCTAGCGGTGGCCGCCCAGGTCGCCGCGGATCAGCCCGATCACCCGCGTCGCCGTCTCCCGTACCGCCGCCAGCTCGGTGAGGAAGGCCCAGTAGTCGGGGTGCCGGCCGGCCGCCTCCAGGGTGGCGACCGCACGGTCCAGCCGGGCCACCGCCTCGTCCAGCGGGGCGGCGTGCCGCGGGTCCGGCGCGCTGCGCCCGGCCATCGCCAGCCGCTGCGCGTCCCGGATGGCGAAGCGGGCGCGCTCGATCTCCCGGTGGGGGTCGTGCTGCACCTCGTTCAGCTGTCGCAGCCGGTCGTTCACCGCCGCCACCGAGCCGTCCGCGGTCTCCAGCAGCGCGCGGACCGTACCGATGGCGGCGGTGGCGTCCGCCCAGCGCTGCTCGTCCCGGGCCCGGGCGGCCTCGGCGAGCTTGCGCTCGGCAGCGCGCCCGGTCTCGGCGACCTGGTCCGGCACCCGCTGCAGGTCCTGCCAGCAGGCGGTGCTGAACCGGCGGCGCAGCTCGCTCAGGGCGGGCTCGACCGTCGCGGACTTGGTCTCCAGCGCCTGGATCCGGGTCCGCAGGCTCGCCACCCGCCGGTCGATCTCCCGCGCCCGCTCCGGCAGCTGACCGGCGTCGGCGGCGATCGCCTCGGCGCGCTGCTTCACGTCGTCCGCGCGCTGCAGGGTGCCGGCCACCCCGTGCCGGGCCGGGCCCTCGTTCAGCCGGCCGAGCTCCGGCGCCAGCTCGGCCAGCCGGGCCGCCAGGTCGTCCGCCCGCAGGCCGGCGCCGCGCGCCTCGTCCAGCGCGTTGGAGGCCGTGAGCAGCGCGCGCTTGGCCTGCTCGACCGCCGGGGTGACGCGCATCAGCTGCTGCTCGGCGTGCTCGACCGTCGGCTGCAGCCGACGCAGGAAGTCGTTCAACTCGGCGCGCGCGGAGCCGAGCTGGCCCTTCACGTCCTCCAGCTGGCGCTTGGCCTGCGCGGCCGCTCCGGCGTCCAGGGCCTCGCTGTCCAGGTTGTGGGAGTCGAGCGCGCCCAGGTAGTTCACGGTGACCTGGTCGACCCGGCCGGAGATCGCCGCCAGATCGGCCAGCGCCCGCTGCACCGTCGGCCCGTCCTCGGCCGCCCGGACGGTCTCCACCGCGAGCTGCACCTCGCGCTGGGTCTCCTCCAGCTCGTAGAACGCCTCCTGCGCCGCGGCCCGGGCCTCCCTGGCCCCCGCCCGTACGCCCTCGCCGCCGCCGCGCCGGCCCCACCAGCCACCGTTCCCGGCCGACGCCAGGCCGACCGCGCCCAGCGCACCCGCCAGCACCACGGGCAACACCAGCGCGTCCGCCAGCGCACTCCCCGCCCGACGCCGCCCCCGCCCGCTCCCGCCGGCACCCGTCACTGCGCGCTCCCTGCTCCGACCCGCTGATCCGGCCCCCATTCTCCCCGATCACCCCACCGGCCCGTCACCCCCTCCCACCCCTCCCGTCCCGCGCCCTCCCCGCGCCCGGCCCCCACCACCCCCCGGGACCAGGTACCCTAGGCACTCGTCGTGCGCCCACCGGGCCACGCACGGGGGCGCGTAGCTCAGTGGTAGAGCGCTGCTCTTACAAAGCAGATGTCGGCGGTTCGAAACCGTCCGCGCCCACCAGCCAAAAGCCCCGCAGCGATCACGCTGCGGGGCTTTTGACTGCACTGATTGACGGCAACGGCTGATGTCAGCCGGTCTTGCGGCGCCTCTTGAGGAGGCGGTCCATGTGGCCGAGCGCCTCGCGTCGGGTCTCCTCCGAGACGTGGGTGTAGACGTTCATGGTCACGGCGATCTGGGAGTGCCCCAGGATCTCCATCACCACCCGCGGTGCGACGCCAGCGGCGAACAGGATCGTCGCGCAGCCGTGCCGGGTGTCGTGGAGGCGGATGCGCGGCAGGCTGGCGTCCGCGCCGATCCGCTCGAAGGACCGGCTGAGGTTCCGCGGCTCGATCGGCCGACCGGTGCGGGTGGTGAACACGTACCCGGTGTCCTCCCACTCCCGGCCGGCCTCCTCCCGCTGCTTCGCCTGCTGGAACCGCCGCCAGCGCAGTGGAGCGATGCACATCGACGGCAGCGGGATAGCCCGCGTCCGGCGGTTCTTCGTGCTGTCGGCGTACAGCTCCTTCTGCACGCGCTGGAGCTGGGTCCGGACGGTGAGCTTGCGGCCGTCCAGGTCGATGTCGCTCCAGCGCAGGCCCAGGATCTCGCCGCGCCGGAGGCCCAGCGTGATGGCCAGGACGAACGCCGTGTACAGCGGGTCCGGGCGCGCGGCCTCCAGGAAGGTGATCGTCTCGTCCAGCGTCCACGTCTTCATCTCGCGTACCTCCACCCGCGGGGCCGGGACCAGGGCGGCCACGTTCCGGCTGATCAGTTCTTCGCGGCAGGCCGCCGTCAGGGCCGTGCGCAACACGCGGTGCGACTCCTTCGCCGTGGCGGCGGATGCCTCCCGCGCCACGGTGCTGACGAGGCGTCGCACGTCGGGGACGCTCAGCGACTCCAGGCGCTTGGTTCCGATGTTCGGGATCAAGTAGCGCCTGACGTGCGTCTCGTACTTGGCGTACGTCGTTTTCTTGCGCTGCGGTCGGATGAACTCCTCCAGCCAGTAGGGGAGCCACTCGGACAGCTTCTGCGAGCGCGTCGGGGTGGGGACGCCGTCCCGGGCCCGCTTCACCAAGTCCTGGCGCTTGGCGTCGCACTCCTCCCAGGTGTCGCCGTAGACGGTCTTGCGCTTGCGGGTTCCGTCGGGCTGCGGGACGTACACGCGTCCCTCGTAACGGCCGTCCTTGCGCTGCCAGATGCTGCCGGCGCCGTTGGGGTTCTTTCGGGCCATCAGGAACGGCTCTCCTCGGTCTTGGTGCGGATGTAGTCGGCGAGGCTTTCGACGGCGATTCGTCGGCAGCGGCCTTCGGTGAAGCTGACGAGCGTCTTGGCGCGGATGAGGTCGTAGACCTTGCTGCGACTCATGCGGAGGGCGGCCATGACCTCGGGCACGGTGAGGGCTTCGGGGATGGCGGTGGCCATTGGGCGGCTCCCGGGGTTCGAGGCGCAGGGGTAAGGGCGGAGCGTGGGCTCGACCTCTTCCCCCTGAGGAATCCGCTACTGCCGCTACTGCCGCTACCTCCCTGGTCAGGGGCATGTTTTTGGTAGCGGATTGGGTAGCGGTAGCGGATTGGTGCCGCTCCCGCCGGGGTGGACGGGAGCGGTGGGCGTCTTACGGTGCGGTGGCGGCTTGCGGGGTGGGTAGCGGTTCGGTATCCGCTACCTCGGGCGTATCCGCTACCGGAAACAGGGGCCTGACCTGCGCGGTAGCGGCAGTAGCGGCAGTAGCGGATTCCTCGGGGGGAAGCCGACGGGGCGGGCAGTACCGCAGCCAGGCGTCGGCGAGGTCGGCGGCGTAGTAGCCCTTGGCGCTGCTCTTCGAACCGGTCTTGATGTTGCGGGGCTTGATGGGGTCGTTGTCGGCCTTGACGTAGTCGCCGAGCATCTTGGCGAGGGCGCGGGCGGTGATGGGCTTGCCGTCGAGGTCGGCCCACGGGGCGTCGTCGAGGTCGGCGAGCTTGCTCAGCAGGTCGGCGCTGAGCATGCGTTCGGCGTCGCCGAAGATCTCGCGCAGGTCGGTCAGGAGGCGGATGCCGATGCTGCCCTTGTCGTTGGCCTTGGCGGCGGTGACGAGTTGGACGCAGGCGGCGCGGGCGCGCTTGGGCCAGTGGCCGCCGGCGGCGTCGGCGACGGCGAGTAGGGGTTCCCACACGTCGGCGGGTCGGTCGCTGATGCCTTCGGGCAGTTCGGGCCAGGCGCCTTCGAGCTGCTGGCGGACGGTTCCGGCCCAGGTCGCGAGGCGTTCGCGCAGGGCGTGGCCCTCGGCCTTGTGGATGCGCTCGCGGTAGGGCTCGACCTTCTCGTTGGGGGCCCGGCGGCGCATCCGGATGATGACGGAGCGGCTCATGATGGTGTCGGGCAGGTCCCCGAGTCCGCCCATGGCGAGGGCGGCGTAGACGGGGAAGGGCTGCACGGTCTGGGTGTTGCCGTCGCCGACGCAGCGCAGGACGACGCCTGAGCGGCGGTGGCCGGAGTTGATGAGACCGCGCAGGTCCTCGTTGCCCGCGGCCTTGGGGCCGAAGGTGGTGTCGATCTCGTCGAACAGCACGGTGGGCCGGGCATCGGGGTCGCAGACGGACCGGAACAGCGCGGCCGGGGAGACGTCGGTGGTGAGCATCGGCCGCGGGGTGAGCGTCTCGATGATCTCCAGCGCGCGGGTCTTCCCGGACCCGGGTTCGGGGGAGAGGAAGGCGATGCGCGGGGTGGACTCGAAGGTGTCGAGCAGGTGGGTGTGGGCGTCCCACAGCACGACGGCGGTGTAGGCGGCTTCGCTGGGGAAGACGTTGAAGCGGCGGTGGAAGGCTTCGACGGCGTCGAGGACGGCGGCGCCGTCGTCGGTGTTGGTGGTGACGGGCGGGGTGGGATCGGTCATGCTGGCCTCTCCGGTTCTGTAGGGACTGGGTGAAGCGGCCGCTGGCTTTGGCGAGAGGGCGGCCGCTTCGGTCTGGTTCGGGCGGGTCAGGTCAGCTGTCGTTGGCCTTGGCGAGCCGGGTGCAGGCGGTGCGGGCACGCTCGGGCCAGTGGCCACCGGCGGCGTCGGCGACGGCGAGCAGGGGCTCCCACACGTCGGCGGCCCGGTCGAAGATGCCGTTGGGCAGGTCGGGCACGGCGCGGCTGACGTCGCCTCGCACGGTGTCGGCCCAGGTGGCGAGGCGCTCACGCAGGGCGTGGCCCTGCGCCTGGTGGATCCGCTCGCGGTAGGGCTCGATGCGCTCGTCGCAGGTCCGTCGGCGCATCCGGATGACTACGGAGCGGCTCATGACGGTGTCGGGCAGGTCGCCGAGCCCGGCGGCGGCGAGGGCGAAGTGGGTGGGGAATGCCTGGACCGTCTGGGTCGTGCCACCGCCGACGCAGCGCAGGACGTGGCCGCCGCGGCGGTGTCCGGCGTTGATGAGGCCCCGCAGGTCCTCGCTGCCGACGGCCTTGGGGCCGAAGACGGTGTCGCTCTCGTCGAGCAGCACGGTCGGGCGGGTCTTCTTGTCGTGGATCGTGCGGGCCAGCACGGAGGGGCTGACGCCCGTGGCGTCCATCGGTCGCGGCACGAGGTCGCCGATGACGGCGAGGGTGCGGGTCTTGCCGGAGCCGGGTTTCTGGGAGAGGAGCGCGAGTCGCGGGGTGGTCTCGAAGCTGTCGAGCAGGTGGGTGTGGGCGGCCCACAGCACGACCGCGACGTAGGCCGCTTCGCTGGGGAGGACGGTGAAGCGGCTGTGGTGGGCTTCGACCGCGTTGAGCAGGTCGGCGCCGTCCTCGGCGGTGGCGGGGACGGACGAGGTGTGCTCGGTCATGCTGGCCTCACAGGGGCGTGTGGTGTGGTCAGTTCATGCGGCATGGGCGCCGGCGGCGGTGAAGCCGCGGGCGACGGCGCGGGTGGCGTAGTCGTGCGGGACGCCGACCGATACGGCGGTGTCGATGAGTTGCTGGGCGATGGTGTCGAGGCCGCAGGGGCCGGGGCAGCGGGTGTGCTGGGCGGCGAGGAAGCGGGCGACGCCGAAGGCCTGTGATCCGGCGCCGGTCTCGGGGCAGTCGGCGATTTTGGCGAGGCCTCGTTGCAGCCCGGTGTTGATGTAGCGGTCGGTGTGGCGGCAGCCGTGGGCCACGGTGCGGGTCCAGGGCGGCGGGGGTGAAGAGGCCACCCGCGGCCCGCTCGGCGGCGGGGTGGCCTCTTCCTTGTCGACCAGGGCGCGGATGGCGTCGGGCAGCTCGGCCATGGTGCCGGTGCCGTAGCCGAGCCAACGGGCGTACGCCATGGTGGACTTGACGTCCACGTCGGGGCGGACCCTGTTGGCAGAGGCCATCGCGCCCCGGTAGACCCAGTGTTCGCCCCGGGTGCTGGGCACGGTGAGCGTCGGGGGCAGGGCGGTGCGGGCCCAGGTGACGGCGTCGGTGCTGTCGAGGTCGACCACGGTCAGGTCGGCGCCGCCCGGGTGGTAGGCCACCGCTTCGGCCTCCCGCCACGCCCGCAGCCACGGCGGGCTGGTCAGGACGGCGGGGTCGGTGGTGGCGGCGGCCCACGCGTGGCAGGGCGCCGGGCAGGCGCACGGGCCCGGGTCCTTCATGTTCGGCCGGCCGCCGCAGGCGTTGTCCTTACAGGCCGGGCAGTTGCCGACCGGCCGTTTCCCGGCCCGCAACGGCAGCACCGGAAGGCCGAGCCGGGCCAGTTCGAGGGCGAGTTGCAGGATGGGGTTCACGCCGGTCTCCAGACGTCGGCGGGTGCTGCTCGGCGGCGTGCTGTTCGGCGCAGACCTTGTGTGCGGGCCTGCGCTGCTCGTCGCGCAGTGAGGTGGGACGGCCGCACCAGCGGCAGGGGCGGGTGCCGGTGCGGTCGTAGTGGTGGGCGTCGCGCCAGTCCAGGACGGTCGCCACGACGGTGTCCTACGCGGCCCGTGCGGCGGGTACGGTACGCAGCTGGGCGGCGGCCTGTCGGCCGATCAGTTCCGTGTAGGCCGGGGGGATGGCCTCGGCGATCTCGCGGCGCACGGTGGTCCAGTGGATGCCCATGGCGTCCTGCCATTCGGGCACGCTGCCCTTGCCGCCGCCGCTTCCGTAGACCTGGAAGTACCGGCCTTGCTCGGGGCTGACGTACCGTCCGTGGCGGTAGCCGATGGTCAGGCCCCGGTGCGGGGCGTGTGGCGGCTGGTCGAGGACGAGGCCGCCGCCGGCGTCGAAGTTGCGGTGCCTGAGCACGCGCAGGCCGAACATCTCCCCGCACAGGGTGAGGTCGATCCTCATGCGGCGGGAGGCGCGGCCGGGCGGCTGCTCGATCACGTAGGGGCGGCCGGTGGCTTCGAGGGCGTCGCGGGTGGGGTCGAGCAGGTCCGCGTACCGGTCGCGGCGGGCGGCGTTGGTCCCGGCGGTAAGCGTGCAGTCGAACTGGCAGGGCGGTCCGGCGGAGATCAGGTCGAAGCCGCAGCCGTAGGCGGTGATGGCCTCGACCGCGTCGCCGCGCAGGAACGGGAAGGGGTAGTTGGGCTGGTCGAGGATGTCGACGCCGACGACGTCGAACCCGGCCAGCCAGAACCCCATGCCGGCGCCGCCGATGTTGCAGTAGGCGTCCAGCACGGTCATGCCGTTCCACGGTCGCGCGGGCAGCCACTCGGCCGCCGGGCGCAGGGCGAGGGCGAGGCCCGGGGCGTTCACCGGGTACCGCCGAGCAGGTCGGCGACGAGCGGGGCGAGGTGCCGGTTGGCGTACTCGGCGAGGGCGCCGACCACGGTCTTGGCCTGGTGGGTGAGCGTGTGGCCGGGCCGGGTCGTGGTGGGGGTGATGAGGATGCGGTCCGGGATCGGGAGGAGCACGGTGGCGGTGACCAGGACGGCGGGGCGGTCGGTGCGCTCCGGGCTGACCAGCACGGGCCACGACTCGTTCGAGCGGGACCACGGGGCGCGCTCCCAATCCAGGGAACGGCCGGCCGGGCGGTGGGCGAGCTGGCTGTGCCGCAGGCCGACCTTCGCGCAGAACTGGGCGCCGCCGTCGTGGTCCACATACACCTCGACGCGGTCGACGTCGGGTCGTACGGTCACGTAGCCGGGGGCCATGACCGGGCTCGTGGCGACGCGCCACGCGGCGATGGCGAACTCCACCGGACGGAGCGGCTGGCCGTCGTCGCGGAAGTCGTCGGCGTGCTGGGCGAGGTAGGCGCCGTAGCGGGAGTGGCCGTCGCTGGCGTCCTCGCGGTCGGCGGTGTCGTCGACGACGACGAGCGTGGAACGGTCGAACTGGGGCATGCTGGTCCCATCTCTGTGAAGGGGATGCACGGCCCCGCACCAACCGTCTGTCTTGGCGGATTGCCGGTTGGTGTGGGGCTTTGTGCTGTGCGGCAGCGGGTCTGCCGGTCCCCCGCGCCGTCCGGGCCCCGGCCGCTGGTTGCGGCGGTGGTCCGGGCGGCACGGCCGGTCGGGCAGGCTCCGGGGTGTGGCTAGAACGGCGGCTCGGTGGAGTAGCCGGGTTCGGTCCAGCCGAGCCAGCGGCGGGCGATCCAGCGCGGGATGGTCAGCAGGCGGCGGGTGCGGCCGAATCTCCAACAGCCGCAGTGGACGATCTCGCTTCCAGCGTGCTCGCTGGTGTCGAAGGGGGACTGATACTCGGTCCAAACCCGGCCAACGCCCACACACTCGGCGCACTTGGGGTTGGGGGTGTCGGCCAGGTGGATCGCGGGGCGGGGCCAGGTGACGTACTGCGGGCGCAGACGGGCCATGCGGGTTCCTCCAAGGTCAGCGGTTGCGGTTGGTGACGTTGACGCTCACGTTCACGCCGCCCTGCCCGCCCCGCCCGCCTCCGCTGGTGTTCTTGAGGAGGTAGAGGACGCCGAGGGCTGCGACGAGCAGGCCGAGGCCGGTGGTGGCGGCGGCGAGGGTCTGCAGGAGGAAGCCGACGCCGAGTCCGGCGCCGCCGATGCCGATGCCGCCGGCGAGCAGGCGGGCGGGCCACGGGTCCCGGGCCGGAACGGGCATCGGGGCGGGCGTGTGCTGGGCGGGCAGGTAGCCCAATGCGGGGTGGATCGGGGCGGGGAGCGGGGCGGTCGGCTGGTAGAGCGTGAGGGGTGCCGGGGCGGGCTGTGCGGCGTAGTAGGGGGTGCCGTCCTGGGTGTAGAGCACCGGGGCGGCGAACGGCTGTTGCGGGTTGGCGTTGTGTTCCACGGTGCTTCTCCTGTCGGCGGGGCGGGGGTGGGTCAGTGGATGGTGGAGACGTAGTGGGCGAGGGAGGTGAGGGCGCTGTTGACGGGGGCGGCGAGTCCGGTGCCGGCGACGGTGAAGCCGGATAGCCACACGAGGACGGCGCTGCTGGCGCTGACGCGCTGGGCGCGGACGAGGACGACGGTGATGACGGCGAACAGGAGGGCGGAGGAGATGGAGACGATCACTGGGTGGGTCCTTCCGGGCGCCCCGGGGGCGTTTCGGGGGCGTGGTCGAGCGGTGAGGGAGGGGGTGTCAGGGGCGTGAGGGTGGGGGTGTCAGAAGCGTCAGGCGGGGGTGTCTGACGCGTCAGACACCCCTCGCGCGCACGCGTTACCTGGGGAAAACGGCCCGTTCGATGTCAGGGCCGTCTGGCGCGTCAGACGCGTCAGGACCGTCAGAAGCGGGCCTGGAGCGGGTTCAGGCGGCGGCTGGCTGGAGCGGGACGATCGCGTAGCGGCCGGCCTCGTCGGTCTCCCGCAGGCGGCCGGTCTCGACCATCTCGGCGACCTGTCCGGACACCCAGCTGCGGGAGCGGTGGAAGCGGTCGCAGTGCTCCATGAAGTCGGCCGGGCCGACCTCGGTGAGGCCCGCGGCTTCGAACTCGGCCAGCAGCTCGGCCATGATCTTCTTGGCCTCGGCCTTGCCGACGCGGGTGCGCGGCGGGATCTCGGGCGGTGCGATCTCGACGACCCGTTCGACGGGCGGGAGTTCGGCGTCCGGGTCGATCCATCCGTCGTCGTCGCCGTCGGCGTTGTCGGTGGGGTCGATGTCGTAGTCGTAGTGCACCGGGGCGTTCTCCTGGTCGTAGATCCCGCCGTCGTCGCCGCTGTCGGCGGTGAGGGCGGGCAGGGGGTAGTGGGTGCGTTGGGTGAAGGCGGGGCCGACCGCGTTGGCGGCGGCCTTGGCGGTGACCGGGTCGCACTGGGCGCGGACGTGGGCGAACCCGGCGACGGCCCAGTTCATGGCGTCCACCGGGGTGAGGTAGGCCCGGCCGGGGGTGGCCCAGAACGTCTCCGGGATGCCGTTGGCGACCAGGTAGGAGTAGCCGGGCTTCTTGTCCTTCCAGGCCTGCGGGGAGGCGCCGGCGTCCATGGCCTCGTCGGGCAGGGCGAACTGAGCGTCTCGGTCGTCGCGCAGGCCGAACACCCACGACGAGCCGAGCGAGGCGCGGGTGTCGGTGCTCATCTGGGTGTGGGAGGCGCGCTGCATCGAGACGACCAGGGACATCCCGGCGGAACGGGCTTCCTGCGCGGGACCGGTGAACACGTCGTCGTCCGTCTCGCGGAGGGTCTTGGCGGCCTCCTCGAACCAGGCGATGAGGTAGGGCATGCCCGGGGAGCCGTCGGCCTGGATCTCGGCGCAGGCCGGCTCCCACTGCTTGTAGCCGTACTTCGCCAGCCAGGACGTACGGGCCGGGATGACGGCCTTGAGTGCCGTGATCATGGCCTTGGTGTCGTCCATGGTGAGCGCGGCCCAGTCGAGGGCGGGCAGCAGCGGGCCGAGGGTCTGCTCGGCCTTGGCCGGGTCGGACGCCCACACGATCACGTCGCGGCGGGTGATGACCTCGGTCAGCGCGGTCAGGCCGCCCTCGGACTTGCCGGAGCCGGTCATCCCCATGATCAGCAGGTGCATCGCGTTGCGGTGCGCGTCCGGGTCGCCGGGGAAGAAGGCCGCCATGTCTGCGCCGTCCTCATAGATGCCCAGGTGGACCGGGTCGGCGATCGACCCTCCCGGGTGCGAAGGGCCCGGGTAGGAGGCGCCGGCCTTGAGCAGGTCATGGGGCACGACGGTGAGCGTCGTGCGGGAGGAATCGTCCGGGTCCGGTGTCGTGCGCAGGGCGTTCTTGGCGACCCGCAGCGCTCCGGCCAGCTTGGGCAGCGCCTTCGACACGTCGTCCGGCGTCAACTCCCCGCCGGGAAGCTGCAGCTCGAACTCCGCCTTGTTGGGCTGGACCTTGGCGGAGGTGACCAGGGTCTTGGCGAGACCGACCTTCTCCAGGAGCCCCTTGTCGCCGTCGTTCGGCGCGCCGTCGGGGTTGACCCGCAGCAGCTGGCGGATGTTCCACGTCGCGGCGATGGCCGGTGCCCCTATCAGGTAGAGGCTCGGCAGCGGACCGGCGGCGGGTCCGGCGAGGGCGGCGGCGGTGAACCACGACGTGCCCGCCGCGACGGTGATGGCGGAGTGGAGGCGGCGCTGCTGGCTGGTGGGCTTGCCCGCCCACCAGGTGGCGGCGGTAAGGCCGAGGGAGGCGAGGGTGAGGCCGACCGCGCCGGCCGCGGACTCGTTCCACATCAGGTTCGCCGGGAGGGAGAGGATGCCGGTGCCGGCGGCGACCAGCCACGGCGGCAGGTAGGGCTTGGCGCGGTGGAGCAGGTACTCGCCGACGCCGCCGGCGTGCTGGTTGGGGTCGAGGTGCAGGTACCCGGCGTGCTGGCCGGTGTCGAACTGCGCGATCTGGGGCTGAGGCTGGCGGCGCATGGGCGGCCTCCCGGGGCTGCGGGGCGGGTGGGGCCCGGCCCGGGGCAGCGCGCGGCACAGCTCACCCGACCGATCGGGTGCGAGGGCGCGCGCCCTGCCCCGGGTCGGGGATCAGAGCGGGATCAGCCGCCGAAGTCGAAGCGGCGGCGGGGCTGGCGGGGCTTGGCCACGCGGGAGATCTCCGGGTCGTACTCGCGCTGGAACGCGGCGTAGGTGCGGGCGATCTCGGCGGCGCAGTCCTTGGCGTCGTCGGCGGCCTTCTTCAGGTGCTTGGACACCCGGCGGGCGCGGGTCAGGGAGCCGAACGGCCGGCCGTCGGCGTCGGGGACCTCTTTCAGCACGGCCTGCAGGATCTCGAAGGCCATGGCGAGGTCGAAGGAGAGCTGGGCGAACGTGGCGCGGCCGCGCTCGCAGAACTCGCGCACGTCGGCGTTGGTGAAGAACTCCGGGTCGCCGAGCGGGGAGTAGCCGCGCCCGCCGCCTTGGCCGCCGCCGGACGGGGTGCCGATCGGGCCGGACGACGGGCCCGGACCGCCGGGGCCGCGGCCGCCGCCGTACCGGGCGCCGCCCATGCCACCGCCGCTGGGGGTGTTGCGGGTGTAGGAGAAGTGGTAGCTCGGCCCGACGCGGGTCCGGGAGTTGCCGCCCCGGGGCGGCGGTGGGGTCTTCCCCGCGCCGGCCGGGTTGCCGGAGCGGCGCGGGGGCGGGAACGGGTTGCCGGAGTTGTTGGGAGGGGTGCTCATCTGCTGTCTCCTCGGGAGTTCAGTCGGTCTCGGCGGTCAGCGGGGTGGTGGCGCGGGTGCGGCGGTACTGCCACCACAGCGTCTGGGCGGTGGCGGTACCGGCCAGCCACGCAAGGGCGAGCAGGCCGTTCGCGGGGCCGAACCAGACGGCCAGCGCCGACCAGGCCAGCCCGGTTGACCAGGCGGCGACGGAGCGGGTGCGGGCACGGGCCTTGCGGCGCACGGCCGAGCGCGGGTGGCGGCGCACGGCCAGCTGCCACCCGGCGGGCAGCAGCACCGCCGGGACGGCGAGGGCGAGGGCGGCGGCCGGGACGGCGGACAGCACACCGGCTGCCCCGAAGACGCCGATCCCGGCCCAGACCGGGGCCCACGCGACCCGGCCGCGCCACAGCGCGCGGCCGGTCGCGAGGGCCAACCGGCCGCTCAGCGACGGCTGGTGGGGGACGACGAGCACGACCGGGGCGGTGCCCCGGCCGAGGTCGACCACGTGCGCGGCGGGCCCTCGACGGCGCCCACGGCCGCGCTGGGCCGGTATCTGAACCTTGGTGGTGCGGATGCGGGCCATGACGAGACCTCCCGGATGGTCAGTAGCCGAGTTCGGCGGGGTCGGCGCCGTCGAGGATGGCGGCGGCGTCGGCGAGCATCGCGCGGGCCTGGACGCGCAGGATGAGGGCGGCAGCGGCGGCCTGCTGGCGGGGCAGTTCGCCGTTGCGCGCGTCACCGGCGAAGGTGTCGCCGGAGCGGGCGGCGGCCAGCTTGTCGACGGCGCCCCGGTCGAGGCTGGCGGCGAGGTTCTCGGCGTCGGTTCGGGTCCAGCTCATGGGGATTCCTCCGGAGTCTCAGGCAACGAGGGCGGTGGTGTCGGCGCAGTTCAGGCAGGTGTCGAGGTGCGTGGGGAGCACGTAGCCGACGTCCTGCCCGCAGGCGGGGCAGATGCGGCGCGCCCGGTTGGCCTTGGCGAGGGCGGCGGCCTTCGCGGGGGTCATGGGCCGGACGGGCTTGGCCAGCGCGAGGCGGTAAAGGTAGGCGGGGCGGGTGCCGCCGTAGCGGGAGCGCCACATGACCTGCGCGGCGACGTCCTGGCCGCCGGGGCGTAGGCCCTTGGCGCGGAGCTGGCGGCGGGTGAAGAGGCCACGCGGCGCCATGCGCCACGGGTAGGTGGGCGTGCCGCCGTGGCGGGTGCCGTCGGGGTCCCAGTGGCGGGGGCGGCTCATGCGGCCACCGCCTCGGTGCCGCCGTCCTGCTGCTCGCTGAGCCGCTTGTAGACGACGCTGACGTAGGCCGGGGAGCGGGTGGAGCGGCGGGCGGCTTCGCGCTGCGAGATGCCGTCGCGCCAGCACTCTTTGATCACGCGGGCGGCGTCTGCGCCGTCCAGCCGGGCCGGTTCCCGCGGGTCGGTGTTCACCTCGTCGGCCGGGGCGTTCACCTCGTCCTCGGCGGTGAACGGCTCGGGCGTCGGGGTGTTCACCGGGTTCGGTCCGTCCGGGTAGACCGGGCCGTCGATCACGTCGTCGACGGTGTCCGCGGCCGGGGCGACGGTCGGTTCGGTGGGGTCGGTCGGGGTGGGGTGAACGGGGGTGAGCGCCGGGTGAACGGGCTCGGTGTTCACCGCGTTCACCCCGGCCCCCGGGAGCGCCTCCCGGCCTTCCGGAAGAGGACTGGGCGGCAGGGCTGGGGCGGCCTGCGGGGTGGCGGTGAACGGCGCGGTCGGGAGGGTGAACAGCGGCACGTTCACCACCTGCCGGGCGGCGCGCGGGATGGTCGCCGGGCGGGTTTGGAGTGGCGGCTGGGACCGGCGCGCGAGGCGGGCCAGGGCCCGGCGGTAGGCCGGTCCAGCCTCCGCGACGAGCAGCAGCAACAGGGGCGGGATCAGGTGGATCACCACGCCGACCAGGTCTTTCGCCAGCGCGGCGGCCCCGATGTTGAGCCAGACCGTGGCCAGCCCGGTGACCCACCGGAAGAGGGCCGGCCACCGCCCGGGCTTCACCCCGAAGCGGGAGAGGGTGCTGTCCGCCTGGAGGCTCAGGATGAAGCAGCCGTCGGCGGCGACCGCCATCACGGGGCCGGTGCCGACGGTCGAATGGGCGTCGATGAACGGTGCGGCGGTGGACATGCTCACCGCGACCACCGCCCCCGTCAGCACCCACGTGCCGCCGCTGATCACCCGGGACGTGCGGCGGATCTGGGCTTCGGTGGGCACCTCGGTGAGCACCGGGTGAACACCCCCGCCGGTGCGGTGAACGTTCACCCGGCACCCCCGGCGTTCACCCGGGCCCGGGAGCGCGCCGCCCGCCGCAGCACGGCGGCGCGCTCGCGCCCGTTCAGGCCACCGAAGACGCCATGCGGCTCGCGCCGCTCCAGCGCATCGGCCAGGCACATGGCCGCCACCGGGCAGCCGGCGCAGATCATCTTGGCGCGGCGCTCGGCCCACTCGGCGGTCTCCGCCCCCATCTCCTCGGGGTCCGGGTAGAACAGCTCGGTGTCGCTGCCCGCGCAGGCGGCGCCGCGCAGGTCGCTGTCCGGGCTCGGGCGGTACTCGGCCAGCACGGTGGCCGCCGGACGCGCGGACAGGTGCGGGGTGCGCGTCGCGCCGGCAAGGAGGGAGTGCAGCTGGGCCATCACGCTGCCGCCTTCCAGGTCAGCACCCGGCGGCGCTCGGCGGTGCGCATCAAGGCCGACGCGAACCGGGCGGCCGGGGCGGGGAGGTCCCGCAGGGCCGCGCGGGCGACGTCGAGCCGGATCAGCCGGTCCTCGTCGGAGCTGTCCGTGGTGCCGTCGAACAGCTCGGTGTCGACGCCGAAGCCGAAGTCGGCGCCGGTCCCGAAGGCCAGTTCCGCGAACTCCTCGGGGGTCGCGGCCTGCTGGCCTGCAACAATCAGTTTCATGGGTTCACCTCGTCCAATCGGGGGGTGAGCCCGCAGGGCCGCCGCGCCTACCTTGGCCGGGAGCGCGGCGGCCCGACTCATGCGGGCTGGGCTTCTCGTCGTTCACGAGCAGCCGCGGAACCCGACGCGGGCCCGCCGCCGTGTGGGCGGCCGGCGCGCGCCGGGGACCGTGATCGCTGGTAACGCGACCGGAAGCGGTAAGCCCCGCCCGCTGTCAGCGGCGGGGCCGGCTACAGATCTGGGGCATGCCCATGGGCGCGCCCTCCTCAGATCGAAGCCCCTGCCGGGGCTGGTGGTTGGGGGTGCCCGTCCTACGGGCGTCAGGTCTCTCGGGCCTGGTCCGGTGCTTCGTCTCTGCTCAGCACCAGCAGGGCGGCGCACCCGGAACGGGGTGCTGCGTGGCTCGCTGCCGCCGGCGACATCACCCGGTCACCACGGGGGCGGTCTGTCTCATCCCGCCACGTGCGTTGGGACTCCGCTGTACTCCCGGTTTCGCCACCCAGCCGTACGAATCGGCATGGTCAGCGTCCCGTTCGGCCCCACATCCCCGGAGGGATGGCATGCCACTGCGTAGGGGAGGGCTTCGTTCATCGCGGCGGTTCACCCCCGGTTCCTCAACCTAGGTGCCTACCGCGACCGCCGCCCTCGCGTCGGTCCCGCACGATCACTGTTCAGTTCTCAAGGAGCTGTGCTCTGTGTGGACAGAGCACCGGTTCCGCAGCGGCTGGACTTACCGCAGCACCGGAGTGCAGCGGCAGCGTCCGGCCCCATAGCGGCCGTTGACGTGCAGGAATAGCTAGGCCCGAGAGAGCTTTGTTCTCTCTGCCACACAGAACACTGTGAGGCAGAGAAGCAGAGTTGGCAAGCCCATCGGCTGGGCGACATGCGGAAGCATTGGTTCCGGCCGGAGGGTGCGGCACTATGAGGCAGAGACGCAGAGGGATGTGGAGTGGTGATGGTCGAGTGGACCGGCGAGAAGTCCGCCTATCGGCAGGTGGCCGATGACCTTTGCGCGCGGATCGCGAAGGGCGAGTTCGCTGCCGACGGGAAGATCCCGTCACTGGCGAAGCTTCAGGCCCACTACGACGTGAGCCCAACCGTTGCGCGCGCCGCCGTCGGCCACCTGCGGGAGACCGGGCTCGTGGTGAGCCATCAGGGCAAGGCGGCTTTCCTGACCGAGGGTGCGGAGTCGAAGGCTGCCGCCGCCGGCAGCGAGGCCGGACAGCTCCGGCGTGAGCTTGCCGAGGTCCGCGGGGAACTCCGCGACCTGCAAGCCCGGGTCGCGGAGCTTGAGGCCCGGTGACGGGCGGATGGGGGGAACAGGGGATCGCGGCCGTGCCGTGGTCCCCTGACTGCATATCGGGGAGGGTGACGCTTCACTGATGCCTCCTGGGGTGGACAGGAATCAGTTCACACCCGTCGGGGCGGCATCTGTATCACGGAGCCTTACCGGTATTCGGCGGCAGATCCTTACACGACTACTATCACGACTTCTATCGCGATTTTCGGGTGACTCAACGAGCCGCTACACTCGCGGCACGAGCAGTTTCCTAGGAGGGGAATATGGCTCGGCAACGCCCAGGATGGAATCCGACAATTCTCAAGCAGGTCAGGGAATCCCACAACCTGACTCTTGAGGAAGTCGGTGAGAAGCTTCGGGAAATCGGCGATCGGCACAAGTTCAACCTTGCCGCCAACTTTCAGACGGTCTGGGCACACGAGGCGGGTTCCGCGTACCCGCGCCCCGACTACCGCCGGGCTTACTGCCTTCTCTACCGCATGAACGAGGCGGAACTGGGCTTTCGCCGACCGCTCCCCGGAGAGGTCACCACGGTGCCCAACCAGCGTCCAGCAGCAGATAACGTCCCCAACCTGGACCAGGCGATCCGCGAGGCTCTCGGCAGCATCCGCGAGGGTGCGGGCAATGTCGACGCCGAAGCGTTCCGCAGTCGGGTCATTGACGAGTGGAAGCGTCGGAACGGCGGCGATAATTCCGGCCCTATGGTCCTCCTTGTCGGCGGATATGCCGGTTCCGGGAAAAGTGAGTTCGCAAAGTTCATCGGTCGCCTCACCGGGTGGCCGGTGCTCGACAAGGATTCCTTGACGCGCCCGTTGGTCGATCAGCTCTTGATGGCGCTCGGCGGAGAGGTGAATGACCGGAGTTCTGCGCTCTACCGGGAGAAGGTCCGGCCGCTCGAATACCGCTGCCTCATGGAGGCCGCGTGGGACAACGTCGACTGCGGCACGTCCGTGATCCTCGATGCGCCGTTCCTGGCGGAGTTCTCGCAGGCCGACTGGATGCAGCGCTTCTATAACCGCTGCAAGGCGAAGCGAGCCACCGTGGCCGCCATCTGGGTCGAGTGCGACCCTGACTCGATGAGGGAGTACATCGAGTTCCGAGGCGCGGCCCGGGACATCTGGAAGATGGAGTCGTGGGAGGAGTACCTGGCCACGATTGACCTCAAGCTCCGGCCCGAGGGCCCGCACTTCGTGGTGGACAACCGCCTCGGTGCGGCGATCGCCGCTGCCGACCAGGCCCGCGACGTACTGAGCGGAGGCGGGCTGTGACGGCGCACGGCCTCGTCCTGTACGGGCCGCCGGCCGCTGGCAAGGACACCGTCACCCGAGCCCTCCAGGCCATCAATCCGGACTACCGGCTCTTCTCCCGACTCAAGGTCGGCTCCGGGAAGTCCGCTGGCTACCGGATGGGCACGGCTGAGCAACTGGCCGACCTGGAGGCCGCCGGGGATGTCATCTACCTGAACCGCCGGTACGGCAACACGTACGTGATCGACCGTCCGGGGATGGACGAGGCGTTCATGACCGGCCTCCCGGTTGTGCACCTGGGCCAGGTCGAGGGCATCAACGCGCTCATCAAGGGCTACCGGGCTGACTGGGCCGTCGTGTTGCTCTGGTGCTCGCGTGAGGCGACGGCGTCCCGGTCAGCCGGACGTGGCGACGCCGACACCGCGGATCGGCTCTCAGCATGGGACGCCACGCAGGCCGATGTCGACGCCCACCCTGGGCAGGCGTGGGACCTCACGGTGGACACGGGCAACGTCGAACCTGCCGAGGCGGCGCGGCTGATCAACGACCTCCTGTCGAGCGACCGTGCCGGTGGAAGCTGGTAGCGGCCGGCGCTCACTGCGGCCGGGACAGACGGTCAAGGGCCTCGTCGGGCGTCAGCTCGGCGAGGTCTTTGCTGTTCTCCCACCGAGCGAGGGTTTGCGAAACGGCCCGCAGCACCTCGTCGGGCAATCCGAGGGCGGACAGCATGTCTGCGGCCTCGTCCATCTCGGGGGCCCATCGCCACGCTCGCGCGGCAGTCTTAGCGATGTACCCGGTCTCTACCAGGTAGCTGCCCTGCCGCTTGCCGGCGACGTCGAGCAGCGCATCGTCCACGCCGTGCGCGCGCGCCGCGCCGAAGGCAACCGCCGCGAGGACGCGAGAGGCCTTCTGATACGAGCTGTACGCCAGCTTCAGAGCCGATGCCTGGCCAATCGCTTCCCCCAGTACGGGGGTTGCCACCATGCTGCCCGCGAACAGCCTCTCCACCAGCGAGACGGCCTCGAGTGAACCGGAAAGGTACAGCCGGGTCCTCTTCCCGTTGATCGGCGGAGATCCGATGACCGCGCCGTCGACCACGTGACGGGCGGACCTGCCCAGCACCCCGGCGATGCGAGTCATCCGGTCCGGATTGATGGCGTTGGCCTCCACGTAAACCCCGGCGAACCTGCGCTCGGCGACCGTGTGGGCCAGTTCCTCGGCCGCCGCCGGCGGACAGAGGCTGATGATGACGTGAGCCTGCTCCACCAGAGCGTCCAGGCTGCCTACGGACTCCAGACCAGCCTGCTCTGCCCGAGCCGCGGTGGCCGCACTTCGGCCCGCTGGGCACCAGAGGACCCTGGCTGCGTTTGGGCGGGCGCATGCTGCGACCGCCGCGCCCATGCTGCCGGGGTGGAGGATGCCGATGATCGGCTTGATGGTCATTGCGTGCTCTCCGGTCGTCCGAGCAGGAAGTCCACCGCTTCCACGATGGTGGACGAGATGTGATCAGGGACGAGTCCGGGTGTGGCCCAGGTGCTGCCTGCCGAGACCCAGACCGTTCGCAGGCCGGTGGCGCTGGCCCCGGCGATGTCCGTCATCGGGTTGTCCCCGACCATCCAGGCATCGGCTGGAAGCGCGAACCCACAGCGTGCGGCGGCCGTTCGAAAGACCTCAGGCTCCGGCTTGCGGGCCCCGGCCTCCTCGGAGATGCACACCGCGTCCACGTGGTCGAGGATCCCCGCAGCGGTGAGCTTGGCCCGTTGGATGTCCGCCGCACCGTTCGTCAGCACGCCCACCGACCACCCGGCGGCTCGGAGTAGGTCGAGGCGGGTCAGAGTCTCTGAGTCGCACGTGACCTTCGCGGCCAGCCCGACCAGGTAGGCCTCCCACAGCTCTGCTGCGGACTCGGCCAGGCCGAGCGTTGCTCGCAGAGTTTCGAAGATCTCCGGCTGAGCGCGCTCCCTAACCGCATCGACCACTGTTCGCGCGTCTTCTGCGGACAGGCGCCGATCGGTGCTGAAGTCCTCGGCCCACGCGGTCACCGCTTCGCGTCGGCTGATCAGCGTGTCATCGAGGTCCATGAGAACGAGCCTGCCCATGGCGGCGACCCTACCGAGACGAGACGCGACGCACTACGTCGGCGGCGCTCCGCGTGGGGGATGCAGCGACGTGGGTAGTACATGGATCAGCAATCACGGAAGCGCACCATTCTCATCGAACAGGGGCTTAAGTGACCGTGCTTGAGAACGGGGAGTCGCCCTCTACCGTCGAGGTTTGGGTCTGGCTCGGCCGCTACGAGATCTTGCATGCAGGTTGGGACAAGCGAGCTGGAGCAACTCTCCTGAACGTCCCACTGCCGCGCGATGCCAAGTGGCTACGCCAGATATACGGGCACGTCACGGGGATGACCGTTGCATCCAAGGAGGCAAAGAAACCGATCTACGTGAACCGCCCGTGCGTCGTGGTGAGGGTCTGGCTCGACGAGCTGGGCAACCCTCAGGCCACCTTCGCTAAGCGCAAGGACTCACGCACCATCTCACTTGCTCTACCAGCAGAGTTGGAAGACCTCATCCGCTGGCACACCCTGTTGCGGGCCGCGATGTTGTCCTGGGGGGTCCCAATGGAGCCGCTGCCGCGGCGGACCCGTACGCGGTACGTACCACCAGTCGTAGTCGGCGAGCGGTACAGCGAGTCAACAGCGGACTCGCGCTATCGCGAGGTTTCGGCAGGGCTCCCCACGCTGGGGAGGAAGCGCTGAGTGCTGCGGAGCATGCAGAAAAGCCTGGGCCCGACAGCGCTCGCTGTCGGGCCCAGGCCAGATGGGCAGCGTTCCACTGGGGCCACCATGCTGGTAGTGACACCGCCCTCCGACATCAACACGTCTGGACAGCGGCGTACCGGCGCGACCCTGCAAGCACCTCGATTTTGCTTACGCAGGTCAACGGCCCGCCACACAAATAGGCCCCGGACCGATGGTGGTCCGGGGCGACCGCTCCCTGTGTCGATCAGCTGCCCATCGAATCCAGCTCCTTCCACATCCGGATGATCGGCATGAACGTGTTGGGCATGTCGCACTCCACATCGGAGGGCTCCGAGCAAACGGTCCGGCCATCGGCTTCGCGAGTGACGATGCAAGCTTGGCTCGCAACGCGACCGTCGCGAGTCACGGCCTGCACCACGAGTGACTCTCTGCGGTCCAGTCGGTCCCTCGCAGGGAAGAAGAACGTGCCTAGATCTTTCTCACGCTTTGTGGGCACCGCGAACCATGCCTCCGAAACCACCAGCACTCCGTCCGCGTCCCGTGCTTTCGCTTGACTGGCCAGCTTCTCAAAGGCGAGCATCTTCGCGCTCTGGCTGTCGAAGACGAGATGGGTCAGGCCAACTCTCAGCGCCCCACGGAACAGGAAGGCGAACGTGCCGTGGTCACCGTCGCTCTCCATCAGCGTTCGCGCAACGTTCAGGTACCCCGGCACCGATTCGATCGCGTCGCCGAGCGGCAGCTGTAGCTGGCCGCCGTATCGCTCGGCCGACTCCGCCGCCAACTCATCGTCACGCTCGAAGACGGAGGAGAGCTGTTCGATCTCGGCACCACTGACCAGGTCGAAGTGGGCCTCCAAGTCATCCTTGGCGGTGAACATGCAAAGCGCCCTGGCGCCCGAGCGCGACAGGGATGCCGTCACACATTCCTGAATGTGCGACTCAAGATCGCACAGGGTGACGCCGGCCGCCGAGTGCCCCTCGGCCAGCAGCGCTTCGAGGCGGGAGTACACCGCACCCGTCGCATCGAGGAGTTCCCAATCCGGGAGCTCCTTGTCGACCCAACGCCGCTGCACCGTCATCGTGCCGAAGGGCGGGCGGTACCGCCGCATGATGTCGGTAACTACCTCGCGAATTGACAACCGCGGCGGGTACTCGGACGACGTACCGATGACGCGCTGAAGCCAGTCCTGGTGCCACACAATCCGCATGTGACTGAGGAGCTCCAGGTCGGCCTCCTTGGTGATGCGGTTGCGCGATCGCACGGACCACCGCATGAGGGGGTCCTTGCCCGCGCTGTCGGTGAAGCGCGGGTACCAATCGTCGAAGCCGGGGAGCTCGGACTTCTGCTTCTGTATCAGCCAGGTCACGTTCCGCAGGTTCTGCAACAGCGCGTTGAGGTTGAGGCGGAACCCGTGCGGGTCGAAGTACGCCTCGTGGAGCAGGTGCCACTGCGCGTGGCATTCCATCAGCCGCCTATGGGCACTGGGCATCGGGCACGGTTTTGGTGCGTCGTCTGCGGTCATGCACAGATGTTAGGGACATCCTCGCTGTCGCACTCACAATTACGGATACACGTGTACAGCTGCCAGCTTTCGGACCTTATGTGCCTCGACCAGCTCGCGTACCACCGGCCGCGATGTGGGCACGCTACTGGCGGCATGGCTTCGACAACGCAACCGAACCCAGGGCAACCCGCTTTGCGAGCCCAGCAGGCTGCCACGTCCTTCCGTGCCGGCTGGCCCCTCGTCGTCGGGCCGAAGACACCCAGGCCGGGCCGCGGGCACGAATGGCGCAGTGGACGGGCTGGCCGCCTTGCGGGCGTCGGCGCGGCGACAGCCAGGAGCCCAGCCCTTTCAGCGAATGGGCCGATCATCCGGACTTACGGGTGGAACCCCTCTTGGGGGTTCCACCCGCGCCCTTGAGCTCACGCAGGGTAGCGTCAAGAAGACGCTCCAGCAGAGAAACCCGAACGGTTAAGACGCTTATGCGATTCGCGCCACTGAGTGAACCTCCGCACCCTTGGGTCCGCTCCCGATCTCGAATAGCTGCAATTACGTCCGCCAAGTCAGCTTGAGTCCTCAGGTATCGGGCCGACACGCCGGCAGCGCGGGCGACGGCAGAAAAGCTCATAGGTTCTCCCGCCGAAACCACTTTCGCCAGTCCGCACTCCGCAGCAATTCGCGCGTCATGCGACTTTCTTCTAGCGGCATCCCGAAGGGCAGCCAATCGCCTCTCCTTAGAGGAATCGAGCAAAACCCCTCCCGCATTAGCCATTGCACCACATGTCTGAAGGTAGAAGGCTACGCCCGTCGACGAAACTCGAAGACATTATTCACAGGCTCGGACCGTAGCGAGCGCCTTACTTCGGGCCTAACAGGAGCAGAACGCTGACCATCGATAATTTCCTGCATTAGATCCGCAGGCCAATGGCCACTGATCGATGAAAACAGATGCGCTGACGGCAAGGTATCTAGGCCTCGCTCTGTCATGACTGCCAGCAGGCGTGGGCGCTCAGGCTCCTGATCGTCCCACCCGGGTTCCTGAACCCGCCATGTAACTTGGCTCACCGGGTCTCTCCTGGCCGAGAGTTGCTTAAATAGACCAGATGCCCGGTCAGGGTCAATTAGATCGTTCTGCCTGCCATGCATGATCAAAGATGAAAGCGACATCTGCCATCGCCTTTTCAATGGCATCAGCGTATTCAATGTCGCCACAGACGGCCATTCATTATGCAACGCCGACGATGGGAAGAGAAATTCATTGGCGAACCGGTTGGCCTCTTCCTCTGCCTCGTCAGGCGCTACTCCATGATGCAGAACCAAATGGCCCAACTCGTGAGCAATAGACCAACGCGTGCGCTCCCAAGAATTCACTGGGCGGGCCACAATTAGCGGCTCATCATGAAAATCGCCAACCCAGACAGAGAACGCATCGTGCCTAGCATCCGGCATTCCCACATTGGCAACAATGACGGGCACTCCCGCTCTTTCTACCGCGTGAATCACATGAGGAATCGGCTCATCATCGTCGAGATCGAAGGCACGCCGCGCGATCGCGGCAGCATCCTCAGGGGTCACCCCCTTAGCTAGATTCGCGGGAATCCGAAGCGGCGGATGAGTGGCGTGCAAGGTGAGTTCTTGCCACAGTTCTTGGATCATTTCCGAAAAGGTTGACAGCGCTTCAATCTCGGAAACTTTGATGCTCTTCTTTGCCCTCAAAAGCAAAGACCCGCGATGCACGGGGAGACCGGATGGGGGCGTTGAGAAGAATTCGGAAGGGAAGCGCAATCTCATCGCAAGGGTTTTCATCCGAGAAACCGTCATTACGGTGCTCGGCGAACGTTCTAGCGCGGTCCAGGCCGATGGAGTCATGTCCAGCATGGCTGCCAAAGGCTTGATCGGACTGCTGCGGATCGTCCTAGCTTGACGAACCCGGTGTCCGTAGATCGGTACCGTGTCGGCCACAGCAGTCCCACCTCGACCTTCTGGCCCGAAGCCTTACGCCTCGATGCCCTTGTCCCCTGTTCCCTCCGCCGGCATCTTCTTGCCCACGAAGTCCTCGAAGTCGTCGCTGACCCGAGTATCGGCCTTCAGCTCCTCCTCATCCGCAGCCCGGACGGCAGGAGCGATCGGAACCATCGCGTACGCCTTCGCGCGCTCCAGTTCCTTCACGTCATCCACCATCATCACGGTGAACTCGGCCAGGACGTCATCGGCACCAATGGACCACAGGATGACAGGGCTGAGCTCGTCCAGCGACGGCCAGATGGGCGGCATATCGAACAATAGTTCCTGCGGATCGGCCCCGTGAAGCACCGCAGCGGACTCGAAGCCGCGGGCCATGCGAGGTAGCTCGGGCACCTTTCGCAGTGAGACCTCGACGTTGGCCGCATCCACCACGCGGAGCCCTCGGCCGCGCACCTGGCGGACACGCAGTGAAGACTGCTCGATCAGCTTGTCTCTGGAGGCGGCAAGGAAGAGCTTGTCGCGCACGCCGATGCTCACGACATCGCCAGCAACCTTCCCCGGCTTAGGACGGTCCAGGCGAGCTGCCACCATCGCATCAGCCAGAGCATCCTCGGCGAGCGCCCGCAGGCGGGAGAGGCCCGCGGCGTTGCGCTGGACATAGGCGTCCAGCTGATCCTGTGGATTCATGGCGAAAATTTCTCGCATAGACCCACACCACGTCAAGTCAAGTAGCCGTTCGAATAGGCGACTTGGGAGCGTTGGTGCTATGGAACCAGCGTGTCTACCAGGCACGATGAACATCAAAGATAGTTGCGATCCGGCGCTCCGTCAGGCCCCCAGAAGAAGACCTCTCAGCCGCAGCTCCCCCTCTAGCGCCCCGTCCTGGGCGTGCTGTCCCAAGGCTGTGCCCCCGACCCGGCGAAGCCCGCCAGCCCGCCACGGCCGACGAAGCGCCTTTCATCTTGGAGTGGAGCACAGTCGGACCGAGTTGCGCCGACGAGTGGGCCTACACCTCGATCGGCAAGCCCGGTGCCTGCTCGCACCATGGGGGTGTGGTCACGGTGCCGAGCAACACACATGGGGGGTCACTGTGCGGTGTCGGACCGATTCGACGACATCAACTAGCTGCTAGCCCAGCCCGAGATCTCAAGAGGGCGGGAGAGCCGGGCCCTTCTCTACCCCGCCTCTGGGAGAAACCTGGGAGAAGAACTTGAGGCCAGAGCCGTTCGAAGCTGGGTGGAACCAACCCATCCCGAAGCTCTGACCTGCATCTTCATGCGTGCGCAGGTCGCCTCCCGCCCCGGACCTCATTCGGGACGAAGGTGTCGTGGCTTCAAATCCGTCCTGGTGGCTGATGGTGTGAGAACCGCCGCGGGCCCTGTCCTAATCGAAACGGTCGGGACGGGACCCGCGAGTCCGCGGCGGTGTCAGTCGGTGTCGTGAACCTCAGCGGCCTTGCGGCGCTTGCGCTCGCGCTCGTAGCGGTTTACGGCCTTAGGGGCGCCCTCTGCGGGCCAAGGCTTCCAGGAGAGCAGTTCGTAGCTGACGGCCGTGACGCCATCCTTCTTGACGCGGCGGGCAGTGATCTCCCAACCGAGGACAAACCGCAGCTCGCGGAGCCGTTTGGTGGGGTCTCCCTTGTTGGTGTCACGGGCAGCGAGCTCGATGAGTTTGACTGGTACCGCTTCCCCCTTCTCGTGGAACGCCTTGAGGAGTTCGCCGATTCGCTCCCAGGGGTTGCCTAGAGGCAGCGCCCGTGCGAGGGCCTCGCTGTAGGTGTTCATCGAGGCGAAGAGCGCTTGCTTGCCGCGGTTGTGGTCCTCGCAGAGCGGTTCGAGGTTCTCGATGACGGTCTTGCCGCCCCAGGCGGCCGGCACCTTGTGGTCGATCTGCAGCTTCACTTGCGGTGGGGTCGCGCCGCACATGTGGCAGTAGCGGCCCATGCGCTCGAAGACCTCTGCCTGGAGCTTGGAGTCGATCTTTCCTCCGGCGGGCTCCGTCCTCCAGCCCTCAAGGCGATAGACCGGCGCTCGGCCGCCGGGCGGGCGACTGGAGCTGACGACGAACTGGTCGCGGACTTCGCGTAGGCGCCGCTGGCTGTGGACGTTGGACTTCCCGAACATCTGCTCCGCGTGATCCAGCCACTCCGCCATCGTGGGCGGGTCCTCCCGGCGGGATAGCAGGAAGGCGCAGGCGGCTGCGGTCTCCTTGCTGCTGAACAACGTATGGATGACTGGATCGTCCGGCGCGGGCAGCGGTCGGGTGGTGTCTAGTTCTGCAGGCATGCGAGGTCCCCTCCCTCTGAGTCGACTTGTGCGTTCGGCTGACGCGGGCTCAACCGTAGGGGGCGGCTCCCCGTCCATGCAATCCGATATTCGTAGCCGCCGATCTGCAAGACCCCATCAGATCCGCTCTGCCGGAGCGGAAGTGAAGATGTGTTGCCGCCAACATTAGGTGTGTTTGCCATCGGCATCCGGCGGCGGGCAGCTCTGCTGCCGGAGCGGGCCGAAGGGCGTGGCCGACGACCTGTGAAAGGTAGCTCTCCGGCATGGCTTGGCCTGCGTTGACTGACTCGCGCATCGCGAAGACGGTCGGGGGCGCCCACCCTGACCGCGGCGGTCTGCAAGCGAGGTTTGACGCTGTACTGCACCAGCATCCTTAGACCACCCCCGGCGCGTAGATCTCGGCTGCCTGCACGCTCCTGATTGAAAACGAGGGGTGTCGAACAGGTAGGTCTAGGCGCCCACGGTGACGGCACATCCTGACGGCAACACTGACGGACATGAAACGGCAACGAAGGCTGTCAGCGCCCGGCTGCCGGGAGGGGCGTGCGGCGTTGCCGAGCCAGCTCGAGTGGTCGAACGAGCTTACAAAGCAGATGTCGGCGGTTCGAAACCGTCCGCGCCCACAGCGGAGATGTGGGTCAGAGGGCCGTGGTGCCAGCTCGGAGGAGCCGGTGCCGCGGCCTGACTCATAGGTGGAACGCATCGTGTCGCGGTGGGGCGGCGGCAGCGGCCTCCGTGGCACATTTCGGCGGCGGTTCGGCCGCCTTCGAGGGGCGGGGCCACCGGCCACGCCGGCGGCATGGGTGTCCGAGGGGTACGGGTGTATCCCGAGGATGGGAGTGCGTCACCGGGCAGTGCTGCCGCGGGGGTCGCCGATGGCGGCCGGTCGTCCCGGTGGGTCTGTCGGTGCCTGGGGTCTGAGCTGGGGCCAGCGGTAACCGTCACCGACAACCGCGTCCACCCGGCCCGCCATGGACATGGCGATGCATGCGCGCGCCGGTCCGGCCACCGTCGACCGGGTCGACACCGGGTGGACGTCCTGCCGGACCCTGCCGACCGCTGTGGGGATTCGACCAGCGGCCGTACCTGGCACGGGGTCGATGCCGAGCACGGCCTGACCGAGGGCGGCCCCGCGGTGGGGGAGCGGCGCGGTGCCTGACCGTGGGCACCGCCGTGCGGTCGTCGTCCTCCGCGAGGTCGCCGAACAGCGGAGCGTCGGGACGGGCGGCCGCAGCCCTGGTCCGCCGGCTCGGGTGGACGGCCCGGGCGCGGCCGTCGGTCGGGCTTCGTCAAGGGGGAGGGCGAGCCCCGTCGGCGGCGGCCGCACTCCGGGTTGCGGAGGTGCCGGGCTGGCGGGGCCGTGGGGGGTGGGTGAGGATCGGGGGGATCCCGTGGGTGTGGACGCCGGAGAGCGGTGGACGGATGGCTGAGCAGGTCGGGGAGTCGCGGGCGGAGTTGTCGGCGCGGCTGAACTGGTTGCGGGCGGCGGTGCTGGGGGCCAACGACGGGGTGGTGTCGACGGCGGGCATCGTGACCGGGGTGGCGGGTGCGAGCGGTTCGCGGACGGCGTTGCTGGCGGCGGGGGTGGCCGGGCTGCTGGCCGGGGCCATGTCGATGGCGGCGGGGGAGTACGTGTCGGTCAGCACCCAACGGGACACCGAGCGGGCCGCGTTGGCGAAGGAGCGGCGGGAGCTCGCGGAGGACCCGGAGGGCGAGCTCGACGAACTCACCGACTACTACCGGGGCAGCGGGCTGGCGGACGACCTGGCTCGGGACGTGGCGGTGGCGCTGACCGAGCGGGACGCGCTCGGGGCCCACGCGCAGACCGAACTCGGCATCGACCCGGAGGCGTTGACGAATCCCTGGGAGGCGGCGCTGGCCAGTGCGGCCGCGTTCACGCTGGGCGCGCTGGTGCCGCTGCTGGCGGTGCTGCTGCCGCCGGAGTCGTGGCGGCTGGCGGTGACGGTGGGGTCGGTGGTGGCCGCGCTCACCCTGTCGGGCTGGGCGAGTGCCCGCTTGGGCGGGGCGGGGCCGGCGCGAGCGGTGGGGCGCAACGTCACGGGTGGGCTGCTGGCGATGGCGGTGACCTACAGCGGTGGTGTGCTGCTGGACCGGTTCACGGGTTGACCGGTCCGCCGGTGGAAACCGGCAGGGCTCGACAGGCGGGGTGGTGCGGCCTGTGTTTGTGTGGCTGCAAACCGCTTGGGAGAGGTGAACCGCCGTGACCATGCCCCCGTTCGGATCGAGCGATCCGTTCTCCGATCTGCTCAGCCGGTTCTTCGGGATGAGCCCGATGGCCTCTCCGCCCGCCGTTCAGCGGGTGCCGATCGGGCGGCTGCTCAGTGAGTCCTCGCAGGAGCTGCTCGCGCTGGCGGCGCGGCGCGCGTCCGAGGACGGCTCCAGCGACCTGGACACCGCCCACCTGGCCTGGGCGGCCACCCGGGTGGAGCCCTCGCGGCGGATGCTGGAGCGGGCGGGCATCGACCCGGACCGGCTGTCCGGCGATCTGGAGCAGGTCCTGCCGTCCGGTGACCCCGACGCGGTGGACGGGCAGCCGGCGCTGACCCCCTCGGCCAAGCGCGCCCTGCTCGCCGCGCACGCCCGCTCGCAGGAGGCCGGCGCCTCGTACATCGGCCCGGAGCACCTCCTCGGCGCGCTGCTGGACCAGGAGCGTTCGGGCGGGGCGGTGGCGCTGCGCAACGCGGCGCCCTCGCAGGAGGCGCTGAAGTCGGTGCTGGAGGGGCGCGGCACCGGCGGCGAGCGCGGCAGTACGGGCGCGCACCCGAGCGAGACGCCGACCTTGGACGAGTACGGGCGCGACCTCACCGAGGAGGCGCGTTCGGGGCGGCTGGACCCGGTGGTCGGGCGGGCCGAGGAGATCGAGCAGACCGTCGAGATCCTCTCCCGGCGGACCAAGAACAACCCGGTGCTGATCGGCGAGCCGGGCGTCGGCAAGACCGCGATCGTCGAGGGCCTGGCGCAGCGGATCGTCTCCGGGGACGTGCCGCAGAGCCTCAAGGACAAGCGGGTGGTCGCCCTCGACCTGACCGCACTGGTGGCCGGCTCCAAGTACCGGGGCGAGTTCGAGGAGCGGCTGAAGAGCGTGATCGACGAGGTCACGGCGGCCGAGAAGAGCGTGATCCTGTTCCTGGACGAGCTGCACACCGTGGTCGGCGCGGGCGGCGGCGGCGAGGGCTCGATGGACGCCGGCAACATCCTCAAACCGGCGCTCGCGCGCGGGGAGTTGAGCGTGGTGGGCGCGACGACGCTGGACGAGTACCGCCGGCACGTGGAGAAGGACGCCGCGCTGGAGCGCCGCTTCCAGCCGGTGCTGGTGCCCGAGCCGAGCGTCGCGGAGACCGTCGAGATCCTGCAGGGGCTGCGGGACGCCTACGAGGCGCACCACCAGGTGCGGTTCACCGACGAGGCGTTGGACGCGGCGGCGGCGCTCTCCGACCGCTACGTCAGCGACCGCTTCCTGCCGGACAAGGCGATCGACCTGCTGGACCAGGCGGGTGCGCGGGTGCGGCTGCGCAGCCTGAGCGGCTCCACCGAGGCGACCGGGGTGCAGGACCGGATCACCAAGCTGAAGCGGGAGCTGGAGGAGGCCGTCGCGGACGAGGAGTTCGTCCGGGCCGCGAACCTGAAGACCGAGCTGCGGCGGACCGAGGACGAGCTGGCGGCGATCGCCGAGTCCCGCGAGGAGGTCGTCGAGGTGACCGCCGACGACATCGCGCAGGTGCTGTCCTCCCGGACCGGGATCCCGGTCGCGGAACTGAACGCGACCGAGAAGGAACGGCTGCTCAAGCTGGAGGACCACCTGCACGAGAAGGTGATCGGCCAGGACGAGGCGGTCACCGCCGTGGCCCAGGCGGTGCGCCGCGGCCGGGCCGGGATGGGCGATCCGGAGCGCCCGACCGGCTCCTTCCTCTTCCTCGGGCCGACCGGCGTCGGCAAGACCGAGCTGGCGAAGGCTCTGGCGGCGCTGCTGTTCGGCGACCCGGACCGGATGATCCGCTTCGACATGAGCGAGTTCCAGGAGAAGCACACCGTCTCCCGGCTGGTCGGCTCCCCGCCCGGGTACGTCGGCTACGACGAGGCCGGGCAGCTGACCGAGGCGGTGCGCCGCAAGCCGTACAGCGTGCTGCTCTTCGACGAGGTGGAGAAGGCGCACCCGGACGTCTTCAACCTGCTGCTCCAGGTGCTGGACGACGGGCGGCTCACCGACTCCCAGGGGCGTACGGTCGACTTCCGCAACACCGTGGTGATCATGACCAGCAACATCGGCTCGCAGCGGATCCTGGACCGCGCGGGGAGCATGGACGCCCGGAGCGGAGTTCCCGACCAGGCCCTGCGGGACGAGTTGATGCGCGACCTGCGGCAGCAGTTCCGGCCGGAGTTCCTCAACCGGATCGACGAGGTGATCGTCTTCCACGGGCTCACCCGGAAGGACCTGCTGTCGGTGGTGGACCTGCTGCTGGAGCGCAGCCGGCGTCGGCTGCGGGCACAGGACGTCCGGCTGGAGGTCACCGAGGCGGCCAAGGAGTACCTGGTCAACCGCGGCTACCAGCCGGAGTTCGGGGCCCGGCCGCTGCGCCGGACGATCCAGTCCGAGCTGGACAACCGGATCTCCAACCTGTTGCTGGACGGGTCCGTGCGGGAGGGGGACACGCTGATCGCGGACGTCAGCGACGGCGAGCTGGTGGTGACGCTGGCGCGGCCGGAGGCCTCGGCGACCTTCGAGGAGGCGGAGGAGAAGGCGCGGGCCGCCGCTGCGGCGAGCTGACGGGAGGGCCGGAGTCGGGCGTACTCCAGTGGGAGTACGCCCGAACGCCACTGGTGGAGGACGCGCCGGGGCGGAACGCGGGTCTAGCGTTTCGGGCATGATGCCGCCCATGTCCCCGTCACCGGAGCCGTCGGAGCCGTCGGAACCCTCGGCGCGCCCCGAGCCGTCGGGGCGGCGCGAACCGCCCGAACCGCCCGAGCCGCCCGAGCCGTGGCGCCCGCCGTGGGTGGGGGCCGGCTTGCCGGTGGGGCTGGCGGCGGCCGTCGCGGTCGTCCAGGTGGTCGGCTCGACCTTCGCCGCGCACAACCAGCCGGGGCGGGCCCCGCTGGACGCCTTCGGCTACGTGCTGCTGCTGCTCGGGCCGGCCCTGCTGGTGCTGCGCAGGCGCCGGCCGATCGCGGTGGTGGCCGGCACCTCGCTGGCCACCGCGGCCTACCTGGCCGCCGGGTACCCGTACGGGCCGGTCTTCCTGAGCTGGCTGATCGCCTGCAGCGTGGCGATCGGCGCCGGGCACCGGCGGGCGGCCTGGGCGGGCCTGGCCGGGGTGTACCTGGTGCACGTGCTGGTGACCTTCGCGCTGCCGGAGAGCTGGCAGCGGGCGCCCTCGAGCGGCGTCGCCTGGCAGGAGGAACTCGGGCTGCTGGCCTGGCTGGCGCTGGTGATGGCGGGTGCCGAGATCGTCCGCTTCCGGCGCGAGCGGATGGCCGCCCACCGGGCCTACCGGCAGCAGCTGGAGGAGCGCCGGGCCAACGAGGAACGGCTCAAGATGGCCCGGGAGTTGCACGACATCCTGGCGCACAGCCTGTCGCTGATCAACATCCAGGCGGGGGTCGCGCTGGCGCTGCTCGACCGGCGGCCGGAGGAGGCCCGCACCGCGCTGGTCACCATCAAGTCGACCAGCAAGGAGGCGCTCGGCGAGGTCCGGCAGGTGCTGGCGACGCTGCGCGGGCCCGGGGCGGCGCCGCGCGGGCCGGCCCCGGGGCTGGACCGCCTGGACGAACTCACCGCGCAGGCCGACCGGGTGGGGCTGGAGGCCGAGGTGCAGGAGCGCGGCGAGCGGCGCGCGCTGCCCGCCACCGTCGACCTCACCGCCTTCCGGATCGTCCAGGAGGCGCTCACCAACGTGGTCCGGCACTCGGCGGCCCGGCAGGCGGTCGTGGTGCTGGACTGGACGGACCCGGCCCTGCTGGTGGTCCGGGTCGAGGACCCGGGGCCGGCCGTGCTCGCGGACGCGGGCGGTTCGGGCAGCGGGCTGGTCGGGATGCGGGAACGGGCGGCCGCGTTCGGTGGGACCATCACGGCGGGGCCGGTGCCCGGCGGCGGCTTCCGGGTCCGGGCGGAGCTGCCGACGGCGAAGGCGGGGAGCGAGTGATCCGGGTACTGCTGGCGGATGACCAGTTGCTGGTCAGGGCGGGCTTCCGGGCCCTGTTGGACCTGCAGGACGACCTCACGGTGGTCGGCGAGGCGGACGACGGGGAGGCGGCGCTGCAGCTCGCCCGCGAACTCGTGCCGGACGTCGTGCTGATGGACATCCGGATGCCGCGGATGGACGGCCTGGAGGCGACCAGGAGGATCGCCGAGGACCCCGCGCTGTCCTCCGTACGGGTGGTCGTGCTGACCACCTTCGAGCTGGACGAGTACGTCTTCGAGGCGCTGCGCTCGGGGGCGGCGGGCTTCCTGGTCAAGGACACCGAACCGGCCGACCTGCTGCGGGCGATCCGGGTCGCCGTCGCCGGGGACGCACTGCTCTCGCCGGGGGTGACCAGACGGCTGATCGGCGAGTTCGCCGCCCGCTCCAAGGCGCCCGAGGCGGCGCCGGCGGGGCTCCCGGACATCTCGATGCTGACCGAGCGGGAGCGCGAGGTGCTGGCGCTGGTCGGGATGGGGCTGACCAACGAGGAGATCGCCCGCCGGCTGGTGGTCAGCCCGCTGACGGCGAAGACGCACGTCAGCCGGGCGATGCTGAAGCTCGGCGCGCGGGACCGGGCGCAACTGGTGGTGCTGGCCTACGAGTCGGGGCTGGTGCGGCCGGGCTGGCTGGGCTGAGGGGCGGGTCCGGGCCGTGCCGCCCGGTTCGCGTTGCCCGGTTCATGGTGTCGCGTTCGCGTTGTCCGGCTCGTGCCGCCCGGTTCATGGTGTCCGGTTCGCGTCGTCCGGCCCGGGCCTGCCCGCTTCGTGCGGCCGGGCCCGGGTGCGGCTGCTTCCGGCCGTGGTGCGTCCGTGTCCGGTCCGGAGGCGGGCGCCTACTTCCGGCCCGGCGTGTCCCGGGCCGCCCGTACTCTCGCAGGAGTACCCCAACTGCCGCTGCTGGTAGGACGCGTGATGAGACCCCTCGGCGGGACGCTCTGGTCACCTCGGGAACCACCCGGGGTCTGGAGGCCCACCGCCGAGGAGATGACCCACCATGTACACGCAGCTGGCCGACTGGCACGGCCCCGGGCCGTGGATCCTGCTGGTCCCCCTGGTCTGGATCGCCGTGGTGTTCCTGGTGATCCTGGCCCTGCGCCGAACGGTCTGGCGCCGCCGCGGCTGCGGCTTCGGGTACGGCCACGGGGCCGGATCGGCCGCGGAGCACCCGCTGGCCGTCCTGGGCCGCCGCTACGCGGAGGGCGACATCGACGCCGAGGAGTACCGCGCCAAGCGGGCCGTGCTCAGCGAGCCGCACCGGGACGACGCCCGGGGAGGTGGCGCCAAGTGACCACCCTCGACGTCGTGCGCGGCACCGCCGCGCGGGTCGCCGACGCCGTGAAGGTCCACGGCGTCGGCGGCACCGAGGTCCGGGCGCTGGACCACGTCACGGTGGAGTTCCCGGCCGGGCGGTTCACCGCGATCATGGGGCCCTCCGGCTCGGGCAAGTCCACCCTGATGCACTGCGCGGCGGGGCTGGACACGCTCACCGCCGGCCGTGCCTGGATCGGCGACACCGAGCTCGGTTCGCTGAGCGACCGGCGGCTCACCCTGCTGCGCCGCGAGCGGGTCGGCTTCGTGTTCCAGGCGTTCAACCTGGTGCCCACGCTCACCGTCCGGGAGAACATCACCCTTCCGCTCGACCTGGCCGGGGCCGCCCCCGACCGGGCCTGGCTGGAGGCGCTGATCGACGTCGTCGGCCTCGGCGACCGGCTGGGGCACCGCCCGAGCGAGCTCTCCGGCGGCCAGCAGCAGCGGGTCGCGGTGGCCAGGGCGCTGGCCGGGCGGCCACAGGTGGTCTTCGCCGACGAGCCCACCGGCAACCTCGACTCCCGCAGCGGTGGCGAGGTGCTGGGCCTGCTGCGCCGGTCGGTGGACGAGATGGGGCAGGCGGTGGTCATGGTCACCCACGACCCGACGGCCGCCGGCTGGGCCGACGAGGCGCTGTTCCTCGCCGACGGCCGGCTGGTCGACCGGATGGACCGGCCCAGCGCCGGGCTGGTGCTGGACCGGATGAAGGCCTTCGAACGGGGGCGGTCATGACGTCCGCCACCCTCCGGCTCAGCCTGCGCTCGCTGCGCGCCCACAAGCGCCGGCTGGCCGGGACCTTGCTGTCCATCCTGCTCGGGGTGAGCTTCCTGACCGGCACGATGGTGCTCGGCGACACCCTGCGGGCCAACTTCGACACCCTGTTCGCCGACGCCAACGCGGGCACCGACGTGGTGGTCCGCAGCGCCGACGTGCTGGACTCCCCGGGAACCGCCGGCGGGGTGCGGGCGCCGGTGGAGGCGGCGCTCGCCGACCGCTTGCGCGCGATCCCCGGCGTGGCGGCCGCGGAACCGTCCGTCCAGGGCGCGGGCCAACTCATCGGCGGCGACGGCAAACCGATCGGCGGTCAGGGGCCGCCCACCCTGGCGGGCAACTGGCTCGCCGACGGCCGGCTCAACCCGTACCGGCTGGCCGAGGGCCGGGCGCCGGCCGCCCCGGGCGAGGTGGTGGTGAACCGGGGCGCGGCGAAGGCGGGCGGGCTGCACCTCGGCTCGGCCACCGTGCTGCGCACCCCCGATCCGGTGCCGGTCACCGTCGTCGGCATCGCCACCTTCGGGGCGAGCGCGGACGGCATGGGGCCGAGCACCTTCACCGCGATGACCTTCGCGGAGGCCGAACGCCACCTCACGCCCAAGGGCGAGGGGCAGGCCAGTTCGATCCAGGTCCGGGCGACGGCCGGGGTCTCCCAGCGGGAGCTGGTCGACCGGATCGCCCCGCAGCTGCCCGGCGGCGTCCAGGCGATCACCGGCACGGCGGCCACCCAGGAGTCCACCCAGCTGCTGTCCGGGCGGTTCCTCACCATGTTCACCACGCTGCTGCTGGTCTTCGCCGGGATCGCGCTGCTGGTGGCGACGTTCACCATCCACAACACCTTCGCCATCGTGGTCGCCCAGCGCAGCCGGGAGAACGCGCTGCTGCGGGCGCTGGGCGCGGTGCGCGGCCAGGTGCTCGGGGCGACGCTGGCCGAGGCGCTCGCGGTGGGCCTGATCGCCTCACTCGGCGGGCTGCTCGGCGGGATCGGGGTGGCCGCCGGGCTCAAGGCGCTGTTCTCGGCGCTCGGCTTCGCCCTGCCCACCGGCGGCATGGTGATCAGCGCTGCCGCCGTCCTGCTGCCGCTGCTGGTCGGGACGCTGGTCGCGGTGGGCTCGGCGCTGCAGCCGGCCGTCCGCGCCGGGCGGACGGCGCCGCTGGCGGCCCTGCGGGAGACCGGCGTCGACCGGGCCGCGCAGGGACGCGCGGGCGCCGTCCGGGTGGCGCTCGGCGGACTGCTGCTGGCCGGGGGTGTCCCGGTGGCCGTCCTCGGCGCGACCGACGGCCCGTCCGTCCTGCTGACGGCGGTCGGGGCGCTGGCGGTGCTCGCCGGCACCGTGGTGCTCGGGCCGGTCGCCGCCGCCTTCGCGGTGCGGACGCTGGGTGCGCCGCTGCCCAGGCTGCGCGGGGTCTCCGGGGTGCTGGCCCGGCGCAACGCGGCCCGCAACCCGCGCCGGACGGCGGCCACGGCGAGCGCGCTGATGATCGGGGTCGCGGTGGTCACCCTGTTCACCGTCTTCGGCGCGTCGATCAAGGCCACCCTGGACGACACCGTGAGCAAATCCTTCGCGGGCGATCTCGCCGTCACCACCGCCTCGTTCGGGGCCGGTGGCAGCGGGATCAGCCCCAAGGTGGCGGACGCCCTGGCCGGGCTCCCCGAGGTGCGGCAGACCGTCGGGCTCGGCCGGGGCGTCGCCCGGGTCGACGGACACGGGCGGACGCTGGACGTCACCGACCCGGCCCGGCTGCCCGGGATCGTCGACCTCGGCCGGGTCGACGGGAGGCTGGACGCGCTCGGCACGGACGGGCTGGCGGTCTCCCGCAGCGAGGCACAGCAGCACGGCTGGCAGATCGGACAGACCGTCACCGTGGGCTTCACCGACGGTGCGAGCGGTCCGTTCACCATCCGCGCGCTCTACGAGGGCGGCGGGCTGGCCGGGGACTACCTGATGACCAGGCAGGCCTGGGCCCCGCACCGGGGGCAGGACGCCGACACCATGGTCGCGGTCGGGCTGCGCGACGGCGTCTCACCGGGCGCCGGCAAGGCGGCGGTGGAGAAGGCGCTGGTCCCGTTCGGGAGCCCGCAGGTCCAGGACCGGGCCGAGTACGCGAAGAGCGCGGCCTCCGGCGTCGACATGATGCTCTCGGTAGTCTACGCGCTGCTGGCACTGGCGGTGCTGATCGCACTGCTGGGCATCGCCAATACGCTCACACTGGCCGTCCACGAGCGGACCAGGGAGCTGGGGCTGCTCCGGGCGGTCGGCCAGACCAGGGCTCAGCTGCGCGGCATGGTCCGCTGGGAGTCGGTGCTGGTGGCGGCGTTCGGGACGGTCGGCGGGCTGGGGCTCGGGGCCTTTCTCGGCTGGGCCCTGGTACGGGCCTCGGACAGCGCCGGGACGGGATCGTTCGCGATACCGCCCGTGCAGCTGGCCGTGGTCCTGGCGGCCGGACTGCTGGCGGGCGCGGTGGCCGGCCTCCGCCCGGCGGGACGGGCGGCGCGGCTGGACGTGCTGCGGGCGATCGCGGCGGAGTAGCGGTCAGGCCGGGTCAGGGCGGGTCAGGGCGGGTCCAGGTCGGGTCCAGGTCGGGCCAGGCCGGGTCAGGGCGGGTCCAGGTCGGGTCCAGGTCGGGTCCAGGTCGGGTCCAGGTCGGGCCAGGCCGGGTCAGGGCGGGTCCAAGTCAGGCCAGGCCAGGTCAGGTCAGCGCGGAAGGAGGGAGGACGAGCAGGCGGGGAAGGAGGGAGTCAGTCCGCGGCCTGCGGGAACACCTCGCGCAGCAGTGGGTCCGGCAGGCCGCGCTTGCGCCACTCGCGCGGGTAGCCCAGCGAGACCTCCTCGAAGGGCACGCCGTCGTAGCTGGTGCGGCGCGGGATGTGCAGGTGACCGTAGATCATCGCCGCGGTGTTGTAGCGGCGGTGCCAGTCGGCGGTCAGCTCGGTGCCGCACCACTGGGCGAACTCGGGGTACCAGAGGATCTCGGTGGGGTGGCGGACCAGCGGGTAGTGGTTGACGAAGACCAGCGGGACGTCCGGGTCGCAGGCCGCCAGCCGCTCCTCGGTCAGCCGGACGCGCTCGCGGCACCAGGAGTCGCGGGACGGGAACGGGTCGGGGTGGAGCATCCGCTCGTCCGCGCAGACGATGCCGCTCTCGTAGGCGGCCGCCAGGGACTCCTCCTTGGTGGTCGTGCCGGGCGCACGGAAGGAGTAGTCGTAGAGGAGGAAGAGCGGGACGATGCGGACCGGGCCGTCCGGGCCCTCCCAGACCGGGTAGGGGTCCTCGGGCGTCAGGACTCCGAGCTCGCGGCAGCGTTCGACCAGGTGCTCGTAGCGGGCCACGCCGCGCAGCTGGACCGGGTCCTCGGGGTGGGTCCAGAGCTCGTGGTTGCCGGGTACCCACACCACGCGGGCGAAGCGCTCGGCGAGCAGGCCGAGGGCCCACTCGATGCTGGTGGTGCGCTCGGCGACGTCACCGGCGACGAGCAGCCAGTCGTCGGGGTGGGTGGGCTGGATCTTCTCCACCAGGTCGCGGTTCTCCTGGTAGGAGATGTGCAGATCGCTCACGGCGAGCAGCCGTCCGCCGGACGGGGCGGGCCGCGCCGGCCGTGCGTCGCTGCGGTTCTCCGTAGTCACTCCTGCCCCCTGAGGTCGCCCGGCCGATGTGGCCACCCTACGTGGCGGGCCGGGGGAGCGGGGCGGGTTGACGGGATCAGGCGTTCGACGTTCGAGGGGCCGGAGCCGCTCGAAGGCGGTCGAGGGCGGACCCCGTATGTCCGGTCGGGAGCCGGGTGCGGCTCAGGACCGGAAGTCCATCAGCACGCCGTGCGAGGTGGCGGTGGTGACGACGAGGACCGCCAGCGAGGTGACGCCGAGCACCAGGCCGAGGACGGCACGGCCGCGGCGGCTGGTGCCGCGGACCAGGGCGAGGGTGGCGAGGGTGATGGCGATCGGGCCCAGGACGATGTTGAAGAGCAACAGGCCCGGCAGGCCGAGCAGGAAGGAGGCGATGGCCAGGTTGTCGGCCTCGGCGGTCTCGCGGCGGGCAGTGCCCTGGCGGGCGCTTCCCTGACGGGTGCTTCCCTGACCGGCGGTGCCCTGATGGGTGGTGACGGTGCTCATGGCTGTACGGGTCCTCTCGGTGAGTGGACGCGGGTGCGGTCCGCGGAGTTCGAGGGTCGGCGGAGTGTGCGGCTCGGCGGAGTGCGCGGCTCAGCGGTGGCGCAGGCGGGCGATGCCCTCGCGGGCGCCGAAGGCGAGCAGCCAGGCGGTGATGGCGGCGGAGGCGGCGAGGAAGACCGGGAGCGAGGTGTGGGCGGCGGTACCGATCAGGACGGCCATGGCGACGAGGGCGGAGAACAGGATCACGACTGACTCCTTCGACTGCGGCAGTGGGTGCGCCGGTTTCGGTTGACAAGTGTTCACTGACTTCGACAGCACTCTACTCCGGGCTGGCCAAGTTCGGCAAACGACTGTTTACTGAATGGCGTGAGTCACACCGTAGGGGCCAGACAGGCCCAGAAGCAGCAGAGTCGGCGGGCGTTGCTGGACGCGGGTCTGCACCTGCTGGCCGATCAGAACCTGGCGAGCCTGGGCGTCCGCGAGGTCACCCGCGAGGCCGGGCTCTCTCCGGCCGCGTTCTACCGGCACTTCCCGGACCTGGCCGGCCTCGGTGTCGCACTGGTCGAGGAGTCGCTGGCCAGCCTGCACGTGATGATCCGCTCGGTGCTCACCGAGGCCGGCGGCGCGGAGGAGCTGATCGACCGCGCGGTGGACGTGATCGAGCGGCACGTCCGCGAGCACCGGCCGCACGTCCGCTTCCTGGCCCGCGAGCGGCACGGCGGGGTCCGGCGGGTGCGCGAGGCGATCGACGCCGAGCTCGACCGCTTCGCCGCCGAGGTGGGCGCCGCGCTCGCCCTGCAGCCGGTGTCGGACGGGTGGAGCGAGCGGGACCTGCGGATGCTCGCCGAGTTGTACGTCGACCACATGGTGTCGACGGCCTCCGCCTTCCTGGAGGCGCAGGAGACCGACCCGGCCCGGGAGCAGCGGATCGCCGCCACCGCGCGGCTGCAGCTGCGTCTGATCAGCCTGGGGCGGAGGCACTGGCAAGGGAGTTGACCGCGCGCCGGGGCGTCGTGGGGGTGGGAACCGGCCATTGCGATCGAGAGGGTTTCTTGGGCTTGCTTTGACTCTTGACAGTGGGTCATGTCCGCGACAGCTTTGGTGGACCCCCACATCGAGAGGTCTCTCATGAAGAAGCCGCTCATAGGAATGCTCGCCACGCTCCTGGTCGCCGGGGCCACCACCCTCGCCGGCGCCTCCCCGGTCCAGGCCGCCCCCACGGCCACGACCCGGGCCACGACCCAAACCACGACCCAAGCCGCCACCGAGGCCACCGCCCAGGCCACCGTCAACCTCGCCGGAGCGGTCGCGCTCAGCAACTGCTCCGGGTCGCTGGTGCGGATGCCCGGTTCGGCCGCGAGCGACCCGGCGCTGGTGCTCTCCAACGGCCACTGCCTGGAGAGCGGCATGCCGGGCCCCGGCCAAGTGGTCCTGAACCAGCCGTCCAGCCGGACGTTCACCCTGCTCAGCGCCACCGGCGGCCGCCTCGCCACGCTGCGCGCGACCAAGGTGGTCTACGGCGCGATGACCGACACCGACGTGTCGATCTACCAGCTGAACACCAGCTACTCCTCGATCCAGTCCCGGTACGGGATCGCCCCGCTGACCGTGGCCGCCACCCACCCCGTCCAGGGCACCTCGATCCGGGTGGTCTCCGGGTACTGGAAGAAGATCTACTCCTGCTCGGTCGACGGCTTCGCCTACCGCCTGAAGGAAGCCGACTGGACCTTCAAGGACTCGGTCCGCTACACCTCGGCCTGCGACGTGATCGGCGGCACCTCCGGCTCCCCGGTGGTCGACGCCTCGTCCGGCCAGGTGGTCGCCGTCAACAACACGACCAACGAGAACGGCGAGCGCTGCACCCTGGACAACCCCTGCGAGGTCGACCAGAGCGGCGTCGTGACGGTGCGCCAGGGCATCGGCTACGCCCAGGAGACGTACGGGATCCCGGCCTGCTTCGCCGCCGGAAACCGGTTCGACCTCACCCTCCCGGGCTGCGTCCTGCCGCGCCCGTAGGCACCCCGAGCCACCACCGCACCCGAGCCACCACCGCTCCCCGAGCCACCACCGCACCCCAGCAGGACCGCGCAAACCCCGATGACCAGCACCTTTACCCCGATGGGCCATCCGCCGGGCGGCCGTCGCACCACCCGCACCGCAGAGTTGTGCCCACGATGCGGCAGTCATGTCCGTTGACCAGATGGAGAGTTGATGACCACCACGCTGAGAAGGCTGCTGGTTTCCACCCTGCTGATACCGCTGCTCGCGTTCGGCGGCCTGGCCGCCCCGGCGCTGGCCGCCGACGGCCAGGGCGTCGGGGCGGCGGGGGAGGCCGGGGCGACCCACGGCCGGAGCCCCGCCGACGACCCGAACGCCGACATCAAGACCCGGCTGGCGGCGATCCCCGGGGTGACCATCACCGAGGAGAAGCCGACCGACGCCGACCACCGTTACTTCCTCGCCACCTACACCCAGCCGATCGACCACTCCCGCCCCTGGCTGGGCACCTTCCAGCAGCGTTTCAGCGTGCTGCACCGCGGCTACGACCGCCCGACGGTCTTCTACACCAACGGCTACACCCTGGGCACCAACCCGTCCCGCACCGAGCCGACCCGGCTGGTGGACGGCAACCAGGTGTCCATCGAGTACCGGTTCTTCACCCCCTCGCGGCCCGAACCGGCCGACTGGTCCAAGGCCGGCATCCGCCAGCAGGCCGCCGACTCGCACAAGCTGGTGACCGCGCTGAAGCGGATCTACCAGGAGGAGTGGCTGTCCACCGGCGCCAGCAAGGGCGGCATGTCCTCGACCTACTACCGCCGCTTCTACCCGGACGACGTGGCCGGCACGATCGCGTACGTCGCGCCGAACAACACCGACGTCAACGACTACGCGGCGTACACCCAGTTCTTCCGGACGGTCGGCACCGCCGAGTGCCGGGACCGGCTGAACGCCGCCCAGCGCGAGCTGCTGGTGCGCCGGGACCGGCTGGAGGCCCGCTACGTCGCCGACAACAAGGCGGCCGGCTCCACCTTCACCACTCTCGGCACCCCGGACCGCGCGTACGAGGCGGGCGTGCTGGACGTGGTCTGGGCCTTCTGGCAGTACAGCCTGGAGTCGGACTGCGCCAAGGTCCCGGTGGCCGCCACCGCGACCGACGACGAGCTCTACGCCTGGTTCGACGCGCAGTCGGGCATCACCGGCAACAGCGACCAGTCGCTGGCGAAGTACACCGCGTACTACTACCAGGCCGCCACCGAGCTGGGCGCGCCGTTCTTCGACGTCTCGTACCTGAAGGACCTGCTGCACTACGACTACCTGGAGCTCTACTCGGCCCGCAGCTACGTGCCGAAGGAGATCCCGACCGTCTTCAACCCGTACGCGATGCCCGACATCGACCGCTGGGTGAAGCGCGAGGGCGAGCGGATCATGTACGTCTACGGCGGCAACGACCCGTGGGGCGCCAAGCCGTTCCGGCTCGGCCGGGGCAGTGAGGACAGCTACGTCTACACCGTGCCCGGCGGCAACCACGGCTCCAACATCGGCAAGCTGCCCGCCGCGCAGTCGGCGGAGGCCACCGCCAAGGTGCTGGAGTGGGCCGGTCTGGGCGACCAGGCCGCCGCCCGTTCGCTGGCCAAGTCGCAGCAGGCGACCCCCGCCTTCGGCCCGCTGGACGTGGAGGGCCAGCGGCTGGAGCAGGAGCGCCGGCCGCTCTGAGTCCGTAGCGCCGCCCGGTCGGACCGGGCCCCGTGAACAGGAGGCCGCCCCGCTGCCCGGGGCGGCCTCCGTCCGTTCGGGTGGGAGCGTCCGAGCTGTGCCGACCCTTCCGGGCCCCTCCCCGAAGCGCTGAATCAGTGCTTCAATGCTTCCCATGGCCTACCGACGCACGCCCGCCGTACAAGCCCGCCTGGACGCCCAGCGCGAGGCCGTGCTGCAGTCGGCGGTCGGCCTGCTCGCCGAGCGCGGCTACGGCGGCTGCACGATGGCCGCGGTGGCGGACCGCGCCGGGATCGCCACCGGCAGCCTCTACCAGCACTTCGCCAACAAGGCCGAGCTGTCGGTGCAGCTGTTCCGCCGGGTGGTCACCCGCGAGATCGACGCGGTCAACGCGGCCGTCGCCCGCCGGGACACCCCGCGTGAGCGGATCGCCGCCGTGGTCGAGACCTTCGCCACCCGCGCCCTGCGCGCGCCCCGGCTGGCGTACGCGCTGCTGGTCGAACCGGCCGACGCGGTGGTGGACGGTGAGCGCCTGGTGTTCCGGCGGGCGTTCCGGGACGTGATCGCCACCGAGATCGCCGCCGCCGTGGCGAGCGGCGAACTGCCCGAGCAGGACCCGGTGCTGACCGCCGCGGCCCTGGTCGGCGCGGTCGGCGAGGCGTTGGCCGGCCCGCTCGCCGGCGAGTCCGCCGCACCCCCCGCACCCGCCGCACCCCCCGTGCCCGCGGCGCCCGCGGCGCCCGCGGAGCCTGCCGCGCCCGCCGCGCCGGCAGAGCCGGGCGGCGTCGCCGGCCTCGCCGCCCCCACCGATTCCCGGGAGGCCACCGCCGAGGTGGTCCCCGCCCTGGTCTCCTTCACCCTGCGTGCCCTGGGAGGACGCGATGACAGCGACGCATGAGGTCACCAACCAGGTGCCCCTGCCGTACGGACACGACACCGCCGCCGACCCCGCCCTGCTCGCCGCCCTGGAGCGGGCCGGCGCGGGCTGGGCGGAGCCCGAACTGCGCGAGCTGGGCCGGCTGGCGGGTTCCGAGCAGGCCGCCGAGTGGGGCCGGCTGGCCAACGAGAACCCGCCGGTGCTGCGCACCCACGACCGCTTCGGCCACCGGATCGACGAGGTCGAGTTCCACCCGTACTGGCACGAGCTGATGCGCACCGCCGTCGCCCACGGCCTGCACGCCGCGCCCTGGCAGGACGAGCGGCCCGCCGCCCACGCCGCCCGCGCCGCCAAGTTCTTCGTCTGGGGCCAGGTCGAGGCCGGCCACACCTGCCCGATCTCGATGACCTACGCCGCCGTCCCGGCTCTGCGCGCGAACCCCGCGCTGGCCGGGGAGTTGGAGCCGCTGCTGGCGGCCAAGGAGTACGACTACGGGCTGCGCGAGCCGCGCACCAAGCGCGGGCTGATCGCCGGCATGTCGATGACCGAGAAGCAGGGCGGCTCGGACGTCCGCGCCAACACCACCTCCGCGGCCCCGCAGCCGGACGGCAGCTACCGGATCAGCGGCCACAAGTGGTTCACCTCGGCGCCGATGTCGGACCTCTTCCTGACGCTCGCCCAGGCGCCGGGCGGGCTCAGCTGCTTCGTCCTGCCGCGGATCCTCCCGGACGGCGGCCGCAACCGGCTGCACCTGATGCGGCTCAAGGACAAGCTCGGCAACAAGTCCAACGCCTCCGCCGAGTTGGAGTACGACGGCGCGGTCGGCTGGCTCGTCGGCGAGGAGGGCCGTGGGGTGCCGACCATCATCGAGATGGTCAACATGACCCGGCTGGACTGCACCATCGGCGCCGCCTCCGGCATGCGCCACGGCGCCACCCGGGCCGTCCACCACGCCCTGCACCGGCGGGCGTTCGGCAAGGCGCTGGTCGACCAGCCGCTGATGCGCAACGTGCTCGCCGACCTGGTGGTGGAGTCCGAGGCGGCCACGACCGTCGCGATGCGGCTGGCGCAGTCCACCGACCTGGCGCTGGCCGGGGACGAGAACGAGGCGCTGGTACGGCGGTTGGGCCTGGCGGTGGCCAAGTACTGGGTGTGCAAGCGCGGTCCTGCGCACTCCGCCGAGGCGCTGGAGTGCCTGGGCGGCAACGGCTACGTCGAGGAGTCCGGGATGCCCCGGCTCTACCGCGAGGCCCCGCTGGTGTCGATCTGGGAGGGCTCCGGCAACGTCGCCGCCCTGGACGCGCTGCGTGCCATGGCCAAGCGCCCGGAGAGCGTGGAGGCCTTCCTGGGTGAACTCGACGCCGCCGCGGGTGCGGACCGCCGACTGGACGCGGCCGTCGCCGGGCTGCGCAAGGAACTCGGCGACCTGACCGACCTGGAGTACCGCACCCGCAGGCTGGTCGAGTCGATGGCCCTGGCCTTCCAGGGGTCGCTGCTGGTCCGGTACGGCGATCCGGCGGTGGCCGACGCGTTCTGCGCCGGCCGGCTGGGCGGCGACCACGGTGCCGCCTTCGGCACCCTGCCGACCGGGGTCGACACCGGGGCGATCATCGACCGCGCCCGCCCGGTGCCCGCGTGAGCGGCCCCGAGGGCGGGCAGTCGCCGGCCGACCGTCAAGAGGCCGAGGAGATCAGGGAGTTCTGGAGGTCCCTGGACCTGCCGGGGCTGATCGACGTGCACACCCACTTCATGCCGAAGAGCGTGCTCGACAAGGTGTGGGCGTACTTCGACGCGGCCGGTCCGCTGGTGAACCGGCCGTGGCCGATCACCTACCGGGAGGCCGAGGACCGGCGGGTCCGGCGGCTGCGGGAGTTCGGGGTGCGGGCGTTCACGTCCATGCTCTATCCGCACAAGCCGGGCATGGCCGCCTGGCTGAACGGCTGGGCCGCCGACTTCGCCGCCCGCACCCCGGACTGCCTGCACACCGCCACCTTCTTCCCCGAGCCCGAGGCGCCCGCGTACGCGGCCCGCGCGATCGAGAACGGCGCCCGGGTGTTCAAGGCGCACCTGCAGGTCGGCGGCTACGACCCGACGGACCGGCGGCTGGACGCGGTCTGGGGGCTGCTCGCCGAGACCGGCACCCCGGTGGTCACCCACTGCGGTTCCGGTCCGGTGCCCGGCCGCTTCACCGGACCGGGGCCGATCGGTGCGGTGCTGGAGCGGCACCCCGGACTGGTCCTGGTGGTCGCCCACCTCGGCATGCCCGAGTACGCCGACTTCCTGGACCTGGCCGAGCGGTACCCGGCCGTCCGCCTGGACACCACCATCGCGTTCACCGACTTCGCCGAGGCCGACGTCCCGTTCCCGCGCGAGCACCTGCCGCGCCTGCGCGGGCTGCGGGACCGGATCCTGCTGGGCAGCGACTTCCCCAACATCCCGTACCGGTACGTCCACCAGCTGGAGGCGCTGGCCGGGCTGGGGCTGGGGGAGGACTGGCTGCGGGCGGTCTGCCACGACAACGCGGCCGCCCTGTTCAAGCTCGGCTGACCGTCCGCGCGAACCCTGCGGACCGTCCGCGCGAACCCTGCGGACCGTCCGCGCGAACCCTGCGGACCGTCCGCGCGAACCTTGCGGACCGTCCGTGCGAACCCTGCGGACCGTCCGTCCGAGCTGCGGACCGTCCGCGCGAGCTCAACCGACCGTCCGCAGGACCTCCAGCGCCCGTGCGTGCAGGCCGGGCGCGGCGGCGAGGAAGCTGTCGGCGCCGGCCGTCCAGGCCGCTCCGGCGGCGTCGGTCACCGCCGCGCCCGCCTCGCTCGCGATCAGTGCGCCGGGCAGCAGGTTGCCCGCGTCCCGCCCGTACTCCCAGAACAGGGCCAGGTGCCCGGAGGCCACCTGCGCCACCTGCAGCGCGGTCGGGCCGAGGTTGCGCACCGCCAGGACGGCGCCCGCCATCGCGGACAGCGAATCGCCCGCCCGGCGCAGCGCCACCGGGTCCCCGGCGACCCGCGGCGGCTGGCTGGTGGCGGCGACGGTGATCGCCAACTCCCGCTCCAGCGGGGCGATCGGGCGCCCGTCCAGCTCGGCCCCGCCGCCCAGCACCGCCCGGTAGGTCCGGCCGCCGTCCAGCTCCGGGGCGTGCACCACGGCCAGCACCGCGGCGCCGTCCCGGACCAGGACGGCGGTGACCGCCCAGTGCGGGTGGCCGAGCAGGTACTGCACCGCGCCGTCGGTCGCGTCGCAGAGCCACCACTCGCCCTCGGCGGGCACCGAACCGTCCAGCTCCTCCGGCACCCAGCCGGCCCGCGGGTGCAGCGCCGTCAGCCGCTGCCGCAGCTCGGCGGCGGCCGGCCCGTCCAGCTCGGCGAACCGGGCCCCGGCCTCCTCGAGGGTCCGTGCGGTGAGGGGTTCGGTGGACCGGCGGGCCGCCAGCTTCGCGCCGACCTCGCGCACCGCGGCCTCCACACCCCGCGCCAGCGTCCACAGCTCGTTCGTCACGGTGACTCCATCCCTGCTCCCGGGCCGGTCGTTCCGGCCGCGCAGGACAAGGAGTACCGTCTTTGTTGCTGAACAAGACGCTCCAGCTGCCGATGATGACGGGAATCGGACACCATGGACCTCTCCGCAGCCGATCCGGACACCGTGCTGGACCTCCTCGACCGCCGCCTGGTCTGCGCCCTCCAGGTGGACGGTCGGGCCGAACCCGGCCGGATCGCCGAGGTGCTGGGCGTCTCCGCCCGCACCGTCACCCGACGGCTGGCCCGGCTGCGGCAGGCCGGTGTGCTGCGGGTGGTCCGGATGCCCGACGTCGAGGACGCCGCGGTCGGCGCGCTGCTGCTGCGGGTCCGGGTGCTCAGCGGTCGGGTGGACGCCATCGCGCAGGCCCTGGCCGACCGGTCCGACGTGCCGTTCGTCGACGTGATGCTCGGCGGCCACGAGGTCGGCGCCGTCATGCTGACCGATGCCGGGGCCCGCGACCGGCTGTTGTACGGTCAGCTGCCCGCGACCAGTGCCGTCACCGAGACCACCACCCACGCCGTGCTGCACGCCTTCGCCGACGCCGGGCAGTGGCGGGCCGGCCAGCTCACCGAGGAGGAGGCCGCCGCGCTCGCCCGGCCCGCCGTCCCCCGCCCCGCCGCGCCCCCGCCGCTGGACGCCCTCGACCGCGCGCTGCTGGAGCGGCTGGGCGAGGACGCCCGGCAGTCCCACGCCGTTCTGGCCGCGGCCGTGGGCGCTCCCGAGTCGACCGTGCGTCGTCGGCTGCACCGGCTGGACGAGCTGGGACTGCTGCGCACCCACGCCACCGTCGACCCGCGGCTGCTCGGCATGGCGGTGGACGCCAACCTCTGGCTGGACGTGCCGCCCGGCCGGCTCGCCGAGGTCGGTGCGGCGCTGGCCCGGCACCCGAAGGTGCACGGGGTGTTCGCCACCAGCGGCCCGACCAACCTGCTGGCCACGCTGTTCTGCGCGGACCACGGCGAGCTGTACCGCTTCCTCACCGACACCCTCGGCCCGCTGGGGGCCGCCCGGGTCGAGACCACGATCACCGCCCGCGCCGTGAAGCGGGCGGGCGTCCTGCTCCGGCAGCCACCCCGTCGGCCCTGACCGGGGAGCGCTCGTCAGCCGGCCCGGCGGCCCTCACGGGGAGCGGCTCCTGCCCGGGAGCGGCTCCCGACCGAGCGGCCCCTGGCCGGGAGGATCCGGAGTGGGAGGACCCTGACCGGGAGCGGGCTCGTTACCTGCGGGGTAATCGACGCCCGCCGCCGGGCCGGGCAGGGTGGAGGCACCCGGTGAGGCCGCCACGGCCCCGGGATCCCACCCCCGACAGGAGGCGATCCGCCATGTCCGCCCACGCGAACGGCCTGACCCCCGCCCGGCCCGGCTCCGCCTTCTCGCCCCGGACGGTGCGCGGCGCACTCACCCTGGACGCCCTGGTCACCGCCGGCAACGGCCTGGCCTACCTGGCCTTCCCCGGCCCGCTCGGCGACCTGCTCGGCGCCGGCCGTGCCACCGTGCTCGACCTCGGGCTGCTGCTCACCGGCTACGCGGTCGTGGTCGGCGTGCTGGCGACCCGCCGGCAGCCGCCGTCGCTCGGCGTGCGGGCGGTGATCGACGTCAACCTCGCCTGGGTGGTGGTCAGCCTGGTGGCGATGGGGGTGTGGCTGGAGCCGACCACCGCCGGGTTCGTCTGGATCCCGCTGCAGGCCGCGGCGGTGGGCCTGTTCGCCGTCCTGCAGTTCTCCGCCCTGCGCCGGAGCGGCCGCTCCCGGCGGCGGCCGGCCTGACGAGCTGTCGGCCTGTCGAGCTGTCGGCCCGACGAGCTGTCGGCCCTGGGACATGGTCGGACCCGAGGAGCCGCCGGTCTCAGACCTGACGCTCCTGACGCTCCGGTCCGACCGCGGACTGCAGGTACCGGACCGTCTCCGCGTCGGCCGGGAGGAAGGTCTCCATGGCCAGCTCGGACACGGTCACGTCCAGCGGCGTGTTGAAGGTCGCGATGGTGGAGAGGAAGGAGAGCACCCGCCCCTCGTGGCGGATCCGCATCGGCAGCGCGAACGGGAAGGCGTCCTCGGCCGGGCCGTCCGCCGCTTCCCCGGCCGGCTCGGGGTAGCCGCGGACCTCCTCGTACAGCCGGCGCAGCGGTTCGGCGCGGACCAGCTCCAGCTGGTGCTCCATCCGCTCCAGCAGGTGGCGCCGCCACTGCCGCAGGTTGACGATGCGCGGCGCCAGCCCGCCCGGGTGGAGGGTGACCCGGATCGCGTTGAGCGGCGCCTCCAGCAGGTGCGGGGCGACCCCGTCCAGGAGCAGGCCGATCGAGCGGTTGGCCGCCAGCACCCGGAAGCTCCCGTCGACGACGACCGCCGGGTACGGGTCGTGGGCCGCGAGCAGCCGCTCCATGCCGCCGCGCAGCGCGTCCATCGAGGGGTCGTCCAGCGGGGTCTCGGGGTACTGCGGGGCGTAGCCGGCCGCGAGCAGCAGGGTGTTGCGCTCGCGCACCGGGACGTCCAGGTGCTCGGCCAGCCGCAGCACCAGCTCCCGGCTGGGGCGGGAGCGGCCGTTCTCGACGAAGCTGAGGTGGCGGGCCGAGGAGTCCGCCCGCAGCGCCAGTTGCAGCTGGCTGAGCTGTCGTCGTTCCCGCCAGCCGCGCAGCAGCGGGCCGACGCCGGTTCCGGTGGGGCTGCCCATGCCCGCCATGATCGTCATGGCCCAGGACGGTACTCGAACGAGCCCGGTCCGCGGGAGGGGGCCTCGGGGGGGGCAGAGGGCCGCCTCGGGTCAGGAGCCTCGGGGGTCAGGGGGCGTCGGGGCCGGAGGGCGTCCAGGAGCAGGGGCGGCGCAGGGACGCGGCGGACCGGACGCCGATCAGACGCCGGTGCTGGAACCCGGCCGGATGACCATCAGCACCACGACCACGGCCCACAGCAGGTTGAACACCCCGGCCGTCATCGGCAGCAGGCGCAGGCCGTTGACGGCCTTGGCGCGCTGCTCGTCCGCCGGGTCGAGGTCGAGCGCGTCCACGGCGGCCTGCTGGCCGGGGAGCACGAACAGCAGCAGGGAGAGCGCGGCGAGCGCGGTGAGCACCATCGAGACGATCAGCCAGGACTGCCCGAGCACGTCCATCACCTGGGCCAGGCCGATGCCCAGCGCCGGCACGGCGACCCCCAGCAGTGCGTAGACCTGGGTGATCCGGTGCAGGACCCGCAGCACGCCCGCGTCGGCGGCCTGGTCCGGCCCGGCGGCCAGCGCGGCCTTCGCCCGGCGAGGGAACATGCTGACGGCCACCGCGACCGGGCCTATGAACAGGACCGAGACGAGGACGTGCAGGCTCAGCAGGAACTTGGCCATGGCGGGGCACCCTTGGGATCCGGTGGGCAGCTGGGTCGGCGGGCGCGCGCCATCGGCGCGCCCACGACCAGGCACGCTAACACCGCTTATGTACGGGCCCACCGCTCGGGTGGGCCTTGACGAGGGCCTGGGTGGGCGCTGACGAGGGCTCCGGGGGGGGGGGGGGCCCCCCGGGGCCCCCCCCCCCCCCCCCGGCCCCCCCCCCCCCCCCCCCCGCGCCCCCCCCCCCCCCCCCCCCCCCCCCCCCCCCCCCCCGCCCCCCCCCCCCCCCCCCCCCCCCCCCCCCCCCCCCCCCCCCCCCCCCCCCCCCCGCCCCCCCCCCCCCCCCCCCGGGGGGGGCCCGCCCCCCTTCTGTGGTTCCGGCCGGCGACTAGCGCTGGGGACGGAGTCGCCGGACGGCGATCAGGACGCCGGCGCCGAGGGCGAGGAGCACGGCGGAGGAGACGGCGAGGAAGGTGTTGGTGGAGGAGGCGCCGGTCTGCGCGAGCTCCGGGGTGCCCGCGGGCGCGGTGGTGGCCGGTGCGGCGGTGGGAGCGGCGGACGGGGTGGCGGCGGGCGCCGTGGTGGGCTCGGCGGCCTTGACGGGGGTCTTGTCGGCGGCGGGCTCGGCCTTCTTGGTCTCCTTGGCCGGCGCGGCGGGCTTGGTGGGCGCGGGCTTGGCCGGGGCGGAGGGCTTCGCGGGGGCGGCGGTTCGGGCCACGTGGTAGGTGTGGCTCTGGCCGGCCTCGGTCGGGAAGCCGGGGGCCTGGGCGAGCGTACCGACCTGGATCTCGGTCACGTCCTTCGGCGCCTTCGCGGAGAGGCCCACGCGGAACGCGAAGTTGGCGGCCCGGCCGTTCTCCAGGCGCGCGGTGGTGGTGGCGGGGGAGACGACGGTGAAGAGGGTCGGGTCGCAGCCGTGGCGGAGGGCGACGGGCTTCCAGACGCCTCCGCTCATGACCTCGACCGTGAAGTCCTGGATGTTGGTGCTGCCCTTCGGGTTGTACAGCGCCAGCATCGCGGAGACGTTCTGGTACGGGGCACCGGTGAAGTTGGTGACGCCGACGCCGATCTCGACCTTGGGCCCGCCCGCGGTGATGGTCTGGCCGTCCGGGGTCATCTGGAAGCCGGACTGGTAGGTGCCGTCGTGCTTGGCCGGGTCGGCGGCCGGGGCGGTGACGGCGGTGGTGCCGCCGGTCTCGTCGCCGCAGGCCCAGGCGGTGTCGGTGGCGAGGAGCTGGAGGCCGCCGGCGAGCACGGTGGTGGCGGCCAGGACGGCGATGCGGCGGCCGGAGAAGGCGCGGTCGTTCTTCGCAAAACGGTTGATAACGGACGTGCGCATGACGTGACTCCCCAGGGTCATGTGACTGACGGTGTGTTGGGTGAAGACGACCGGCTCCGCTCCTCGTGAGCGGAAGCGCCCCCCGGCTCTGCCGGTCTCGCTCTCCGTGCCTTCATCCGTATAGACGCGCATCCCCGGCGGGGGTTGCAGGTGGTTCCAAAACTTTTTTCGGGAGTCTTCGGAGGGGCGCTTCGGGATACTGCCGGGATGACGGATGAGCTGACGATCAGACCGGAGACGACGCCGATCGAGGGCGGGGAACGTCGGTCGCTGCGGCGGGACGCGTCGGGTACGGCGCTGCTGGCCGGACTGGTGTGCGTCGCGGTGTCCTTCTCGGGGCCGCTGGTGGTGGTGCTCGCCGCGGCGGCCGCCGGACGGCTGGACGCGGCGCACACCGCGTCCTGGATCTGGGCCGTCGCGATCGGCAGCGGGGTGAGCGGCTTCACGCTGAGCTGGTGGACCCGGACGCCGGTGATCACCGCCTGGTCCACCCCGGGGGCCGCGCTGCTGGTGACCAGCCTGGGCGACTACCCGTACCGGGAGGCCGTCGGGGCGTTCCTGGTGAGCGCGGCGGTGGTGACGCTGTTCGGGGTGACCGGCTGGTTCGGCCGGCTGATCGGGGCGGTGCCGGTCGGGATCGTGAACGCGATGCTCGCGGGCATCCTGTTCTCCTTCGGCGCCGGGATCTTCGGTGCCGTGCACAGCGCACCGGTGCTGGTGGTGGGTGGCTTCGCGGCCTTCCTGCTGGCCAAGCGCTTCGCGCCGCGGTACGCCGTACCGGTGGCGCTGCTGGTCGGCGGGGTGCTGGCGGCGCTCACCGTCGGACTGCCGCTGCACCTGGGCTCGGGCGGGCCGACCGTGCCGGTGCTGACCGTCCCGGCGTTCTCCTGGTCGGCCCTGGTCGGACTGGCGCTCCCGCTCACGATCGTCACGCTGGCCTCGCAGAACGCGCCGGGGCTCGGGGTGATGCGGGCCTTCGGCTACCGCGCGGACGACCGGCTGCTGATCGGCTCGACCGGCGCGGTGTCGATGCTGCTGGCGCCGTTCGGCTCGCCCGGGGTGAACCTGGCGGCGATCACGGCGGCGATCTGCTCGGGCCCGGAGGCCCATCCGGACCCGCGCCGCCGGTACGTCGCGGGGATGTCCTCGGGCGTGCTGTACGTGCTGGTGGGCAGCTTCGGCGGGGTGCTGGTGAGCCTGTTCACGGGGCTGCCGAAGGAACTGATCGCGGTGATCGCCGGCGTCGCGCTGCTGGCCTCGCTGCAGGGCAGCCTGACGGCGGCCGTCGCGGAGGAGCGCGGACGGGACGCGGCGGTGGTGACCTTCCTGGCGAGCGCGTCGGGGATGAGCCTGTTCGGGATCGGCTCGGCCTTCTGGGGGCTGCTCTTCGGGCTGGGCACCCACCTGGTGCTGGGGTCCCGGAGGCGGTGAGCGTTCCGGGCGCCCCGGGTTTTCCGGGCGGTCCGGGCGTTCGGAGGTTGGGAGCGCCTGGGCGTTCGGCGGTGGGTGAGCGGGCGCGGCCCCCGGCGGGTGGAGTGATTGGTATGACCGGTACGGCTGGGAGGATGCGGATCGTTCGGCCAGGTCGGTGACATTTGCGGCCGCCGGTGAGGGCGACACGCCGGTCCGGGTACGTCTCCGCTCCACCACCCGGGCGACGCCGGGTGACCGGAGCCCCGAGGACGCACCCGTATGCCGCCTGGCAACCCTGGCCGTCTCGTCCGGAGTCTGGCCGCGCTCGTGCTGGTGTCCACCGCCCTGCTTCCCGCCGCCCTGGAGCTGGCCGGCCCCTCGCCGTTCGGCGTGATCGGCCCGGGGGCCCCCGCCGACCGGGCGGTACCGCCGCACACCGCGGTCCGCGCCGACCAGCGGATACCCGCGGCCGCCCCGACCGTCGACATACGCCGCACCGGGGACCCGGCCAACCGGATCACCCTGGTCCTGCTCGGCGACGGCTACACCGCCGACGAGCAGGACCTGTTCCGGCAGCAGGCCGACAAGGCCTGGCACTCACTGATGGACATCGAGCCCTTCCGCACCTATCAGGGCTTCTTCAACATACGGCGGGTCGAGGTGGTCTCCCCGGTCTCCGGGATAGCCGAGACCGAGAGCCGCGGCCGCAACCCCGGCACCCCGCTCGGCATGCACTTCTGGTGCGAGGGCACCGCCCGGCTGCTCTGCGCCGACGAGGCCGCCACCGCCCGGTACGCGGGGGACGGCGCCGGGCCGCAGTACCTGATCGCGCTGGCCAACTCCTCCGAGTACGGCGGGGCCGGCGGCACCGGGGTGACCACCCTCGCGGGCGGCAGCCAGGACGCCGGGCGGATCATCCAGCACGAGATCGGGCACACCGTGGGCGACCTCGGCGACGAGTACGACAGCGCCCCGGACGACGCCGACTACCCGAACCTCTCCACGCTCAACGCCGACGACATGCGCAGGAAGCAGACCAAGTGGTGGCGCTGGCTGGGTGCCGAGTCCCCGGACGGCGCCGGCGTGGTCGGGGCGTACCGCAGCGCCAACGGCCTGTACCGGCCGACCCAGGACTCGGTCATGCGCACCCTGGGCAGCGCGTACAACCTGCCCTCGCGCGAGGCGATCATCGAGGAGCTGTACCGCAAGGTCCGGCCGACCGACACCCCCCGCCCGGCGCCCGGCGAGGTGAGCGGCCGGCCCCGGCTCGACGTCCGGCCGCTGCCGCTGACCGGGCCGCGGCAGCTGAAGGTCGAGTGGAAGGTGGACGGGACCCCGGTGACGCCGCAGTCGCCCGACGGCTCCTGGCTGGACACCGCGCAGCTGGAGCTGGCCCCGGGCCGGACGGCCACCGTGACGGCGACCGTCCGGGACACCACCGACTGGGTGCGGGACGAGGCCTTCCGGGACCGCTACATGACCCGGTCGGTGTCCTGGACGCTGGCCGGCTGAGGCCGGTCGAGCCCCGCGGGGCCGGGGGAGCGCACCGGCGGATCCGCGGGCCCGAGGGGGCACGGGTTCGCGTCCGTACGACCGAACCCCGCCCTGGGCGTCCAATCATGGGATGACTAGTCTGGTCGCACTATGACCGTGGAGCCCGCCCGTTCAGTCGCGCCCCTGTCCGCCCCCGCTCCCCGAACCGCCGCCGAGCCCCCGGCCGCTCCTGCGCCCCCGGCCGCCCCCGCGACCGCTCCTGCGCCCGCGCAGTCCGCGCAGTCCGCGCAGTCCGCGCAGCCCGTGCCGCCCGGTGGCCGCGCGGCCTGGCTGGCCTGGTCCGTCGGCGTCAGCGTCTACGTCCTGGCGGTCATCCACCGCACCAGCCTGGGTGTGGCCGGACTCGACGCGGCCGACCGCTTCGGGATCGGGGCCTCGGCGCTCTCCACCTTCTCGATCCTCCAGGTGCTGGTCTACGCGGCCATGCAGGTCCCGGTCGGCCTGCTGGTCGACCGCTTCGGGCCGCGCCGGGTGCTGCTGCTCGGGGTCGTGCTGCTGAGCACCGGCCAGCTGGCCTTCGCGTTCAGCTCCTCCTTCGCCCCCGCACTGGCCTCCCGGGCGGTGCTCGGCTGCGGCGACGCGATGACCTTCATCAGCGTGCTGCGGATCGCCGCCCGCTGGTTCCCGGCGGCGAAGAACCCCTTCGTCGCCCAGCTGACCGGCCTGGCCGGGATGGGCGGCAACCTGATCACCACGGTGGTGCTCGCCCAGGCACTGCACAGCGAGGGCTGGACGCCGACCTTCGCCGCGATCGCGCTGCTCGGCGTCGCGGTGTTCGCGCTGGTCGCGCTCTTCCTCCGGGAGTCCCCGGTGGCGGCGGAACCGATCCGGCCGGTGGAGCACCGGGAACGGCCCGGGGTCGGCCGGCAGCTCCGGGACTGCTGGCGGGAACCCGGCACCCGGCTCGGGCTCTGGATCCACTTCACCACCCAGTTCCCCGGCAACGCCTTCGGCCTGCTCTGGGGCCTGCCCTACCTGGTGCAGGCGCAGGGCATGTCCAGGGCCGGGGCCGGCGGACTGCTGACCCTGCTGGTGCTCAGCAACATGAGCTTCGGGTTCCTCTTCGGCCGACTGCTCTCCCGCACCGCGCGGGCCAGGATGCCGATCGTCCTCACCGTCATCGCCACCACCGGGCTCGGCTGGGCCCTGGTGCTCGCCTGGCCCGGCGGGCACCCACCGGTGTGGCTGCTGGTCGGAATCATCCTGGTGATGGGCAGCAACGGCCCGGCCTCGCTCGTCGGCCTGGACTACGCGCGCTCACGGAACCCCGCGGAGCGGCTCGGCACCGCCTCCGGGATCGTCAACATGGGCGGCTTCATCGGCACGATGATCACCCTCTTCGGCGTCGGCGTCCTGCTGGACGCCCTCACCCCGGAAGGCACCGACGGCTACCCGGCCGATGCCTTCCGCTGGGCATTCTGCTGGCAGTACGTCCCCCTGGCGCTGGGGACGCTGATGATCCTCCGACTGCGCCGGAGGATCACCGCCTAGCGTTCCCCACCGGCGAGGACGCGTTTCCCCTCGCCGGAAGCGACGGCAGCGGGCGTCAGCGGCCGTACTCCCGCAGGAAAACGGCCATCTGCCGTGGCGTCCCGAAGATGCGGGCCCCATGGAGTTCCGCTCGCATCGGCCCGGGGACCGACCCGGTGCGGGGGGCGGTCCGTGCTCCGCGGTGCAGACGGATCAGGTCCACCAGCTTCAGCTTCGGGCAGCCGGGGACGATCCGGCTGCCCCGGATGCCGACCCGCTCCCCGCCCGGGCAGGCGAAGTACGCCCCGAACGGTGGCCCGCTGTCCTCCTCCCGGCTCGGCAGGTGGAGGACCATCTCCCCGTGACCGCAGTGGACCGTCCCGTCGGAGTGGACGGTCAGCCCGGGCCAGTCCTCGTGGTCGATCTCCGCGACGACCTGCACCTGCCGGCCGATCGCCTCGGCGAGGGTCTCCGCCATCCGCCCCCGCTGGGTGGGGACGTCGGTGTCCCCGCGGCGGATGGACGGGAGCAACTCTTCGGTGACCCAGTCCCGGACGGGTTTGGAGGACGCCTTGTTGGACCGCATCAGCAGCGTGTACAGACCTCCTTCGTTCATCACGCGCAGGTACGGATTCGCGTGGCTGTACAGTTTCCGACCTGCGGAAACGTCGTGACTATCACTTTTGGTGACAGTTACGGATCGCATGTCGACGGTGCGGTGCTGGTGATCATCCAGCCCCTTCACGGCCTGCGCCGCGTTGCCGCGCCCCAGCACTTGGCACACGTCAGTCGTGACGAACCACGGCGCACCGTCGATCATCACGACCCTGATCGGCTGCCCGGTGACCGGGAAGCTCGACCGCACCAGCACGAGTGGTGCCGACCCGGCGTGCGGCCGTGCGTGTACGCCGGGTGGTGGGCGCCGGTTGGTCTCAGATGGTCACGGAGAAGTTCGCCAGGACCCGGTCGGCCAGCTCCTTGTCGCCCTCGACCGACACCGGCCCGGGACGGCCGCGGCCGCAGGCGAGCCGGAGGTACGTCTCCCAGCCCATGGAGAGCTGGACGTCGGGGGCGAGGCTGATCGACTCGTCCACGGTGCAGTGGCCGGTGGCGTCCACCCGGACGGTGCGCAGGAACTCGACCGGGCCGGTGACGTCGAGCACCAGGGCGGTTCCGGCGGGGGCGCCGGCCTTGTTGGCGACGGCCTTGGGCAGCAGTTCCAGCAGCAGGTCGCGGGTGATCAGGGCGGCCGGGGCGTCCAGGTTGCCGGGGGCGTCCAGGGCCCGGCGGAGGTCCTGCTCGTGCACCCAGACGTCGAAGGCCCGCATCCGCAGCAGCTCGTGGTACGGGACGTCCCGGGCGAGCGGCCCGGCCGGCCAGCGCACCGGCTCGTCGGGCGTCTGCTTGGCGTTCCGCAGGGCGCGGGAGCGGCGGATGATCGTGTACTCCAGCTCGCTGGTCATCTCCAGTGCGGTGTGGCAGCGGCGCTTGTCGACCGGCAGCTCGACGTAGCGGGCGAACTCGGTGGTCACGTGACGGAGGTCACGCGGCAGCGAGTGGATCGGGCGCGGGTCGCCGAGCAGCTCGGACTCGACCGCGATGACGTGCGAGACGACGTCCCGTACGGACCAGCCCGGGCACTCGGTGGCCCGGTTCCAGGAACCCTCGGGAAGGGGGGCGACCAGCTCCGATATGGACTCGATGCTCTGGGTCCACGCCTCGGTGTAAGCCTGCACGGTCTGGTTGTCCGTCACGGGAATCTCCGGCCCTCCGTCAGCTTCCTTGCCACCTGCGCCCCGGCGTCACCGCCGGCCGGGTTGGTCCGGCTTCCGGGCGCGCACGCTAACCGCACGTTACGCTGCCGGGAGACAGCTGGGCAGCGCTTTCGGGTGACGATCGTAGGTCTCTTGCGGTGGACGGTGGTACTGTGCGCGCTTCATTGATCCAACTCGCGGTTTCCGACGCCGAGCCGCCCGCCGAGCGGCGGGCCAGGGCGGCGGCACTGGTGCGGGCGCAACAGGGCGCCGACCTGGTGGTGCTGCCGGAGCTGTGGCCGCTCGGCGGCTTCGCCTACGACCTCTGGTCGGACGGCGCGGAGACGCTGGACGGGCCCACCTCGGACGCGATGGCGGCGGCCGCCCGGGCCGCCGGGGTCTGGCTGCACGCCGGTTCGATCGTCGAACGGGATCCGGACGGGCCGATCTACAACACCTCGATGCTGTTCTCGCCGGACGGCGAGCTGGTGCACACCTACCGCAAGATCCACCGCTTCGGTTTCGACAGCGGCGAGGCGGTGGTGATGGGCGCCGGGCAGGAGATCGTGACCGCGCCCACCGACTTCGCCACGCTGGGCCTGGCCACCTGCTACGACCTGCGCTTCCCGGAGCTGTTCCGGGCGCTGCTGGACGCCGGTGCGCAGCTGCTGGTGGTTCCGGCGGCCTGGCCGGCCCGGCGGCGCGAGCACTGGACGCTGCTGGCCCGGGCGCGGGCGGTGGAGGAGCAGGCCTTCGTGCTGGCCTGCAACACCGCCGGGACGCACGCCGGGGTGGAGCAGGCCGGGCACAGCGTCGTGGTGGACCCGTGGGGCCGGGTGCTGGCCGAGGCGGGGACGGAGGAGCAGGTGCTGACGGTCGAGTTCGACCCGGCCGAGGTGGCCAAGGCGCGGGAGGAGTTCCCGGTGCTGCGGGACCGCCTGCTGGGTATCCCGGCGCCGGTCCAGCGCTGAACCGGGCCGGGTCCCCGGCCGTACCGGAGGGTTGGTTCCGACCCGGCCCCGACGGGTTTGAGAAGATGAGCACTCGTCGTGTTCCCGCCGGCCCGAAGGTCGGCCCGGTCGGCCCGCCCGAGGAGGTCGCGCCCATGCCTGGCAACGGCACAGGCGACTCCCCCCGTCCCGTCATCCACCGCAACAGCCTGCGCGAGCAGATCGCCGGCGCCCTGCGCGAGGAGATGATGGCCGGCCGACTGGCGGCCGGCCGCAACTTCACCGTCAAGGAGATCGCCGAGCTGTACGGGGTCTCCGCGACCCCGGCCCGCGAGGCGCTGGTCGACCTCGGCGCGCAGGGGCTGCTGCGGGCCGAGCACCACCGCGGCTTCACCGTGCCCGAGCTGGGCTGGGACGACTTCCTGGAGATCTTCGAGTCCCGGGTCCTGCTCACCGACAGCTTCCACCGGCAGTTCACCACCCGCCGGGCCCTGCCCGACCTCAGCCGGTTGCCCTCGCTGCGCCGGCGGGCCGACGCGGCCGTCCGGGCCGCCCGGGCCGGGAACCTGGACGTGATGGTGGGCTGCGACCGCCGGTTCTGGCAGGAGGTCGCCGGACTGCTCGGCAACCGCCGGATCGCCGACTACCTGGACTGGCTGCGGGTGCAGTCCTGGATGTTCGCCGCCCCCTACCTGCGGGAGATGCCCGGCCTGGGCGGGGTCTGCTGGGACCGCCACCTGGACCTGGTCGGCGCGATCGAGGCGCACGACCTGGCCGGCGCGCACCGGATCATCTGCGAGTACAACCTGTCCACCGCCCGGCTGCTGGCCGAGCTGGCCGGGCAGCCGCTGGAGTCGGTCACGGTGCTGGGGCTGCTCGAGGAGACCACCGGGGCGCTGCCGCCGGCCGGCGCCGTCGATCCCTCGGCCCCGGAGTCCGCGCCCGCGCCGGAACCCGCCGCCGGGGGCGCCGCCGACCGGGCCGGAGAGCCCGCCGCCCACCGTGCCACCGGGCCCGACGGCCGCGACGAGCGGCCGCTGCGCGGCGACGAGGTCGGCCGGGAGCTCGGCCGCGAGCTGGGACTGGGCCTCGGTCTGGTGCCGCAGCCCCGCTCGGTGCCGTACGGCCGGTTCGGCCGGCGGCTGTCCTCCCCGCCCTCCGAGGCCCAGCGGGGACGGCCCGATCCGCACGCGGCGCCGGGCCGGTAGGGTGGGCGGGCGTCGGACCGGGCGCCCGCGAAAGGGTCCTCCGGGTGCCGACTGCGCCCCCGTCGTCGTCCCGCCCCGCGGGCGATCCCCCGCCGCCCGGAGAGGAACTGCCGGCCATGGCCTGCGACCTCTGGCTCGTCCCGCTGGTGGACGTGCTGAGCCACAGCCCCGACAACCCCTTCCGGGACGATCTAGCCCTCTACAACGCGGTGTTGACCTCGCGCGGGCTGCCCGAGGTGCCGGTCTACGAGTACGTCCCGGGTCTCAGCGGTGCGGTCGAGCCGATAGCCGCGTTCGACTACGACTCGCTGCACTTCCTGCGCCGCGCCTACCTGCTGGGCCTCACCGGCCTGGACATCACCCCGGTCGACGCGCTCGGCGGCGACTACGAGCAGCTGCTGGAGATGTTCGAGAGCAGTGCCGAACAGTCGCACCTGGTCTGGCACTTCGACCACGCGGGCGCGTACGTCCCGATCGACTTCGCGGTGCCGCTGGTGGACGACGCGCTGCTCGCCACCGGCGGCCCGCTCGGCTCCAGCCACGGGCTGCTGCGCGAACTCCATGCCGTGGCACCGGCGCTGGGCATCGACCCGCTCAACCCGCCGAACCCGACGCGGCCGCTCGGCCCGACCGGCCTGGAGCAGCCGTTCGGGCCGCCGATCGACGACGTGCACCCCTTCGCCCGGGAGCGGCACGCCTGGTCGGGCCTGTACGCGGCGGCGACCAGGAGCGTCACCCAGGGCTCGATGATCGTCTTCGCGTAGGCCCCTCCGAACTCCCGTCGCCCGCTCGGAGCCCCGGCGCCCGCTAGCGCAGCGGCCCCTCCGGCGCCCGCTAGCGCAGCGGCCCCTCCGGCGGCCGCTGGCGCGGCATGGTGGGCCGGGTGCCCGGCGGCGGCAGCACCCGCACCTGGGCGCCCACCCCCGGCTCGGTGCGCCCGCCCCAGCTCCCGGGGGCCTGGGTGGGCAGCTGGGTCATCGAGGCGCGGAACTCCAGCATCCACTCCGAGGTCTCGGAGCGGACCATGTCCGAGACGTCCTCGCAGAACCGGCGCAGCACGCCCAGACAGCGCTCGGCGGCCTCGCCCGCGGTGCCCTCGGTCGGGCCGAGCACCTCGCGCACGCACTCCGACGCCCAGTCGAACTGGAAGGCCTCCAGCCGGCGCTGCAGGGCCTGCCCGGTGGAGACGTCCCGCATCCAGCCGGAGGTGAGGCCGAAGACCCGGTCGGCGCCGAAGCAGGCGGCGGAGAGCGCCAGGCCGACGTAGCCCCAGCTGGTGCCGTGCGCGAAGCTGCCGGTCAGGTCGACCAGCGGGGCGGTCACCCCGGCCACCGCGAAACCGGCCGCGGTGAAGCGCAGCAGTCGGGCCCACCGGCGCTTCCAGACGCGGTCCCGGCGGTACCACTCGATCGCCTCGACCGCCCGCTCCTCGGACCAGCGGTAGAGCTCCTCCAGCCGCTCGGCGGGCTCGCCCCAGTCCCCGAGCGGGAACTGGCGGGTGCTCAGATCGGCCCGGTGGCGGGTGGAGGCCCGCCGGACCACGGCGGCGGCGGGCGGGTCCTCCTCGCCGATCTCCTTGCCCCAGGCACTCTCCTCGGGCTGCATTTCCGGCTGGCTCACCTGTGGGGCTCCCTGTGGCGGGCGGGCGGCTGGGTCTGTCGGCGCATCGGCTGACGTGCTGTCCGCCGGTGGTTGTCCAACAGCACTTCTTACCGCCAAATGGCTGACCGTGGGGGACCTTCGCGGTTGATCGTTACCGGTTTCGGCCACCGGAACCCGAGGTGAGCGAGTTGCGGGGCCCGGCGAGATTTCACCCGTCCGAGCGAGGGTCCGGTGACCCGCGGTCGTGACCCGTGCACGCACCGTTCCCAGGGCCCCTCCGGGTTTGGAGGATCCTCCGGCATCGTCGGCGTACCGACCTCTTCTCCTGGAGGATCCGACGGGACCGGAGGGCGGCCGGAACGGGCCACCGACTACGCTTGCGAGGCGTGAAGGTCCTCGTCATCGGCGGCGGCGCCCGCGAACACGCCCTGTGCCGCTCTCTGTCCCAAGATCCCGCCGTGACCGAGCTGCACTGTGCCCCGGGCAATGCCGGGATCGCACAGGTGGCGACGGTCCACCCGGTCGACCAGCTGGACGGTGCCCAGGTCACCGCTCTGGCCGGGCGGCTCGGCGCCGCCCTGGTGGTGGTCGGCCCGGAGGCCCCGCTGGTCGCCGGCGTGGCCGACGCCGTGCGCGCCGCCGGCATCCCGGTGTTCGGCCCGTCCGCGGCGGCCGCCCGGCTGGAGGGCTCCAAGGCCTTCGCCAAGGACGTGATGGCCGGCGCCGGCGTCCCCACCGCCCGTTCCTACGTCTGCACCACCCCCGCCGAGGCGGCCGAGGCGCTGGACGCCTTCGGCGCCCCGTACGTGGTCAAGGACGACGGGCTGGCCGCCGGGAAGGGCGTCGTGGTCACCTCCGACCGCGAGGCCGCGCTGGCGCACGCCGCCTCCTGCGAGCGCGTGGTCATCGAGGAGTTCCTGGACGGCCCCGAGGTCTCGCTGTTCGCGATCACCGACGGCACCACCGTCGTCCCGCTGCAGCCCGCGCAGGACTTCAAGCGCGCGCTGGACGGCGACGAGGGCCCCAACACGGGCGGCATGGGTGCCTACTCGCCGCTGCCGTGGGCGCCCGCCGGTCTGGTCGAGGAGGTCCTGGAGACCGTCCTGCAGCCGACCGTGGACGAGCTGCGCCGCCGCGGCACCGAGTTCTCCGGCCTGCTGTACGCGGGCCTGGCGCTCACCTCCCGCGGCACCCGGGTGATCGAGTTCAACGCCCGCTTCGGGGACCCGGAGACCCAGGTCGTGCTGGCCCGGCTGCGCACCCCGCTGGCGGCCGTGCTGCTGGCCGCCGCCACCGGCACCCTGGACCAGCTGGAGCCGCTGCGCTGGGACGAGGGGGCGGCCGTCACCGTGGTCGTCGCCGCCGAGGGCTACCCGGCCGCGCCGCGCACCGGTGACCCGATCGAGGGCCTGGCCGAGGCCGAGGCGGACGGCACCGCCTTCGTGCTGCACGCCGGGACGACGACGGGCGAGGACGGGCAGGTGCTGAGCGCCGGCGGCCGCGTCCTGTCGGTCACCGCGACCGGCGCCGACCTGGCCGAGGCGCGCGAGCGCGCGTACGCCGCCGTGGACCGGATCTCGCTCAAGGGCGGCCAGCACCGCACCGACATCGCGCTGAAGGCGGCCACCGCGTAGGGAAGTTCAGCCGCGCCGGGGGCGCTGCGTGCCGTGGGGAACCAACCCCCATGGACGCAGCGCCCCCGGCGTTTCGGGACCGGAGTGGTGCACGGGGCGGACGCACCGTTCGGTCGACGGATTCCAGCCCATCGGGTGACAGCACCCGCATCCGGCTGACGTAACGGGGCGCCCGGCCTTATGGTGCGCTGGATCGCAGCGCGCGGGGCCCGTGCGCCGGGGTCGCCGCCGGGTAGCGGCGCTTTCGCGGGGGGATGCTGGACGGCGTCCGGCCGGGCGGTCGCCGGGTGCTTCGCACCGGACCGGTCGCGGCGTCCGGAATCCGGGCGGCGTCACCGGGACGAGTGGAAACCGGGGCGATCCGGAACGACGACCCGGACCGGGGCGTCGAAAATGTCAGTAGCGCCACGCAGCATGCACTACCGGGATCGGACGCCTCCGCTTCCCGGTCGGAACTGATCGTTTCGAGTCGGCTCAGGGCCCGTAACAGGGCGCCCGAGGACTCCGAAGGGGGTGCCGCACCGTATGGCCGCTGTCGACACCGCGCGCGCTCACGCCCAGGCGGTGCTGCGGGTCCGAGGTCTCGCCCGGGCCGCCGCCGTCCTGCCCGCCGCCGTGGCGGTGGTCCTGCTCGCCGGCCGGTTCACCGGCCGGATCGGCGCGCCCGGCGCCGCCGACGCGGCCGGCTGGGACGCCGCCCGCTGGGCGGTCGGCGCGGTCGCCGCGCTGACCCTGCTGGTCGCCGGGCTGACCGCCCGCGCGCTGCGCCGGGCCGAGCCGCCCCGGACCCCCGCCGTCCCGCTGGACCGCACCGCGGCCCCGGAGCTGTACCGGCTGATCGACGAGCTGGCCGACCGGCTGGACGTCCCCGCGCCCTCCGCGGTCGCCCTCACACCGGACTGCGACAGCTGGCTGGAGGACGTCCCGCCGGCCGTCCGGCCGGGCCCGCTGCGGCCGCACCCCGAGGCGCCCGCCCCGGTGCTGGTGATCGGCTCGCCCTTCCTCTGGTGGATGCGGGCCGGCGAGCTGCGGGCCCTGCTCGCCCCGGTGGTGGCCGGCACCGGCGCCTCCGCCGACCCGGAGATCGCCGCCGCCCGCCGCTTCCTGCGCAGCCTGGACGCCTGTCTGGACTCCGGTCGGGGCGCCGCCCCCGGCCTGGGCGGCGGCACCCTGGCCGCCCCGCCCCGGCCGCCCCGGCGCGGCCCGGCCGGGCTCGCCGACCGGATCACCCGCCGGATCACCCGCCGCCTGCTCGCCGCCTGCCGCGGCCACTCCGCCGAGCTGGAGCGCTCCGTCGCGAGCTGGGCCTCCGAGCAGGCCAGGGCGGTCGACTACGGCCTGCGGATCGCCGCCCAGGAGCAGGTCGGCCTGGCCTACGCGGGCTGGGACCGCCTGCTCACCCGGGTCGCGCTGCCCGCCTGGCGGCTCGGCCGCCACCCCGCCCACCTCAACGCCGGCGTGGTCGCCGCGCTCACCGAGCTGTCCCGCCGCGACCGGCTGGCGGACGGCTACGGCAGCCGGCTCGGCGACCGCCCCGCCTGCGACCTGCTGGAGGAGCCCGGCACCGTCGACCGGGCGGTCTCCCGGCTCGCCGCCGACCTGTTCTTCGGCCGCCCGGCGGCCGGCGCCTGGCACGAGCTGGAGTGGGCCGACTACCCGGCCGAGGTGGTGGACGCCGGCTGGCGGGCGGGTGCCGCCACCCTGCAGTCCGCCCTGGACCGGCTCGCCCCGCAGTCCCGCCCCGGCGCCCCGACCCTCACCCGGCTGCTGGTCCGGCTCGCGGAGGGCGACGGCGAGCGGCTGGCCGCCGCCCTCGCCGCCCAGCTGGCCCGGACCACCGCCCCGGCCCCGCTGCTCGAACCCGACCGCACCGGCCGTGACCTGCTGGTCGACCACGTCACCGCGATGGTCTGCTGCGCGGCCGTGGACACCGCCGGCGGCGCCCCGGGCCTGGACTGGCTGGACGGCCCGGTGCTGCAGCTCGGCGGGGTCCGCCGCACCGACCTGGCCGGACCGGTCGCCCAGGCCGTCGAGCAGGGCCAGGACGGCCCGCTGCGCGCCTGGCTGGACGCCGCCGACGTCCGGTTGGAGAAACCCGTACGGCTGTGACGGGTGGGACGGCGCTCGGCACCCCCGCACGCGCCCCCGGGCCGGCCGGCCGCCGGTCGTCTTCGCAGGCCGGAAGCCCCCTCCGGACCGGCCGCGAGATTCCCGGCACCAATTGGCACCGGAGGGTGACGGAGTGCCAGCACTCTGTGGTGTATTGGACCGCACGCACATCCGGGGGGCACGTGCCAACCGGGGCCTCGGGTGAGCGAGGAGTCACGGAAGGGCACTGGGAGGGGCGCGTGGGCACCGAACTCAACCGCCGCTGGGAGTCCGGAACGCACGCCTACAGCGTCTCCGACCCCTTCGGCCAGGGCCCGCTGCCCTGGCTGCGCAGCCCGGACCAGTACCTCGCCGGGGCGGAGGGCGCCGTCCCCTGGTACGTCTCGGTGGACGCGCCCGGCCAGCAGCCGCTGACCGCCGGCGCCCGGCCCAAGCCGCCGGTCGGCACCCCGCAGAGCGCCAACGACGTGGACCAGCAGATCAAGGGCTTCGCCTCGGCCGGGGTGATCCGCCCCGGCGGCTCGGTCGACCTCCGGGTCACCGTCAACCCGCCCCGCGAGTTCACCGTGGACGTCTACCGGATCGGCCACTACGGCGGCGACGGCGCCCGCCACATGACCTCCAGCCCGCTGATCGCCGGCCTCGCCCAGCCCGCCCCGATGGTGGCCGACCGGACGGTCTCCTGCCACCACTGGTGGCACTCCTGGCGGCTGCAGGTCCCGGTGCACTGGAAGCCCGGCTCGTACGTCGCCGTGCTGACCACCGCCGACATGCTGCACCGCAGCCACATCCCCTTCACGGTCCGGGACTTCGAGGACCAGGGGCACACCGCCGAGCTGCTCCTGGTGCTCCCGGACGTGACCTGGCAGGCGTACAACCTGTTCCCCGAGGACGGCCGCACCGGCGCCAGCCTCTACCACGCCTGGGACGGCCGGGGCGGCCTGGTCGGCGAGCCGGAGGCGGCCGTCACGGTCTCCTTCGACCGCCCGCACGCCACCGCCGGGCTGCCGCTGCACGTCGGCCACGCGTACGACTTCATCCGCTGGGCCGAGCGCTACGGCTACGACCTGTCCTACGCCACCGCCACCGACCTGCACGCCGGGCTGGTCGACCCGTCCCGGCACCGGGCGCTGGTCTTCCCCGGCCACGACGAGTACTGGTCCGCGCCGATGCGCCGGGCCGCCGAGCGGGCCAGGGACGGCGGCACCTCGCTGGTGTTCCTCTCCGCCAACACCATGTACTGGCGGGTCGAGCTGACCGCCGCCGCCTCCGGTGAGCCCAACCGGCTGCTCAACTGCCGCAAGCGGCAGAAGGTCCGGCCCGGCAGCCCGGCGGCCGGGGTGTCCGGCGCCTCCAGCGCGCTGTGGCGGGACGCGGGGGAGCCCGAGCAGCACCTGCTCGGGGTGCAGTACTCGGGCCGGGTCGCCGCGCCCGTGCCGCTGGTCGCCCGGCACACCGCGCACTGGCTCTGGGACGGCACCGGGCTGCGGGAGGGCGACGAGCTGCCGGGCCTGGTGGCCGGCGAGGCCGACCGCTACTACCCCAAGGTGGCGCTGCCCGAGCACACCGAGCGGGTGCTGCTGGCGCACTCCCCGTACCGGGACCTGGCGGGCCGCACCCGCTACCAGGAGACCTCGCTGTACCGGGCGCCCAGCGGCGCGTACGTCTTCGCGGCCGGCACCTTCGCCTGGTCGCCCGCGCTGGGGCGCCCCGGGCTGACCGACGAGCGGATCCAGCGGGCCACCGCCAACCTGCTGGACCGGCTCTGCAAGAACTGAGGTCCACCGGAAAGTCCGCCGTCCGGCGGGCGTGAAAGACTGCGGGGGCAGTGACCTCCCCTTTCGCAGTGCCCCACGCCGCGAACGACCCCTGAGGACTGAGACACCTTGAGCGGATTTGTCACCAAGCCCGAGCCGGTCCAGGTACCCGGCCTGGTCCACCTGCACACCGGCAAGGTGCGCGACCTCTACCGCACCGAGTCGGGTGAACTGGTCATGGTGGCCAGTGACCGGACGTCCGCCCACGACTGGGTGCTGCCGAACGAGATCCCCGACAAGGGCCGCATCCTCACCCAGCTCTCGCTGTGGTGGTTCGAGCGGATCGCCGACATCGTCCCCAACCACGTGATCTCCACCGAGGTCCCGGCCGGCGCCCCCGCCGACTGGAAGGGCCGCACGCTGGTCTGCAAGAGCCTGGAGATGATCCCGGTCGAGGCGGTCGCCCGCGGCTACCTGGCCGGCTCCGGCCTGACCGAGTACGAGGAGAGCCGTACGGTCTGCGGCATCGCGCTGCCGGAGGGCCTGGAGAACAGCTCCGAGCTGCCCGCCCCGATCTACACCCCGGCGCTCAAGGCCGAGGTCGGCGAGCACGACGAGAACGTGCCCTACGAGGAGACCGCCCGCCGGATCGGCGCCGAGCTGGCGAACCGGCTGCGCCGCACCACCCTGGACGTCTACGCCCGGGCCCGGGACATCGCCCGCGAGCGCGGCATCATCCTGGCCGACACCAAGTTCGAGTTCGGCCTGCTGGACGGCGAGCTGGTGATCGGCGACGAGGTGCTCACCCCGGACTCCTCCCGCTACTGGCCGGCCGACGAGTACGAGCCCGGCCGCTCGCAGGCCTCCTTCGACAAGCAGCTGATCCGCGACTGGCTGGTCTCCCCGGCCTCCGGCTGGGACCGCTACAGCGAGCAGCCGCCGCCGGCGCTGCCCGCCGAGGTGGTCGAGCGGACCCGCGCCAAGTACATCGAGGTGTACGAGCGGCTGACCGGGACCACCTGGGCCTGAGCCGTCCGGAGCGCCCGCGGGCGGCGGCCGGGCTCAGATCCAGCCGTGCTCGCGGGCGATCCGCACCGCCGCGTGCCGGTTCTCCGCGCCCAGCTTGCCGGCCGCCGAGGACAGGTAGTTGCGGACGGTGCCCTGGGAGAGCGAGGCCCGCTCGGCGATCTCGGCGATCGAGGTGCCGTCGGCGGCCAGTTCCAGGACGTCCGTCTCGCGCGGGGTCAGCGGGGTCTCCCCGGTGCTGATCGCGTCCGCCGCCAGCTCCGGGTCCACGTACCGGCCGCCGGAGCGCACGGTGCGGATGATGCCCGCCAGGTCGGCGGCCGAGACGGTCTTCGGCAGGAAGCCGCGCACCCCGACCTCCAGCGCCCGCTTCAGGTAGCCGGGGCGGCCGTGGCCGGTGACGATCATGCAGCGGCAGTCCGGCAGCAGCCGGCGCAGCTCGGCGGCCACCTCGATGCCGTCCTTGCCCGGCATCTGCAGGTCCAGCACCGCGACGTCCGGCCGGTGCGCCCGCGCCATCGCCAGCGCCTCCGGCCCGGAGCCGGCCTGCGCGACCACGTCGAGGTCGTCCTCCAGCGAGAGCAGCGCGGCCAGCGCGCCCCGGATCAGGTGCTCGTCGTCGGCGAGCAGGACGCGGACGGGTGCGGTGGGGTCGGTCATCACGGGGCCTCTCCGGGGCGCAGCGGGACGGTGGCGAGGAGCCGGAAGACGCCCCCCTCGGCGGGCGTGACGGTCAGCTCGCCGTCGTGGGCGGCGAGCCGCTCGCGCAGCCCGTTCAGCCCGGTGCCGCCGCCCTGGGAGGGGAGCGGCACGGCGGGCACCCCGTCATTCTCCAGCTCCAGCACCGCGTGGCCGTCCTCCCGGCTCAGCCGGATCAGGCAGCGGCCGGCCTCGCTGTGCCGGAGCACGTTGGTGGTGGCCTCGCGGATCACCCAGCCGAACACCGACTGGACCCTCGGCGGCAGCTCGTCGGCCTGCTCGCCGAGGTCGATCTCGCAGGCGACGTCGGCGGAGCGCAGCACGGCGCGGGCGCCGATCGCCTCGGCGTGCAGGTCGGCCGTGCGGTAGCCGCGGATGACGTCGCGGACCTCGCGCTGCGACTCCTGGGCGATCTTCTGCACCTCGGCCATCTGCTCGGCGGCCTCCGGCCGGCCCCGGCGGGCGAGCTGGACGGCGAGTTCGCTCTTCAGCGCGATGGTGGTGAGGTTGCGGCCCATCACGTCGTGCAGGTCGCGGGAGAAGCGCAGCCGCTCCTCGGCGACGGCCAGCCGGGACTGCGCCTCGCGGGCGCCGTCCAGCTCCCAGACGATGGCGGTCAGCCAGGCGAAGCTGCGGCAGCTGGCGCTCAGGACGACCGTGCCGATGATCGCGCCCACCAGCCATCCCGCCGTGGTGGAGGGGGCGACTCCCGCCAGCAGTAGCGCGGGGGTGATCAGGAGCAGCAGGCCGGGCCCGGCCGCCCAGACCCACGACAGCGGCAGGCCGACGCTCAGCGGGCCGACCGCGGACCCCGCCAGGGCGGCGGCGATCACCGCGGTGAACGGCGGACCGTGGGGGTTCGCGTCTCCTCCGGAGGACGGGCCGAGCAGCAGGAGGGCCCAGGATCCGCTCACCGTGAGCACCGTGTTGACGATCAGCCAGCGCCGGTGATCGGTGGGCCGTTTCAGGTAGTGGTCGAGCGAGGTGCGGTACGCCCGGAGGGTCACCAGGACCGAGGCCAGGGTGAGCACCAGGGCGACCCGGAGGACGGTCTCCGAACCCGGTCGGCTCGCGGAGGCGGCACTGGCCAGCAGGCTGATCGGCAGTGTGAAGAACGCCATCAGGTAGAGCGACCAGCGGAAGTACAGTTCGGCGCGCTGCGGCTTTCCGTAGCCCTTCCAGCGGCGGATCGGCCCCCGGACCATCGACTTGCCCCCCGCTCGATCATGGTCGTGTCGCAGCCTTCCTATCAGAGGTGGACAGCGGGGACTCCTTCGGACCCATCGGAGCGTCAGCGGCGGGGTTCCCAGCGGAAGTACCGCACCGCGCCCCAGACCGCCAGGCCCAGCCAGACCGCGCCGGTGACCAGGTGCGGGGCGGCGGCGCCCCAGGAGCCGACGAAGCCGGTGGCGGCGGCCGAGCCGTCGGTGCCGAACCAGCCGACCCGGACCAGCTGGAAGGCCGGGGTGGTCGGCAGCAGGCGGAAGGCGTCGGCGAGCTGCGCGGGCATCACCTCCAGCGGGATGAACAGTCCGGAGCCGAACTGCATGATCAGCATGACCGGCAGGGTGGTGATGCCGGCGCTCTCCACGGTCTTGGTGAAGGCGCTGGACAGCGCGGCCAAGGCGATCATGGTGGCCAGCACCAGCACCAGGCCGACCAGCACCAGCAGCGGGTTGACCGGCACCGCCAGGTGCAGGCCGACGCTGCCGCCGACCCCGATCACGGCGGCCATCAGCAGCCCGAGCGCGAGCGAGGGGACGGCGGTGCCGAGCATGATCTCGATGTCCCGGGCCTCGCCGGTGCGCAGCCGCTTGAGGACCAGCTCGCCGCGCCGGGCGACGTAGGCGGCGGTCAGGTTGTAGTAGACGACGAAGGCCAGGATCATCCCCACCGCGCCGTAGACCAGCAGCGAGTCGACGTCCAGCCCGGGGTTGGACTCGGCCTGCTGGGCGAGGACGCCCCGCAGGGAGAAGACCAGCAGCAGCGGCAGTACCAGCGCGGTGAACAGCGCGGTGCGGTTGCGCAGCAGCAGGGTGGCCTCGGCCCGGCCCAGGGCGAGCAGCCGGCGTGTGGCGGTGCTCTGCGGGCCGGTGGCGGCGGTGGCGGCGGTGGCGGTGGTGGCGGCGGCGGTGGTCATCGGGCGGATCCGATCAGGCGGCGGCGGGCGGTACGGGTGGGGGCGGCGGGGCCCTGCGGCGGGGCCTGGTGGGCCGCCTCGGAGGCGATGGCGAGGAAGGCCTCCTCCAGCGAGGCGCTGCGGGCGTCCAGGGCGCCGAGCGCGATGCCGTGGTGGTGGGCCCAGCCGAGCAGGTCGTGGAGGGTCCGCTGGAGCTCGGCGGTCTGCACGGTGACCTTGCGGCCGTCGGCGGTGACCTCCGCCCCGGCCAGCAGCGGGAGCGAGGCCCCGGTGAACTCGGGCAGCTCGAAGGCGATCCGGGACGGCCGTCCGGCGATGACCTCGGCGACGGTGCCGGTGGTGACGACCTGCCCGCCGTGCATGATGGCCAGCCGGTCGGCCAGCTCCTCGGCCTCCTCCAGGTAGTGCGTGGTGAGCAGCACGGTGGTGCCCTGGGAGCGCAGTTCGCGGACCAGCCGCCAGACGGCGGCCCGCGCCTCGGGGTCGAGGCCGGTGCTGGGCTCGTCCAGGAACAGCACCTCCGGGCGGCCGAGCAGGGCCATCGCGAGGTCGAGCCGGCGCCGTTCGCCGCCGGACAACTGCTTGACCCGGACGTCGCGGCGGTGGGCGAGGCCGACCAGTTCCAGCGCCTCCTCGACCGGGCGGGCGCCGCTGCTCAGCCCGGACCAGACGCGGCCGGTCTCGGCGGCGGTGAGGTCCCCGGAGAAGCCGCCCTCCTGGAGCATGATGCCGATCCGCGGCCGGACGGCGGCGCGCTCCAGGTGGGGGTCGTGGCCGAGTACCCGGACGGTGCCGCCGCTGGGGGCGGCCAGGCCCTCGATGAGCTCCATGGTGGAGGTCTTGCCGGCCCCGTTGGTGCCGAGCAGGGCGAACAGCTCACCGCGGCCGACGGTCAGGTCGACGCCGCGGACGGCGTGGTAGCCGGTGGCGCCGGTGCCGTAGTGGCGGTGCAGGTCGGTGACCTCGATCACGCTGTCGCTGGGCCCGGAGGGGCGGCTCGTTTCCATGCCCCAAGCCTTCCGCCGCCCGGAGCGGGCGGGCAGTGCACGCCGTCATGACATCGCGGTGGGGATCCACGGGTCGGCGATGACAAATGTCACGGGAGATCGCGCGGGAATGCCGAAGGGCCCCCTCGATCGAGGGGGCCCTTCTTTCTGAGCGGACGACGAGATTCGAACTCGCGACCCTCACCTTGGCAAGGTGATGCTCTACCAACTGAGCCACGTCCGCAGGTCAAACTATTGAGTTGTGCTGTGCTCGCGCACTGCGAGCGGACGACGAGATTCGAACTCGCGACCCTCACCTTGGCAAGGTGATGCTCTACCAACTGAGCCACGTCCGCACGGTGCCTGGTGGGGCACCGGCCGCCTCTTCGGATCTCTCCGTTGCGGCGACGAGGAATACTCTACAGCATCGTTCGGGGTGGTCGCCCCACCCTTTCGGTCCAGGGCGGGCGGGGCGACCTGGGGCGGTGCCCCGGGCGGGTCAGTTCGCCTCGGCGAACGCCTCGTACACGTGCTTGGGGATGCGGCCGCGGGCCGGCAGTTCCATGCCGCGGGACAGTGCCCAGGCGCGGACGGCGGCCGGGTCCGGGGTGAGCGCGGTGCGGCGGAAGGACTTTCCGGTGCGGCTCTGGCGACGGCCGGCGGCGACGAACGGGGCGAGGGCCTCGCGCAGCTTTTCCGCGTTGTCCACGGACAGGTCGATCTCGTACGACTTCCCGTCGACGCCGAAGTGGACGGTTTCCGCGGCGGCGCCGCCGTCCAGGTCGTCGGAGAGCGTGACAACTACACGCTGAGCCATGGGCGTCAATCCTCTCGGCAATTCGGCCACCGGTCCGCGGGGTACGCCCCGGGGCCTGATGTGCACCAACTCGCGCAAGCGCATACGGGCAGGCCCGGTGGCCCGCCTGATACGCAGCACTTGTCGCGACAGGTGGCCCTATTCTGCACCCGAAGGGGGTCGAAATCGAAGAGTCCGGCATTCTTTTCCGGATATTCACGTGTCTTCGCGGGACTGCCGGATACCGATGAGCGGGACGGGCGGTTCTGTCCCCAAGTGCCGTATTCGGGTGTTCTCCGGGGGGTGCCGTTCGGGGTGCCGAATCCGTGGAAACCGACCGCCCCGGACGGGGGGTCGGGGGGCCGGATCCCTTGCGGCGTAAGGGTCCCGGGTCTACGCGCGTCGCTATCCCCGGCCAGCAATCCTGCCCGAAACCACCGGTAGTCTGGAGTTCCCCCGCCTCACCGAAGACACCACCGGGAGTGCCAGTGGCACGCGTCGTAGTCGACGTCATGCTCAAGCCGGAGATCCTCGACCCCCAGGGACAGGCGGTGCAGCGTGCACTGCCCCGTCTCGGATTCACCGGGATCGCCGACGTCCGCCAGGGCAAGCGTTTCGAGCTGGATGTGGAGGGCCCGGTCGACGACGCGGCGCTCGCCCGTATCCGCGAAGCCGCCGAGACCTTTCTCGCCAACACCGTGATCGAGGACTTCACCGTCCGGGTCGAGGAGGAGGGCAAGTGACCACCCGCGTAGGCGTCGTCACTTTCCCCGGCTCGCTCGACGACCGCGACGCCCAGCGGGCGGTCCGCCTCGCCGGCGCCGAGCCGGTCGCCCTCTGGCACCGTGACAAGGATCTCCACCAGGTCGACGCCGTCGTCCTGCCGGGCGGATTCAGTTACGGCGACTATCTGCGCTGCGGTGCGATCTCCCGCTTCTCCCCGGTGATGGAGACGGTCATCGAGCAGGCGAAGCTCGGAATGCCGGTGCTCGGTATCTGCAACGGCTTCCAGGTGCTCTGCGAATCCCACCTGCTGCCCGGTGCGCTCACCCGCAACGACTCGCTGCACTTCATCTGCCGCGACCAGAAGCTGCGCATCGAGAACGCCGGCACCGCCTGGACCCGCGATTACGCGGCCGGCCAGGAAATCGTCGTGCCGCTGAAGAACGGCGAGGGCCGCTTCGTCGCCGACGAGCACGTCCTGGACGAGCTGGAGGCGGAGGGCCGGGTGGTCGCCCGTTACCTGGACGTCAACCCGAACGGTTCGTACCGCGACATCGCCGGCATCACCAACGCCGCCGGCAACGTCGTCGGCCTGATGCCGCACCCGGAGCACGCCGTGGAGCCGCTCACCGGTCCGACCACCGAGGGCCTGGGCTTCTTCACTTCCGTCCTGAAGCAGCTGGTGAACGCCTGATGAGCCTCGACACCGTCAAGAACGCCGAGCAGACCCCGGACGCCGCCCAGCCCTGGGCCGAACTCGGCCTCAAGGAGGACGAGTACGCGCGCATCCGGGAGATCCTCGGTCGCCGCCCCACCGGCGCCGAGCTCGCGATGTACTCCGTCATGTGGTCGGAGCACTGTTCGTACAAGAGCAGCAAGGTCCACCTGAAGCAGTTCGGCGAGAAGAAGCCCGATTCGGACGCGATGCTCGTCGGCATCGGCGAGAACGCCGGTGTGGTCGACGTCGGCCAGGGTTACGCGGTCACCTTCAAGGTCGAGTCGCACAACCACCCGTCGTACATCGAGCCCTACCAGGGCGCGGCCACCGGCATCGGCGGCATCGTGCGCGACATCCTCGCGATGGGCGCCCGCCCGGTCGCCGTGATGGACCCGCTGCGCTTCGGTGCGGCCGACCACCCGGACACCCGGCGCGTGCTGCCCGGGATCGTCGCGGGCATCGGCGGCTACGGCAACTGCCTGGGCCTGCCGAACATCGGCGGCGAGGTCGTCTTCGACTCCTGCTACCAGGGCAACCCGCTGGTCAACGCGCTCTGCGTGGGCGTCATGAAGCACGAGGACATCCACCTCGCGCAGGCCTCCGGCGCCGGCAACAAGGTCATCCTGTACGGCGCCCGCACCGGCGGCGACGGCATCGGCGGCGTCTCGGTGCTGGCCTCCGAGACCTTCGACGACACCAAGCCGGCCAAGCGCCCGGCGGTCCAGGTCGGCGACCCGTTCCAGGAGAAGCTCCTGATCGAGTGCACCCTGGAGATCTTCGGCGAGAAGCTCGTCAAGGGCATCCAGGACCTCGGCGGCGCCGGTCTGTCCTGCGCCACCAGCGAGCTCGCCTCGGCCGGCTCCGGCGGCATGCGGATCGAGCTCGACACCGTGCACCTGCGCGACCACACGCTCTCGCCCGAGGAGATCCTCATGAGCGAGTCGCAGGAGCGCATGTGCGCGATCGTGGAGCCGGACAAGGTCGACCGCTTCCTGGAGATCTGCGAGAAGTGGGACGTCATCGCCAACGTCATCGGTGAGGTGACCGACGGCGAGCGCCTGGAGATCTACTGGCACGGCGAGCTCGTGGTGGACGTCCCGCCGCGCACCGTCGCCCACGAGGGCCCGACCTACCAGCGTCCGTACGCCCGCCCGAGCTGGCAGGACGCGCTGCAGGCCGACGCCCCCACCGCCGAGCGGCTGGCCCGCCCGACCACCGGCGAGGGCCTCAAGGCCGACCTGCTGAAGGTCGCGAGCCACCCGAACCAGGCCTCCAAGTCCTGGATCACCGACCAGTACGACCGCTACGTGCTCGGCAACACCGTGCTCTCGCACGGCGAGGACTCGGGCATGATCCGGATCGACGACGAGACCAACCTCGGCGTCTCGGTCGCCACCGACGGCAACGGCCGCTTCGCCAAGCTGGACCCGTACACCGGCGCCCAGCTGGCCCTGGCCGAGGCGTACCGCAACGTCGCGGCCGGCGGCGCCAAGCCGCTCGCCGTCTCCGACTGCCTCAACTTCGGCTCCCCCGAGGACCCGGACGTGATGTGGCAGTTCGCCGAGGCGACCCGCGGCCTGGCCGACGCCTGCCTGGTGCTCGGCACCCCGGTCACCGGCGGCAACGTCTCGCTGTACAACCAGACCGGCGAGGTCGCCATCCACCCGACCCCGGTGGTCGCGGTGCTCGGCGTCATCGACGACGTCACCCGGCGCACCCCGGTCGCCTTCGCCGAGGAGGGGCAGCTGCTCTACCTGCTCGGCGACACGGCGGACGAGCTCGGCGGCTCGGCCTGGTCCCAGGCGGTCCACGACCACCTCGGCGGCCTGCCGCCCAAGGTCGACCTGGAGCGCGAGCGGCTGCTCGGCGAGATCCTGATCTCCGCCTCGCGCGACGGCATGATCGACGCCGCGCACGACCTGTCCGACGGCGGCCTCGGCCAGGCGCTCGTGGAGAGCTGCCTCAAGGGCGGCCACGGCGCGCGGATCGTCGTGCCCGAGGGCATCGACCCGTTCGTCCTCCTGTTCTCGGAGTCGGCCGGTCGCGCCGTCGTGGCGGTACCGCGCAGCGAGGAGCTCCGGTTCAACGACATGTGCACCGCGCGTGGCCTGCCGGCCACCCGGATCGGTGTCGTGGACGGCGACAGCATCGACGTCCAGGGGCAGTTCAGCGTGACGCTGGCCGAGCTGAAGGACGCCCACACCGGTGTCATCGAGGCCCTGCTGGCCTGACGCACCCGTCCTGAGGGGCGGTCGGCTCTGGGAGCCGACCGCCCCTCGGCGTATCTTGGGCCCATGCCTGCCAAGTCCCGTACGTACCAGCCGCAGAAGGTCCGCGCCGCGCTGGCCGCACAGACCGGGGCGCTGCGCTCGGCCGTGAACGGCCTCACCGCGGAGCAGCTGGACCTGCCGACCAGGCTTGGGGAGTGGACGGTCCGGGACCTTCTCGCGCACCTCGCCGTCCAACTCGACTTCGTACCGGCACACCTGGACGATCCGCTCCAGGGCCGGCCGACCCTGGACCTGTCGGGGTGGGCGGCGGCGGTCGGCACCGTCGCGGCACTCCTGGACGAGCAGGCCAAGGAGCGGGCTGCGGCGGACTTCGGCGGGGACCCGCCCTCGGTGTCGGTCGCCTTCGGGCGTGCCGCGGACGCGCTGACCGGAATGCTGGAAAGGCCCGAAGTCGCCGATCCGGCAAGGCGGTTCGAGATCCGGCTCGGCTCGATGACGCTCACCGACATGCTGGTGACCCGGCTGGTGGAGACTGTCGTGCACGCCGACGACCTGGCCGACGCGCTCGGCCTGGACGCCTTCCCGCACGACCGGCAGGCCCTCGCCGCCGTCTCCCGGATGCTGGCCGACGCCTTCGCCGACCGCGCCCCGGGCGGGGCGGTCGAGCTGCGGATCCCGCCGTACGCCGTGGTGCAGGCCGTCGAGGGCCCCCGGCACACCCGCGGCACCCCGCCCAACGTGGTCGAGACCGACCCGCTGACCTGGATCCGGCTCGCCACCGGCCGCACCGCGTGGGCCGCCGCGGTGGACGCCGCCGCGCTGTCGGCCTCGGGTGAACGCAGCGACCTGAGCGGGTACTTGCCGGTGCTCGGCTGATCCGTCCGGCGCGGATGTCGACGGGTGTTCACCCCCGCGCCGGGACCGCCGGGGTCAGGGCACCGACGGCCCGCTCAGGTACGTCCCGTCCGCCGAGTACGGCCAGGCGTTGGGGGTGCAGCCCTTGAGGCCGTAGATCTGCTGCATCATCGCGGGCGCGGGCTTGCCCGGCGCGGGGCAGGTCTCGTGGCCGTGGCCGATCCGGTGGCCGACCTCGTGGTTGATGATCAGTGCCCGGTAGTCGTCGATCGGTCCGCTGAACTGCGGTGAACCGGTGTTCCAGCGCTTGGAGTTGACGAGCACCTGGTCGCCGACGTTGCAGTTGACCTCGCCGTGGGTGTCCAGGCCGGAGGCGCCGCAGATCCGGTCCACGGTGGCGGGCGAGGCGATCTTCACGGTGAAGTTGTACGGGCCGCTCGCGACCAGCTGGAAGCCGTTCTTGCGGTCGGTGGTCCAGCCGCGCGGGTCGCCGAGGATGCCGTGGATCTGGGCGGCGGCGGCCGAGGCGTCGATGCCGATGCCGTCCTCGACCTCGACCCGGTAGCGGCGCACGTTGCCGCGGCCGACCGGCTTGGCGTTGGCCGGGGCGATGGTGAAGGTGCCCGCGCCCTTGGTGGGGCCGGCGTCCGGCTCGGTGGCCGTGGGCGTCGGGGTCGGCGTCGGGGTGGGCGCGGCGGAGGGCGTGGGCGCCGGGGTCGGTGCCGCCGCGGGCGCCGCCTCGGCGGGCGGGATGGCCCGGGCCTGGGTGGCGGGAGTGGCGGTCGGCGTGCCGGAGGTCCGGTTCAGCAGGAGCACCGAGGCGCCCAGCACCAGGACGGACAGCACCAGCGCCGTGAGCATGCCAGGGCCGACCCTGCGACGTGGCCGGCGGCGTCTCCGGCCGCCCTTGCGGTTCGGGGCGGCTCGCCTACTGGCGGGTCGGGATTCGGGCACGAGCGTCACCATGACATGGCGAACGGGTGAATGTCCATGTACCCGGTATGCAGATCACGTGCCGGGGTTCCCGCACGGGCCCGACTTCAAACCATCAAGGTCCGGGTGACGGGCAGTCCCAGCGAGCGGACCAGGTCCTGCAGTTCGCGTCGGTACAGCCGGTCCGGGTGGTGCGCCTGGGGGCCCAGGTGGCCGTGCAGCTCCAGTGCGACCGGGCCGTGCATCCGCCCCCAGATCCGCAGCGCCAGGGCCACGGCGGCCGGCGGCAGGTCCGGGTCCTGCGCGCGGACCTTGGCGGTGAAGTCCTCCGAGAAGTCGCTCCACCGCGCCGACGGGTCGTCCTGGAGGTCCCGGGCGGTCGGCCAGGCGGCCGCGATCAGGCCGACCAGTCCCAGGCAGGCGCGCTTCGCCGCCTCCGGGGCCGGGCCTCCCTCGGGCGGCCGGTAGCCGGACACCGGATCGCCGTGGATCAGCCGGAAGCCCTGCGGATTGGCCAGCGACCAGGTGCGCAGCGCCTCGCCCCAGGCGGTGATCCGGCCGCCGGGGTCGTCCTCGGGCACGGCGTCCCGGGCGGCCTCCAGGGCGTCCACCAGTGCGGTGTAGACGTCGCCGATCAGCTCGGAGATCAGGTCGTCCCGGGTGTCGAAGTAGCTGTAGATGGCGCTGCCGCTCATGTCCATCTCGCGGGCGATGGCGCGCAGCGAGATCGCGTCCGCGCCCTGCTCGGCCATGTGCTCCAGGGCGATCCGCTTGATCTCCGCGGTGGTCTGCGCCCGCAGCCGGGCCCGTCGGCCGGGTTTCCGATCTTCCACGCTTGACATCGTACAGAGCTGAATTAGAGTTCGGTGCGCGAAAACAGAACGGTGCACGGAAAACGAGCGCCGAACGAACCGGTGGAACGAACGAGCCGGACGAACGAGGGGGCGGAAGCCATGGAGAGCACGGCGGTGCTGTTCGACGAGATCGGCGGACCGGAGGTCCTGCGACTGGAGGAGGTCACGCTGGCGGACCCGGGCCCGGGGGAGGCGCTGGTCCGGATCGACGCGATCGGGCTGAACCGGGCGGAGGCGCTGTTCCGCTCCGGCGGCTACTGGTACGACGCGACCCTCCCGGGCTCCCGGCTCGGCGGCGAGGCGGCCGGAGAAGTGATCGCCGTCGGCCCCGGCGTGACGGACGTCGCGCCCGGCGACGCGGTCTGCGTCCTGGCGGTCGGCACCGGGATGTCCGGCTCCGGCGTGTACGGCGACCACGCGGTGGTGCCCGCGACCACCCTGCTCCCCCGGCCGGCCGACCTGGACGCGGTCACCGGCGCGGCCGTCTGGCTGTCCTACCTGACCGCCTACGGCGCGCTGGTCGAGACGGGTCGGATGGTTCCCGGCGACGTGGTGGTGATCACCGCCGCTTCCAGCAGCGTCGGCGTCGCCGCGGTCCAGATCGTCGCGGCGCTCGGCGGCGTCCCGGTCGCGGTGACCAGGTCGGCGGCCAAGGAGGCCCAGCTGAGGGAGGCCGGCGCGGCGCACGTGGTGGTCGCGGACGGCGGCCCCGACGTGGTGGCGAAGGTCGAGGCGGTGACCGGGGAGGCGGGCGCGCGGATCGTCCTCGACCCGGTGGGCGGCCCGGGCCTGGCGGACCTCGCCGGGCTGGTCGCACCCGGCGGCACCCTGATCGTGTACGGCTGGCTCGACTCCCGGCCCACGCCGCTGCCGATGCGCTGGCCGCTGAACGTCTGCGGCTACGCGGTGGCCGGGCTGGTCGGCGACCCGGAGGCGCTCCGCCGCGGCCGGTCCTTCGTCCACGCCGGGCTGCGCAACGGCACCCTGAGGCCGCTGATCGACCGCACCTTCGACCTGACGGAGATCGTCGACGCCCACCGGCACATGGAGTCCAACGGCCAGGTCGGCAAGATCGTGGTCACCGTCCGGCACTGACCCTCCGCGCCGGGCACCGATCGCGGTGCGGCGGTTGACCCCTGAGCCTCGGGTGGCAGACTTCAGGGCATGGCGCTTCACAGGAATCTTCTCGACGGTCCCGAACCGACCCTCCTGCCCGAGGAGGAGCGGCCCTACCGGATGCTGGCGGAGGAGTCGGCCTCACCGACCCAGGTGGCCGCCGACTTCCCGGCCTTCTGCCTCGCCTGGGCCATGCTCGCCGACGACGCCTACGCGGCCGGCCGGTACGTCGAGTCGTACGCCTACGCCCGCACCGGCTACCACCGGGGCCTGGACGCGCTGCGGCGCAACGGCTGGAAGGGCCACGGCCCGGTCCCGTGGGAGCACCGCGGCAACCGCGGGTTCCTGCGCTGCCTGGCCGCGCTCGCGCGGGCGGCCGGCGCGATCAAGGAGACCGAGGAGGAGGCCCGCTGCTGGCAGTTCCTGAAGGACAGCAGCGCGGAGGCGTACGCGGAGCTCAAGCAGTAGGAACCCCCGACGTGCGGGTGCCCCCGGCGGTCCTCCGCCGGGGGCACCCCTGTCTCGCACGGCCGTCGCGGTCGCTCGACGCGACCGCCGGGCTCACTTCAGGCGCTTGCCGGCCGAGCGCAGCTGCTCGGCGGCCTCGACCACGCGGGCGGCCATGCCGGCCTCGGCCAGCTTGCCCCAGGTGCGGGGGTCGTAGGTGTTCTTCTTGCCGACCTCGCCGTCGACCTTCAGCACGCCGTCGTAGTTGGCGAACATGTGGCCGGCGACCGGGCGGGTGAAGGCGTACTGGGTGTCGGTGTCCAGGTTCATCTTCACGACGCCGTTCTCCAGCGCGGTGGCGATCTCCTCGGCGGTGGAGCCCGAGCCGCCGTGGAAGACGAAGTCGAACGGGTCGGTCTTGCCGTACTGCTTGCCGATCGCGTCCTGCAGCTCGCGCAGCAGCTCCGGCTTCAGCACGACGTTGCCCGGCTTGTACACGCCGTGCACGTTGCCGAACGAGGCGGCCAGCAGGTAGCGGCCGTTCTCGCCCAGGCCGAGCGCCTCGGCGGTGCGGACGGCGTCGTTGACGGTGGTGTAGAGCTCGTCGTTGATCTCGTGGGTGACGCCGTCCTCCTCGCCACCGGTCGGGGTGATCTCGACCTCGAGGATGATCTTGGCGGCGGCGGCCTGGGCCAGCAGCTCCTGGGCGATGGCCAGGTTGTCGGCGAGGGTCTCGGCGGAGCCGTCCCACATGTGCGACTGGAACAGCGGGTTCTCGCCCTTGGCCACGCGCTCGGCGGAGATCGCCAGCAGCGGGCGGACGTAGCCGTCCAGCTTGTCCTTCGGGCAGTGGTCGGTGTGCAGCGCGACGGTGACGTCGTACTTGGCGGCGACGATGTGGGCGAACTCGGCGAGCGCGACCGCGCCGGTCACCATGTCCTTGTTGTGCTGGCCGCCCAGGAACTCCGCGCCACCGGTCGAGATCTGGATGATGCCGTCGCTCTCGGCCTCGGCGAAACCGCGCAGCGCGGCGTGCAGGGTCTGCGACGAGGTGACGTTGATGGCCGGGTAGGCGAACTTGCCCGCCTTGGCCCGGTCCAGCATCTCGTTGTAGACCTCGGGAGTTGCGATGGGCATGCGATCCGCTCCTGTCGGGTTGCGGCGTACGGACGGTGCTGTCCGACGCTGTGTACGCCTTCTTGACGACTCCGTGCCGGCCCGCCGACGCGCGGCGTTGCGTGGTGGCTCTCCGGCACCAAGGTATCGAGGCGACCTCCGCGGTACGGCCATGAGGGTGGTGGAGCCGCCGCGGACCGGGACGCCTCGGCCATCTTCCCAGACTCGTGCCCGCAGGTCAGCAGGAGCCCGCCAGTCGAAACGCCGCGGCCCGGGGCCGGTGGGGCGGGTGGGACGGCCCTGCCGCGGCCCGGGCACTCCGGCCCGTCCGGGCCGGGGTGCGGGGCCCGCGGCCACCGTGCGCCCGCCCGGTCGCAAGGTACGCCCGCTATCCTGCGCCCGTGGACTACAACCAGCTGGCCGTCAACCTGCTCGACGCCAAATCCCTGATCTCGTCCCTCGGCGCCATCGGGCTGATCGCGATCATCTTCGCGGAGACCGGCCTGCTGGTCGGCTTCTTCTTCCCCGGCGACTCGCTGCTGATCCTCGCGGGCGTCGCCGCCTCGAACGCCGCCTCGTCGGTGCTCGGTGACGGCGCCAAGCTGCCGATCGCGGTCCTGCTCGTCGGCTGCCCGGTCGCGGCGATCGCGGGCGCCCAGCTGGGGCACCTGATCGGTGCCAAGGTCGGGCCGAAGATGTTCGACAAGCCCGAATCGAAGATCTTCCGCCGCGAGTACGTGGTGAAGGCGGAGGAGTACTTCAACAAGTTCGGCTCCGGCAAGGCCGTGGTGCTGGCCCGCTTCATGCCGATCATCCGCACCTTCCTCAACCCGGTCGCCGGCACCCTGGAGATGCCCGCCAGGACGTTCTTCGTGTGGAACGTCGTCGGCGGGGTGCTCTGGACCGAGTCCATGCTGCTGATCGGCTACTTCTTCGGCGACGCGCTGGCCCCGGTGATCGACAAGTACCTGATCCCTGCGGTGCTGCTGATCGTGCTGCTGTCGGTCTCGCCGGTCCTGGTCGAGGTCCTGCGCGAGCGCAGGAAGAAGAAGGCGGGCGGCGCCGAGGGCGTCGACGAGACCCCGGCGCAGGCCGGTGGCGGTCGGCACCGGCGCGGCTGACCCCGTACGCACCGGAGGGCCGGGTCCGTTCCACGTGTTTCACGTGAAACGGATCCGGCCCTCCGCCGTTCACCGGGCGGGTCAGAGACCCAGGTCGTCCAGGGTGTACGCGGTCACGTACTCCAGGCCCTGCTCCGCGACGGCACCCGCGCCGCCGCGCTCCACGATCACCGCGACGCCCACCACGTCGGCGCCCGCCTCGCGCAGCGCCTCGACCGCCTGCAGCACCGAGCCGCCGGTGGTGGAGGTGTCCTCGACCGCCAGCACCCGGCGGCCCTTCACGTCCGGGCCCTCGATCCGCCGCTGCAGACCGTGCGCCTTGCCGGTCTTGCGGACCACGAAGGCGTCCAGCTGCCGCCCGCGCGCGGCGGCGGCGTGCAGCATCGAGGTGGCCACCGGGTCGGCGCCCAGGGTGAGACCGCCGACGGCGTCGTACTCCAGGTGCGAGGTCGCGTCCAGCATCACCCGGCCGACCAGCGGGGCGGCCTCGCCGTCCAGCGTGATCCGGCGCAGGTCGATGTAGTAATCGGCCTCCTTGCCGGAGGAGAGGGTGACCTTGCCGTGCACGACGGCCTTGTCCTTGATCTGCGCCAGCAGGGCGTCGCGGTCGTTGCTCATGAGCGTTCAGTCTAGGCCCTGTGTCGGGCCCGCTGCCTGCACGGCAACCCCCGTGACGCTCCCCGCTACCGCCGTCGGAGGGCCCTGACCAGCACCACGGCACCGCCCAGCAGCGCCACCGAGCCGCCGATCACCCACGGCATCGCGCTGCGGCCGCCGGTGCCCGGCACCACGATCCCGCCGGCCTCGCCACCCCAGCGGGACGCCGCCCGGGCCCGCGCGCTGCGGGCCGGCAGCGCCGGGGCGTACGGGCCGCGCGGCGGGGCGTGGTCCACCTCCTCGGCGGACCGGCCGACGATGCTGCGGCGCACCGGGCCGGAGAGCACCGGTTCCTCCTCGTACGCGAACAGCGGCTCGACGGGGATCTCCTCGGCGACGGCGTCCCGCCCGGCGGAGCCGTCCTCGACGTCGTCCGCCGCCTCGACGTCGTCCCGGTCCTCGTCCCCGGCGCCGTCCCCCGTCCCGTTCCGGTCGTCCACGTCGTCCACGTCGTCCTCGTCGTCATCGGCGGCGGAGCCGATGGGGAGGCCGAAGCGCTCGGCGTCGGCGTCGGAGAAGGCGATCAGGTCGGAGAGGTCGTCGTCCAGGTCGTCGCCGGGCTGGTCCTGGCGGTCCTCGATGAAGACGACCCCGGCGGTCGCCGCCCCGGCGTCCTGGTCCTGCTCGTCGTCCTGCTCGTCCTGCTGCTCGCCCTCGGGGGCGACCAGGGCGGCGGCGAACCTGTCCAGCAGCCGGCGGCCGGTGGCGTCGAGGGTCTCCCCGTCGAACTCGGTCAGCCGACCGGTGGCGCTCAGGTCACCGGTGAAGCGGATCACGGCGGAGCCGTCCTCGGCGCCGGCGGCGACGCTCACCCGGACGGTGGCGGTCGCCTCCCCGCTGCCCCGGGCCTCCTGGCCCTCGGCGAGCACGGTCAGCACGCCCTCACGGCCCTCGATCAGCGACAGCACGCCCTTGTAGGTGATCGTGGAGCCGCCGATCCGCAGCTTCAGCCGCCCGCCGATCTCGTCGGCCGGTCCGCTCCCGACGGCGGCCGGCTCGGTGCTCAGGCCCGGCACACTCCGCGCCAGCAGCGCCGGATCCTGCAAGGCCTGCCGCACCAGCTCGGCGGACATCGGGACGACAACCTCATGCTCCATGCCACGGAGCCTACCGACCCGACCGCGCCCGGTCCCTACCCACCACCACCCGACTTTCCCCACCGCACCCGCCCCACCCCGACACCCCTCGCGCCACCCGCCTCCCGCCCCAGCTCCCGCCCACTTCCCGGCCTCTGCGGCCCATCCGGTGCCCCCGGTCCCGCAGCTCCCCTCGCCCGCCTCCGGGCGCTGCCCGCCCGCCCCGCGGGGCCGCCCTCCGCCGGCGTGCCCCGCCTCGCCACCCGGCCCGGTCCGACGCGGGCCGTGAGCCCCCGGCCCGGCCTCTGCGGCCCATCCGGTACCCCCGGTCCCGCAGCTCCCCTCGCCCGCCTCCGGGCGCTGCCCGCCCACCCCGCCGGGCCGCCCTCCGCCAGTGGGTCAGCGGGGTCCGAGGAGGGTGAGGGCGGCCGGGGGGCGGGTGGGGCGGGCGGCGCCGAGGTGGACGGTGGAGGTGCGGAGGGTGTCGGGGGTGAGGGCGCGGGGTGGTGGGGCGTCGGGGGCGAGGGTGAGCGGCGGGTGCGCGGCGGCGGCGAGGAGGTAGTTCTGGGCGGTGTCGGGCTGTCCGGGGCGGCAGGTGGCGGTGGGGCTGCCCGGGACGGCGTACGGGGCCGTCCGCAGCCCGGCCGTCCGCAGGCCCGACTCGATCTGCCAGAGGCCGTCCGGATCGCTCCCGGCCCGGACGGCGATCCGGCCGCCGGGGGAGAGCAGCCGGGCGGCGAGGCCGTAGAACTCCTGGGAGTGGAACTTGACCGGTCCGCCGTCGGCCGGCGCGGGCAGGTCGGCGAGGACCACGTCGTACGGACCCTCCCCACCGGAGGCGTCCGCGCCGCGCAGCCAGGCCATCGGGTCGGCGGCGGTGGTGCGGACCCTGGGGTCGTCGAGGGAGTGGCCGCCGAGGGCCGCGAGCGCGGGGTCGGTGCGGGCGAGCCGGGGGAGGGCGGGGTCGGCGTCGACCAACCGGACGGAGCGCACGCCCCGGTGCCGCAGCACCTCCCGCAGGGCGAGCCCGTCTCCGCCGCCGAGCAGCAGGACCCGGGTGTCCGGGCCGGCGGCCATGGCCGGGTGGACGAGGCCCTCGCTGGCCCGGTACTCGTCGGGCCCGCAGACGGCGAGCCGCCCGTCCAGGTAGAGCCGGAGCGGGCCCTCGACGGGGCCGGTGAGCACGATCTCCTGGTGGCGGCTGCGGCTGGCGTAGCGGACCTGGTCGCCGTAGAGGGCGTGCCGGGCGGCGCGTTCGACGGCGTCGGAACCGGCCGCGGCCGCGGCGAGTGCGGCGAGGACGAGCAGGCAGCCGCCCCAGAGCAGCCGCCGTATCCGCGGGGCGGGTTCCTCCCGGAAGAGCCAGAGCACCACGGCGGCACCGGCCACGGCGTTGACGGCGCCGGTGAGCAGGGCGCCGTCGCCGGGGCCGAGCGTGGGCAGGATCAGGAACGGGAAGGCGAGGCCGCCGATCAGCGCGCCCACGTAGTCGGCGGCGAACAGGTCGGCCGCGGCGCGTCCGGCGTCCTCGCGGCGGATCCGCTGGATGAGGGTCATCAGCAGGGGGATCTCGGCGCCGATCAGGATCCCGATGAGGCAGGTGAGGCCGACCATGGCGGCCTGGTAGTGGCCGAGCCAGGCCCAGCAGGAGTAGAGGGCGAGGACGGAGAGTCCGCCGGTGAGGGCGAGGGCGCATTCGACCAGGGCGAAGGCGGTGGCGGGCCGGCGGGTGAGCCGCTTGGCGAGCAGGGAGCCGAGGCCCATCGCGAACACCATGACGGAGAGCACGACGGAGGTCTGGGTGACGGTGTCCCCGAGCAGGAAGTCGCCGAGCGCGACGAGTTCGAGTTCGTAGACCAGGCCGCAGGCCGCGCAGACGAAGGCGGCGACCAGGACGGTCAGGCGGGCGAGCCGGGGGCGGGATCGCAGCCGGGATCGACGGCGGGCGGGCAGTGGGGCGAGGCCGTGCCCGGGCCTGGGTGGGGTGCCGTCGTCGAGGTCCACTCGCGGGCGGGCGGGCGGACCGGCCGGATGGTTGATCACGAACAAACGCTAGGGGACGTGCGGGACGGATGGCTGCGTCCATCCGACGGACAGCGGACGACGTCGGATTGACGAATCGTTCCTGCGTGCGATTCACGAGCCTGCGCTGTGCAGCGTACGCCCGGCTCGCTGGGTGTGCCCGGGGCTTCGGCGGTCATGCTCCGGACACTACGAGTGAGGAGCGGGTGCACACCAGTTGGCCCTCCTGCGGGTAGGCGTGCCAGGTCCGCCAGAGCAGGCGGTCGGTGCCGCCCTGGGTCACCAATGCGGTGAAGGCGCTGGGATCGCCCGGGAAGACCCCGGCGAGGCCCCGCGGGTGGCCCTCGACCAGGGCCAGCAGTTCCTGGGCGCGGGCCGCGAAGTCGTGCGGCGGCAGCGCCTCGATCCGGGCGGCGAACTCGTACTCCCAGCCGCCGACCTGTTTGGCGACCCGGGCCGGCAGCGGGGTGCGGCGGCCGGGCAGACAGGCGACGGTCTCCAGGCACTGGCCGGGACCGGCGTCGATCACCACCTGGTGCGAGGCGCCCAGCAGCCGCAGCTGGAGGGTGCCGGTGGGGTGCGGGCCGCCGCCTCCGGCGAGTCTCAGGTCCCGGACCGCGAGAGCGGGCAGCGGCTCGCCGCCGAGGCACCAGGCGAGGTCACCGGCGCGGGTGTCCGTGTAGGAGGTCTGCAGTGTGGTGAGCATGCTCGGCTCCGCTTTTCAGCTCCGTGCGCGCCCACCGAGCAGCAGCGAGTAGGCCTAGGCGATGGCGAGGCTGTTCGTGGCTGTACGGCCCTGGGCGCGGCCGACCGTGGAAGGAAGGATTCCGGCTGGAGATTCAGCAGCAGAGAAGCACGAATACGCCGGGTCCGCCGGTGATTTACCCAACTTTGTCAAGCATTCACCGTTTCGAGCACACCCGCTTCCCGGCTCTGATCGACCCGGTGTGCGAGTCTGCACAGCGCGCGCCCCTGTCGCCGGGTTGTGCGCCGTGCGCGCCGGTCGTGCGCCGTCAGCGCGCATCACGCGCCGCCGCCCTCCTCGCGGGGTGCGGGGAGGGCGGCGGTTCCGTGCCGGAGGGGCTGTCGGATTTGCCTCACTGGCAGTAAGACGGCAGTCCGGGAAGGCGAGTTGATGGTGCATCAGAACAGGTGGTCGGGATCTCCCGCGGCTGTTCGACAGGCGTGAAAGGGGGCGCGCGGCCCCTCACAGGCGCTGCAGACGGGCCACGGCCTCCTGGAGGACGTCGTCCTTTTTGCAGAAAGTGAAGCGGACCAGGCTAAGGCCGGCGTCGACGTCGTCGTAGAACACGGCGTTCGGGATGGCGACCACCCCGCAACGCTCGGGCAGGGCACGGCAGAACGCGATGCCGTCCTTCTCGCCGAGCGGAGTGATGTCGGTGGTGACGAAGTAGGTGCCCTCGGGGGTGAAGGCCCGGAACCCGGCCGCCGCCAGGCCGTCGACCAGCAGGTCGCGCTTGCGCAGCAGGTCCGCGCGGAAGGCGTCGAAGTACGTGTCGGGCAGCCGCAGCGCCTCGGCGACGGCGTACTGGAAGGGTCCGGCGCTCACGTACGTCAGGTACTGCTTGGCGGTGCGCACGGCCGCGACCAGGGCCGGGCTCGCGGTGACCCAGCCGACCTTCCAGCCGGTGAAGGAGAAGGTCTTGCCGGCGGAGGAGATGGAGACGGTGCGCTCGCGCATGCCGGGGAGGGCGACGATCGGGTGGTGGGTGGCGCCGAACACCAGGTGTTCGTAGACCTCGTCGGTGACCACCAGGAGGTCGTGCTCGACGGCGAGTTCGGCGATGACGGCGAGTTCCTCGGCGGTGAGGACGGTGCCGGTGGGGTTGTGCGGGGTGTTGATCAGCAGCAGCCGGGTGCGCGGGGTGATCAGGCCGCGCAGTTCGTCGAGGTCGGGGCGGAAGTCCGGGGCCCGCAGGGTGAGCGGGACGCGGGTGGCGCCGGCCATGGCGATGCAGGCGGCGTAGGAGTCGTAGAAGGGCTCCAGGGCGATGACCTCGTCCCCGGGTTCGAGCAGGGCCAGCAGGGCGGCGGCGATGGCCTCGGTGGCGCCCGCGGTGACCAGGACCTCGGTGTCCGGGTCGTAGCCGAGGCCGTGGAAGCGCTGCTGGTGCTCGGCGATCGCGGTGCGCAGCTCGGGGATGCCGGGGCCGGGCGGGTACTGGTTGCCGCGGCCCTCGCGCAGGGCCCGGACGGCCGCCTCGCGGACCTCCGCGGGCCCGTCGGTGTCGGGGAAGCCCTGGCCGAGGTTGATCGAGCTGGTGGCCGTGGCCAGGGCGGACATCTCGGCGAAGATCGTCGTGCCCATCCCGTCCAGTCGGCGGTTCAGCAGCGGCCTGGTTCCCATTGCGGCTCCTCACACGGGTCGTCGTCGCGCCCATCCTGGGACAGCCGGGGTCGGGGGACAAGAACGGCCCGCCACCGACGCGAACGCGGTGGCGGGCCGTACCGGAGTCGACCGGTGCGCGCCTCGCGGGACCGGGCGGGGCCGCGGGCCGGGCGGTTTCCCGGCGGGCCCGGGCGGGCCGGGCGGAATCAGGCCTCGTCGGTGCCCTCGGGGGCCTCGCCGTCCTCGCCCTCGATCTCGTTCTGCAGGCCGAGGCGCTCGACGATCCACTGCTCGAAGCCGACCGCGGCCTGGGTCCAGTTGGCGGTGGTGGTCACGAAGTAGTCCAGGTTGACGCCGGTGCCGACGATCATCTGGGCCTCGCCGATCAGGCGGACCACGCCGTCCTCGTGGGTGTGGGTGTAGACCTTGGGCCAGAGGGTCTCGCGGTTCCACTCGTCGATCAGGTCGAGGACCTCGCCCTTCTTCTCCAGCGGGTACGCGCGGTCGTAGAAGGCGCGGACCGCGAAGAGCTCCTTCTGCTCGCCGCGGAACATGTAGTAGACGCGGAAGCCCTCCCAGGGCGCGGTGAGGTCGCCCTCCTCGTCCACGACGTGCTTGAGCTGCATCTGGTCGAGCAGCTGGGTGACCAGGCCCTGGTCCGGAACGATGATCGGCGGCGGGCCGGCCGGCTGCCCGCCCTGGCCGCCGGGCTGACCGCCCTGGGGCACGCCGAAGGACGGGATGGACGACGGGTCGATGCTCATGGGGGTCCTCTTCCTCAGTGCACGTGGTGGCCGGCAATGAGAGGCCGCCCTTTCCACCTCCCATCCTGCCTCATCCGGGCCTCCGCTCACAGGGGCACCCGGGGGCGCGCCGATCTTCGTTCCGGTGCTGATCGGAGGGTGTCGGGGGCGGCTGGGGGGCCACCGGTCACGGAGGGTGTCCGGGGTGGGGCGGGGGTCGCGCCGAGGCGGGCCCGAGTGAGCCACGTCACGCGCCCGGCGCGCGGGTTCGCCTGCCGTACGGGCCGGATGCGGTTAGCGTGCGACGGAACTCACTTCACGCAAAGCCCGTCCCGTACGGGCAAGTTGAGCTGGTCTGAGTTGAGGGGGAGCACAGGTGGACGGAACGGTGGCGGGGGAGGGCGCATCGCTCGGGGCGCTGCTGCGGACCATCCGGCTGGACCGGGGGATGACGCAGGAGCAGCTCGGTGACGCCACGGGGTTGAGCGTGCGGTCGATCCGGGACCTGGAACGGGGGGTGTCCTGTCCACGGGTGTCGACGTTGCGGCTGCTGACCCAGACCTGGAACCTGCCGGAGGCGCAGGGGGCCGAGCTGCACCGGCTGGCGCGCAGCTGGCGGGACCGGTCGCGGCGGCGGCTGCGACGGGGCGCGGCCGAGTGACCGTGACGGCCGAGTGACCGCGACGGCCGGGTGACCGCGACGGCCGGGCGGCCGTCCGCGGTGCCCGCCCCGGACGTGACGGCGGGCCGTCCCCCTCCGTCCGGAAGGGAACGGCCCGCGCGCACGGCGCTACTTCTCCAGCGGCCCCCGGCCGCGGACGGTCAGCCCGTCGCCCTCCTCGTTCCGCTCGACCAGGACGGTGTCCCCGTCGTGCACCGCGCCGGACAGGATGGCCCGGGCCAGCTGGTCGCCGATCGCCGACTGCACCAGCCGGCGCAGCGGCCGGGCGCCGTACGCCGGGTCGTAACCGGCGAGCGCCAGCCAGTCACGGGCGGCCTCGGAGACCTCCAGGGTGAGCCGCCGCTCGTTGAGCCGCTCGCCGAGGCGGGCCACCTGCAGGTCGACGATCCGGCTCAGCTCGGCGGTGCCCAGCGGGTCGAAGACCACGATGTCGTCCAGCCGGTTGAGGAACTCCGGCTTGAACGCGGAGCGGACGGCGCCCAGCACCAGCTCCCGCTTCTCCGTCTCCGGGGTGGCCGGGTCGACCAGGTACTGGCTGCCCAGGTTGGAGGTGAGGATCAGGATGGCGTTGCGGAAGTCCACCGTGCGGCCCTGGCCGTCGGTGAGCCGCCCGTCGTCCAGCACCTGGAGCAGGACGTCGAAGACCTCGGGGTGCGCCTTCTCCACCTCGTCCAGCAGGACGACGCTGTACGGGCGGCGGCGGACCGCCTCGGTGAGCTGGCCGCCCTCCTCGTAGCCGACGTACCCGGGCGGGGCGCCGACCAGGCGGGAGACCGAGTGCTTCTCGCCGTACTCGCTCATGTCGATCCGGACCATCGCCCGCTCGTCGTCGAAGAGGAAGTCGGCCAGGGCCTTGGCGAGTTCGGTCTTGCCGACACCGGTCGGGCCGAGGAAGAGGAACGAGCCGGTCGGCCGGTCCGGGTCGGCGATGCCGGAGCGGGTGCGGCGCACCGCGTCCGAGACGGCCTGCACGGCCTCCGCCTGACCGATCAGGCGTCGGCCCAACTCCTCCTCCATGCGCAGGAGTTTGGCGCTCTCGCCCTCCAGCAGGCGGCCGGCCGGGATGCCCGTCCAGGAGGCGACCACGTCGGCCACGTCGTCCGGGCCGACCTCCTCCTTGACCATCGGGGCGGAGGCGGACCCGGGCTCGGTGTCCGCCGTGGCGGCGCGCTCCTGGGCCTCGGCGAGCTCGGCCTCGGCGGCCGGGATCTCGGCGTACATCAGCTTGGACGCCCGCTCGAAGTCCCCGTCGCGCTGGGCGCGTTCGAGCGCACCGTGCAGGTCGTCCAGCCGCTCCTTGAGCTCGCCGACCCGGTTGAGGCTCTTCTTCTCCTGCTCCCACCGTGCGGTGAGCACGCTCAACTGCTCGTTCCGGTCGGCGAGATCGCGCCGCAGTCGGGCCAGCCGGTCGACCGAGGCCGGGTCCGACTCCTTCTCCAGGGCCAGCTCCTCCATCCGCAACCGGTCGACGGAGCGCTGGAGTTCGTCGATCTCGACCGGGGAGGAGTCGATCTCCATCCGCAGCCGGGAGGCCGCCTCGTCGACCAGGTCGATCGCCTTGTCGGGCAGGAAGCGGGCGGTGATGTAGCGGTCGGACAGGGTGGCCGCGGCGACCAGGGCGGCGTCCGAGATCTGCACCTTGTGGTGCGCCTCGTAGCGGCCCTTGAGGCCGCGCAGGATGGCGATGGAGTCCTCCACGCTGGGCTCGCCGACCATCACCTGCTGGAAACGGCGCTCCAGGGCCGGGTCCTTCTCGATCCGCTCGCGGTACTCGTCCAGCGTGGTGGCGCCGACCATCCGCAGCTCGCCGCGGGCCAGCATCGGCTTGAGCATGTTGCCGGCGTCCATCGCGGAGTCGCCGCCGGCGCCCGCGCCGACCATGGTGTGCAGCTCGTCGATGAAGGTGACGACCCGGCCGTCGGAGGCCTTGATGTCGTTCAGGACGGCCTTCAGCCGCTCCTCGAACTCGCCGCGGTACTTGGCGCCCGCGACCATCGCGCCGAGGTCCAGCGCGACCAGCCGCTTGCCGCGCAGCGACTCCGGCACGTCGCCGGCCACGATGCGCTGGGCCAGGCCCTCGACCACGGCGGTCTTGCCGACGCCGGGCTCGCCGATCAGCACCGGGTTGTTCTTGGTCCGGCGGGAGAGCACCTGGACCACCCGGCGGATCTCGTGGTCCCGGCCGATGACCGGGTCGAGCTTGCCGTCCCGGGCGGCCTGGGTGAGGTCGGTGCCGTACTTCTCCAGCGCCTTGTAGGTGCCCTCCGGGTCCGGCGAGGTGACCTTGCCGCTGCCGCGGACGTCCTTGAACGCGGCGAGCAGCGCCTTCGGCGTCGCGCCCTGGTGCACCAGCAGCTCGGCGACCGGACCGCCCTCGGCGGCCAGGCCGACCATCAGGTGCTCGGTGGAGACGTACTGGTCGTCCAGGTCCTCCGCGCGCTTCCCGGCCTCGGTGAGCACCGCGAGGGTGTCCCGGGCGAGCTGCGGCGCGGCGACCGTCGAACCCATCGCGCTGGGCAGCGCGGCGGCCTGGCGACGTGCCTCGGCGTCGATCCGGGTGGCGTCCGCCCCGACCGCCTCCAGCAGGGGCCGGGCGATGCCCTCGGGCTGCTCCAGCAGGGCGATCAGGATGTGCACCGGCTTGACGTCCGGGTTGCCTGCCGCGCCCGCCTGCCGGATCGCGGCGGACAGGGCGTCCTGCGTCTTGGTGGTGAACTTGCTGGCGTCCACTGCTGGGGGATCCTCCCTCGTCGTCCTTCACGGTTCGCTGCGCGCCGGTGCCGCGTGTTCCGCGGCGTCCTGCGGTCTTCTACGTCTTCTACGTCTTCTGGCGTCTGCTGTTTCCAGCATGCACTAAGTTGAGTCTATTCCACTCAACTTTCCGGTGAACGTTCCGGGCGCCCTCCAGCCCGGTTCACCCCCGGGCCGAACGCGCGGCGGGGCTCCTGCGGCCCTTGCGGGTCAGCACCAGCAGCTCCCGCGCCGGGCCGCCCGGCCGCTGCCCGGCCGGCCAGACCGCGCGCAGCGGCCGCCGCAGGTCCAGCCCCTCCGCCAGCGGCACCTCGACCAGCCGCCGGGTCGCCAGCTCCTCCACCACCGCCAGCTCGCTCAGGCAGACCGGCCCGGCCCCCGTCATCGCCGCCGCCTTCAGCGCGGTGGACGAGGCCAGTTCGAGGCGGGGCCGCGCGGCGCCCCCGTACGGCCGCAGCGCGGTCTCCAGCACCTCCCGGGTGCCCGAGCCGGGCTCGCGCAGCACCAGCGGGGTGGCCGCCAGCTCCGGACCGGTCAGCGGGCTGCGGCGGCGTGCCCACGGGTGGCCGGGCGCCACCACGACGACCAGCCGGTCCGCCGCCACCACCGCGCCGACGAGCCCGGGCGGGGTGCCCGGGCCCTCGACGAAGCCGAGGTCGGCGTGCCCGGCCAGGACGTGCCCGGCGACCTCCGCCGAGTTCGCCGTCCGCAGCGTCACCGCGGTGCCCGGACTGGTCTCGGCGAGCCCCATCAGCCAGCCCGGCATCAGGTACTCGGCGACGGTCAGGCTGGCCACCACCCGCAGTTTGGCGTCCCGGCGCTCGCGCAGCGCGTCGATCCCGGCGTCCAGCGCCTGCGCCGCCTCCACCACCTGCCGGGCCCACTCGACCACCAGCCGGCCCGCCTCGGTCGGCCTGCTGCCGCGTGGCGAGCGGTCCAGCAGCGGGACGCCGATCTGCCGCTCCATGCCCTTGATCCGGGCGCTGGCGGTCGGCTGGCTGACGCCCAGCTCGGCCGCCGCCCGCCCGACGCTGCCCAGCCGGGCCACCGCGAGCAGCAGTTCCAGGGCGCCGAGTTCGGGGACGTGGGGGGAGAGGGGCATAGGGTCAGGCTATGCCCCCATAGGTTCCCCGGCGCTACCGGCGGCCGGGGCCGGGGCGGATGGTGGGGGACATGTCCGCCTTGGCCGAAGTCCGCCCCCTGACCCGCCCCGCCGTCCGCCGCTCCCGGTACGACCTCTCCCAGCTCGGCCCCAACTGGTACGCCGCCGTGATGGGCACCGCGATCCTCGCCAACGGCGCCGCCGCGCTGCCCGTACGACCGCCCGGGCTGACCGGTCTCGCCGAGGTGACGTGGGCGCTCGGCCTGGCCGCCCTGCTGGTGCTGGGCTCGGCCCGGCTGGTGCACCTCACCCGGCACCGCGCGGCCGCCCGGGCCCACCTGCTGGAGCAGCCGGCCGCCGCGGTCTTCTACGGCTGCCCGCCGATGGCCCTGCTGTCGGTCGGCCTCGGGACGCTGCTGGTCGGCTCCCGGGTGATCGGCACCGGCCCGGCGGTCGCGGTGGACGCCGTCCTGTGGGGCGCCGGCACCCTGTACGCGCTGGCCGTCGCCGGCGGCATCCCGTACCTGATGATCACCCGGCACCGGGTCTCCGCCCTGGAGTCCAACCCGACCTGGCTGCTGCCGGTGGTCGCCCCGCTGGTCGCCTCCGCCTGCGGCCCGGTGCTGGTCCCGCACCTGCCGGCCGGGGCGCCGCGGCAGGCCATGCTGTACGCCTGTTGCGGACTGTTCGGGATCGGGCTGCTGGCCACCCTGGTGCTGCTGCCGGTCGTGTTCACCGGGCTGTTCCACAGCAAGCTGCCCACCTTGGTGCTCACCCCCTCGCTGTTCCTGGTGCTCGGCCCGCTCGGCCAGTCCGTCACCGCCGTCCACCAGCTCGCCGACGCGGCCCGGCCGGTGCTGCCCGCGTTGGCCCCCGCCATGCTCGACCTCGCCGAGCTGTACGGCGTCGCGGTGATCGGCGTCGCCCTGCTCTGGCTGGCCGTCGCGCTCGCCGCCAACCTGCGCGCCCGCCGGGCCGGGATGCCCTTCGCGATGACCTGGTGGGCGTACACCTTCCCGATCGGCACCTGCGTCACCGGCGCCTCGGCGCTCGCCAGGCACACCGGCTTCGGGGGCTTCACCGCGCTGGCCGCCGGGCTGTACCTGCTGCTGGCGGTCGCCTGGGTGCTCGCGGCGGGCGGTACGGCGGCCGGGCTGGCGCGCGGCAGGCTGCTGGCGCGCTGAGCCGACGGGCGGGGGCCGGGGCGCGGCGCGGGCGCGGGAGTCGAACGATCACCGCCCGTAGACACGCAGCTCAGGGGAGCACGCCGCCGTTGCAGGAACGCGCAGCCGCGAGATGACCGTGCACTGCCAACCGGCGGTACCGCCGGGCGCCGTCCGCACCCCCCGCTGGCCTCGGGCTTTACCGGAACCCGGGCCGCCGCCCGACTCGCCGCTCGCTCGCCAACCTGCAGATAGCTGCAATTGCGCGAACCTGCACGCGGACGGCACTTGTTCACCGGTCGTCACGCTGTGAGGGTGGAGACACGTCAAGTCGTCCGGGCAACCGCGGCCCGATGACGGCGATCGCTCTTCGATGCTGACCGCCGGCACGTCATTCGCGCGCCGGTGGAACGGGGGGGAAGAGCGCCGGCCGGGGACCATGTGTGGTGATGGCCCCCGGGACCGGAGCCGTCGAGGCGTTGCTGCTCCGCCTCGACGGAATCGCCGTGACCTTGACGTACGGACGGCGGCCCCCGGCGGCCCCGGTGCGACGGCACCCGGGCCCGGGGTCCGCCGTCCCACCCGGTACCGTGACCGCCGACCGCGTGATCACGCCGTACCGGCACCCGGTACCGTGAGCCCGCCCGGCCCCGGTACCCGCGGCTCGCGCAGCGGGGGAGCGCGGGCGGCACCAGGGGAGCGGCATCCGGCAGGGAGAGTGCGACGTGACGGCGGAACAGACGGTCGCGCCGCACCGGACCGGGCCCGTGGGCGGAGAACCCGACGAGGCCGCCCAGCAGCTGTACCTGGCGATCATCGCCGAGGGCGGCCGCATCCCCTGCGCGGGCGTCGCGGACACCGACCGCGGCCCCCTCCAGCAGCTGATCGACATCGGCCTGCTGATGGTCAACCCGGTGGACCGCTGCTACACCGCCGTCAGCCCGCGCTCGGTCAGCGACCGGCTCGGCGCCGAACTCCGCAGCGAGGCCACCCGCTTGCTGGTCCGCGCCGAGAACCTCCCCGGCGCCCTGGACGGCCTCACCCGCGCCTACGACGCGATGCCCCGCCCCTCCGGCCGGGCCGGCGGCGCCGTCCACGTCGAGGGGCACGTCCACATCCGCCAGCGGATCTCCCAGCTGGTCTCCGACTGCCGCTCCGAAGTCCTCACCGCCCAGCCCGGCCACCGCCCCGCCGACACCCTGCAGGTCGCCCTCCTCCAGGACGTCCAACTCCTCCAGCGCGGCTGCTCACTGCGCACCATCTACCAGCCGGTCGCCCTCGCCGAGCCGCCCGCCCTCGCCTACGCCGCGGAGGTCACCCGGCACGGCTCCCTCATCCGCGTCCTCGACGAACCCTTCCAGCGGCTCATCGTCTTCGACCGGACCGTCGCCGTGATCTCCGCCAGCGAGGACAACAGCACCGCGGCCTTCATCAGCGACCCCGCCACCATCGCCTTCCTGGTCGGCACCTTCGAACGCGACTGGGCCCGCGCCGACACCACCGAAGCCGCCGCCGCCCTCGGCCAGGGCCCCGCCCGCACCATCCCCGACCGGGTCGGCCGCCTCCTCGCCCGCGGCCTCACCCAACGCGCCGTCGCCACCCGCCTCGGCCTCAGCGAACGCACCGTCGCCGCCCACATCTCCCGCCTCCGCGACCGCTACGGCGCCCAGACCCTCTTCCAGCTCGGCTGGCTGATGAGAGGCGCCCGCGATGACCGATGAACCCGCCCCCGCCGAACGGGCCCTCTACCGCGCCGCCGTCCGGGCCGGCGGCCGACTGCGCCCCGACGACCTCGCCCCCGCCGACCGCGCCGCCTTCGCCGCGCTCGTCGCCCGCGGCCTCCTCACCGCCACCCCCACCGGCTGGACCGCCGCCAACCCGCGCGCCCTCGGCGACCGCATCGGCGCCGAACTGCGCACCCGCGCCACCCGACTGCTCCAGCACGCCGAACGGCTCTCCGCCACCCTCGCCCCGCTCACCCCCGCCTACGAGGCCGTCCGCCGCCCCCACGGACCGGGCGAGGCCGTCCACGTCGACGGCACCGCCGCCATCCGCCGACGCATCTCCCGACTCGTCTCCGAGTGCCGGGAGGAACTCCTCGCCGCCCGGCCCGGCCCCCACCCGGCCGACGACGACCTCCGGACAACCCTCGCCCAGGACCTCTCCCTGCTCCGCCGCGGCTGCGCGGTGCGCGCCCTCCACCAGCCCGCCGCCCTCACCGAGCACACCGTCCAACGCCGGCTCGCCCTGCGCGCCCGGCACGGCGCCCGGGTCCGACTGCTCGCCGAACCCTACGAACGGCTCCTCGTCTTCGACCGCAAGGTCGCCGTCATCCCCGCCGCCTCCGACCACACCAGTGCCGCCGTGGTCGACGACCCCTCGACGGTCGCCTTCGTGGTCGACACCTTCGAGCAGCTGTGGGAGCGCGCCGAAGGACTCAACTGGTCTGCTTCGGCGGCCGGTTCCACCGAGCCACCCACCCACCACCACACCGCCCGCCTCCTGGCCCAGGGCCTCACCCAACGCGCCATCGCCACCCGCCTGGGCCTCAGCGAACGCACCGTCGCCGGCCACATCGCCCGCCTGCGGGAGTCGTACGACGCCGAGACGCTGTTCCAGCTCGGGTGGCAGATGAGGGGAGCCCGTGATGCCTGAACTCGACCTGCCCGAGGCTGCCCGCGCGTTCTACCGGGAGATCCTCAAGGAAGGCGGCCGCATCCACCTCGGCGACATCCGCCCCGAGGACGAACCGGCGGTCAAGCAACTCGCCGACCTCGGCCTGCTGGCCTTCCGTATCGCCGACAGCGCCTACAGCGCGGTGAACCCGCGGACCGTCGGCGAGCGCATCGGTGCCGACCTCCGCGAGGAGAGCGCCCGCCTGCTGGCCCGGGCCGCGCTGGTCCCGGACCTGCTGGACGATCTGGCGCAGGCCTACGATTCGGCGCCTCGCCGGCGTCCGTCGGGCCGTGGCATACGGCGCGTGTCGGGCATGGTCGAGATCCGGCACCTGATTTCGCAGACGACCAGGGACTACCCGCACGAAGCACTGGCCGCCCAACCGGGCGGGCCCCGACCGCACGACCACATGGCGGACGCGCTGGACCAGGCCCGTCGCTACGTCGAGGGGGGCGGCGCCATGCACACCATCTTCGAGCCCTCGGCCTGCTCCGATCCGCGAACCGTCGAGTACGCGGCGCAGTCCACGCGGGTCGGTGCCCCGATCCGGCTGCTGGACGGACCGTTCACCAAGACGCTGATCTTCGACCGGGCCGTCGCGCTGATCCCGGCCACCGCCGATCACACGGTGGCCGCTGTGGTGGAGGATCCGGCGATGGTCGCCTACCTGGTGGGCGTCTTCGAACGGCAGTGGGAGCAGGCCCAGGTGGTGGACTGGGAGGCGCTCGTCGACGGATCCACCGGGTCCACGACCCTGGAGCAGGTGGGCCGTCTGCTCTCCCGCGGGCTCACGCAGCGGGCGATCGCCAGCCGGATGGGACTGAGCGAACGGACGGTCGCCGGTCACATCGCCCGGCTGCGTGAGCTGTACGACGCGGAGACGCTGTTCCAACTGGGCTGGCAGATGCGGGGAGCCCGGACGGGGGAGTCCGGTGGCTGAGCGCTGCTCAGCCGGTGGCGGCCGGCCAGTAGCCGGGGACCGGGGGCTGCTGCCGGGGGACGGTGAACTGCTCGCCGGGGGCGGTCCAGAATCCCTCGCGCAGGGAGAGGGCCATGCCGGCCCAGTCCAGGGCGGTCTCGACCGTGTGGTTGAGGGCCTCCTGCGACCAGGTGTCGTCGAAGACCAGCGGCAGGACGGGGGCGACCTGCTCGATGGTGGCGATCAGCGGGTTGTGGGTGATGGCCTCGTCGACGAGGAGGACGATCGGCTTCCGCAGCGCCGAGGCCCAGCCCAGCTCCAGGCTCACACCGGCCGAGAGCGGCGCTCCCACGTAGGCGAACACGAGGTCCGCGGACTGCAGGGCGCGGAAGTCGGACGGAACGCGGGGCTCCGGAGCGCGGCCGGAGATGGTCCAGGCGTCACTGTGGTGCGCGCTGTACACGGCGGCACCGCTGCGGAGCAGGGTGGTGCGAAGCGTCGTCAGCCGCGTCCGGCTGGCGAGCGTCACCACGCTGTCGGCCGGGCCGGTCAGCCGCATCAGCGGCGCGGCCAGGAACACACGCGCACGCCGGCCCTCAGGGGCCTGGCTGTCGTGGTGACGCAGGTAGGGCTCAGTCATGTCGACTCCGGGGGAAGGCCGACCGGGTTAGGAAGTGGCGCCGGCAGGCGTTGAGAGTGGTTGCTGCTTCAAGTTGTCCGGTGCCCTGCTGGGTTCAATTGACAGTACAGCAACAGAATTGTCGACTGGTGCTGGACTATCGGGGGCGAACTGATCGTCCATCGAGGGCGCCTGCCGCGTCCAGGGTTTCCCGGTGTCATGTGGATGCCTGGCAGTGAGATGACGCATCCGCAGGCGCGCAGGTGTTGGCAGGCTCGCACGCCCTAAGGCAACATGTGGTCGATAAGTTTGTCTTGATGCTGCGTTCGAAGCAGATGACGGAAGGGGCGGGTATGTCTAACTTGTGCCGTTTTGTCCGTAAGGCCGTTCTGCCTCTTGCCGTCGGTGTGGCTGCATTGCTAGGCGCCTGTCTCGCTGTCGACCCTGCGGACGCCCCCTCTGATTCGTCGGTGGCTGCCGCGGCCTCTGCCATGGATGACATCAGCTGGGGCTAGCTGCGTACGTCAAGGCCTGGCGGCCGGGGTCGATCGCTGACCAGCCTTCATTGTGGATGATCTGATTCGCATGCAGAGTAAATCTGTCTAATCTCGCCAGGGTCTCGATCTGGCGCTGGTTGTTGCGGGGTGCGGCTCTACAGCCGCTTCCTGTCAGCGGCTTCCGCCTGTGCGAGCGCGTATCCGAGCTGGAACAAGGAATCCACATTGTGCTCCTCGCGCATCTCGGCGATGTGGCGCGCGAGGGTTCGCTCGCTGATGCCCAGACGCCTTGCGATCACTCTGTGGTTGGTTCCCGCGAGCAGCAGCTCAATGATTGTTTGGCGGAGTCGTGAGACGACTTGTTGAGGGACTGTGCGATCTCCGTCGAAGTCGAGGGCGCGGCTCCAGCTTGGCTCGAAGACCTGTTCGGCGAGGTAGTTTGCCACTGCAGGTTCATGAATGAAGGCGGCCGAGTTCAAGTCGTGCGCGACTGGAATGACGGCAATCTTTCGGTCTATCACGATGAGGCGGGTGTAGGGCTCGTCAAGAGTCCGGTACTGGCCCCCGGCCTTGGCGAGACGTGCCACATAGTCTCGCGTGGGCTGGTGGTAGCGCGTGCTCGCGTGGTAAATCGTGCGAATCTCTGTGCCATTGTTCAGCATGGCGAGGTCTCGGTCGATCACCGAGGCCAGTAGCTCGGGAGGTCTCGGGCCACCGGGTTGAAGAGCTAGGGCCTCTTCTGCGCCTGCGTCGGCGTACTGCTGCATCTTCTGGTTTATGAGCACCTTTCCATGAACGTATTCGATCGAGCCGCCACCCTGTCCGGGTGTGTGGAATTCCTGGGCAAGTTCACTCAATTCGGCGGGCAGGGCAACCGATCGAGAGAGAAGGTCGAGTGCCTGCCGCTGCCACGCACTGCTGAGGCTCTGTGAGAGCTGGGTCGGGTCGATGGCAACCAGGATGTCCGGGGCATCGGAGTCCGGAACCAGAAGTCCGATTCTGATCAACTCGTCCAGTGGATTCGACTCGTCAGAGCCTGCTGCATCTCGCACCGTGCGGCCGCCGGTCCTGATGATCTGCGAGAAGAGATCGCGAGCTTCTGCCGAGAGTATCGGTGCCCCATTTGAGATGGGGCCGAGTTGAGCTCGTCCACTCATGTCGGCTCCTTGCCGTTGACCGAAACCCGCCGGGACCTGTTCCATCAGATCCTAGGACGCGAGTCCATTACTGACGATGAGATCGCTAGTGTCCCGTGAGCTAGGCCGATCGCCAGGTCGATACTCTCTCACCAAGGCCGAGCCGCCGGCACCCCCCGGACAGGAGGGGGCCGGCGGCGGGCCGGGCGGGTGTCGGTCAGCGCTTGGGGCGCCAGACGACGAGGGCGCTGGACTGGGGGGTGGGGGGCTGGTACGGGACGAGGTCGCGGCGGTAGGAGGCGTGGACGGCGGCCTCGCGCTGCTGGAGGGCGGTGGCGGCGCCTTCCAGGGAGTCGACGAGTTCGGCGACGCGGGACTGGAGGGCGGTGACCTGGTTCTCCAGCTCGATGATCCGCTTGATGCCCGCCAGGTTGATGCCCTCGTCCTGGGAGAGCCGCTGGACCTCGCGCAGCTGCTGGATGTCGCGGGCGGAGTAGCGGCGCCCGCGGCCGGCGGTGCGGTCGGGGCAGACGAGGCCGAGGCGGTCGTACTGGCGCAGGGTCTGCGGGTGCAGGCCGGACAGTTCGGCGGCCACCGAGATGACGTACACCGGGGTGTCCTCGGTGAGGACGTACGGCGGTGCGGCCGAGGGGGCCCGGCGGGGGCGGCGGGTGCCGTCGCCGGGCAGGCCTTCGCCGAGGCCGGGGCCGATCGGGCCCTCGGGGGTGACCGGGTTGACCGGGTTCATCGGGGACATCTGGTCGTCACGCTCCCTTCGCCGCCCGGAAGAGGGCTGCTCGCGGATCGTCGGAGGCGGTGGCCTCGCGGTACTGCTCCAGGGCGTCCAGCGCGTCGCCGGTGACGTGCTGGGGCACCACGACCTCGACGGTGACGAGGAGGTCGCCGCGGGTGCCGTCCTTGCGGGTGGCGCCCTTGCCGCGGGCGCGCATGGTGAGGCCGTTGGCGCTGCCCGGGGGCAGCTTGAGCTTCACGGAGGGGCCGCCGAGGGTGGGGACCTCGATGGTGGCGCCGAGGGCGGCCTCGGGGAAGGTGACCGGGACGGTGACGGTGAGGTTGTCGCCCTTGCGGCCGAAGACCGGGTGCGGGTCGACGTGCACGGTGACGTAGAGGTCGCCGGGCTGGCCGCCGCGTTCGCCCTGGGCGCCCTTGCCCTTGAGCCGGATGCGCTGGTCGGCCTGGACGCCGGCCGGGATGCGGACCTGCATGGTGCGGGCCGAGCTGGCCCGGCCGCTGCCGTGGCAGTCGGTGCACGGGTCGTCGACGATCATGCCCCGGCCGCGGCAGTCCTTGCACGGCTCGGAGAGCGCGAACGCGCCCTGGCCGCGGCTGACGGTGCCCGCGCCGACGCAGGTGGGACAGACCCGGGGGGTGGTGCCGGACTTGGCGCCGGTGCCGTTGCAGGTGCGGCAGGGCGCCTGGCTGGTCATCCGCAGCGGGACGGTGGCGCCGTCGACCGCCTCCTCGAAGGAGAGCGTCACCTCGGTCTCGACGTCGGCGCCGCGCCGGGGCTGGGCCTGCCGGGTGCCGCCGCGGTTGAAGAGGCCGCCGAAGACGTCGCCGAGCCCGCCGCCGCTGCCGCCCTGGTTGCCGCTGAAGAGGTCGCCGAAGTCGAAGCTGTAGCTGCCGGTGCCGCCGGGGCCGCCGGCCCGGAAGCCGCCGTTGGCGAAGAGGCTGCGGGCCTCGTCGTACTCCTTGCGGCGCTTCTCGTCGGACAGGACGTCGTACGCCTCGGAGATGTCCTTGAACCGCTCCTCGGCCTTGGCGTCACCCTTGTTGGCGTCGGGGTGGAACTCGCGCGCGAGCTTGCGGTAGGTCTTCTTGATCTCGGTGGCGGTGGCGTCCTTGGGCACGCCGAGGACCTTGTAGTAGTCCTTCTCCACGTAGTCCTTACCGCTCATGCGTCCACCTCGCTGCGCCCGGCGGCGGCTGAGCGGACCACGCACCCCTCAACGGTTCCCCAGCCTTCGGCAGGGGGGACCCCCATGCTGCGCTCGCTCACGGCTCCCGCCACCTCCCGATGTCCATCGTCACTGTGCTGTCAACAGCGGTGGAACGCGCCGCCGTCGACAGAGCGCTGCGGAGCCGGCCGCCGTACTGGCCGGCGTACGACTCCGCAGCGCACTGGTTGTCAGCTGTCACAGCTTGTCAGCTGTCCGAGCCACCGTCGGACTTGTCCGTTTCGCCGGACTTCGTCTCGGCGTCCGGGCCGGCGGCCGTCTGGGTGCCCGGCTGGGGCTCCGCGACGGCGACCATCGCCGGGCGGATGATCCGCTCGCCGATGCGGTAGCCGGGCTGGAGGATCTGCACGCAGGTGTCCTCGGTGACGTCCGAGGAGTAGCTGTGCATCAGCGCCTCGTGCATGGTCGGGTCGAAGGGCTCGCCCTCCTTGCCGAACTGCTGCAGGCCCAGCTTGGCGACGACCGTCTCCAGCGACTCGGCGACGGACTTGAAGCCGCCCGTGACCTCGCCGTGCTCGCGGGCGCGGCCGATGTCGTCCAGGACCGGGATCAGGGACTCCAGGATGTTGGAGACCGCGATCTCGCGGACGGTCAGCCGGTCGCGCTCGACCCGCTTGCGGTAGTTCTGGTACTCGGCCTGCAGGCGCTGCAGGTCGCCGGTCCGCTCGGCCAGTTCGCGCTTGGCGGTGGCGAGCTCCTCCGAGGCGCCCTCGGCGGCACCGGCCGCCGCGGCCTCCTCGGCGGCCTTGATCACGGCCTCCTCGGCGGCGGAGTCGTCGCCGGGCTTGCCGCCCTGCGGCTTGTCCGTCATGCCGACGCACCGCCCTTGGGCTTCTCGTCGTCCACGATCTCGGCGTCGACGACGTCGTCCTCGGCCTTGGCCTGGGCGGAGTCGCCGGCCGCGGCGGCACCGGCGGCGTCGGCGTTGGCGTAGAGCGCCTGGCCGAGCTTCTGCGCGGTGGTGGAGACCTTCTCCGAGGCCTCGCGGATCTTCGCGATGTCCTCGCCCTTCAGGGCCTCCTTGAGCTCGCCGATGGCGGTCTCGACCTCGGTCTTGACGTCGCCCGGGAGCTTGTCGGCGTTGTCGGCGATGAACTTCTCGGTCGAGTAGACGAGCTGCTCGGCGGAGTTGCGGGTCTCGACGGCCTCGCGGCGCTTGTGGTCGTCCTCGGCGTACTGCTCGGCCTCGCGGCGCATGCGGTCGACCTCGTCCTTCGGCAGCGAGGAGCCGCCGGTGACGGTCATCTTCTGCTCCTTGCCGGTGCCGAGGTCCTTCGCGCCGACGTGCATGATGCCGTTGGCGTCGATGTCGAAGGTGACCTCGATCTGCGGCAGGCCGCGCGGCGCCGGCGGCAGGCCGGTCAGCTCGAACATGCCCAGCTTCTTGTTGTACGCCGCGATCTCGCGCTCGCCCTGGTAGACCTGGATCTGCACGGACGGCTGGTTGTCCTCGGCCGTGGTGAAGATCTCGGAGCGCTTGGTCGGGATCGTGGTGTTGCGCTCGATCAGCTTGGTCATGATGCCGCCCTTGGTCTCGATGCCGAGGGACAGCGGGGTGACGTCGAGCAGCAGGACGTCCTTGACCTCGCCCTTGAGGACACCGGCCTGGAGCGCGGCGCCGATGGCGACGACCTCGTCCGGGTTGACGCCCTTGTTGGCGTCCTGGCCGCCGGTCAGCTCCTTGACGAGCTCGGCGACGGCCGGCATGCGGGTCGAGCCGCCGACGAGGACGACGTGGTCGATCTCGGAGAGCGAGATGCCGGCGTCCTTGATGACGTTGTGGAACGGGACCTTGCAGCGCTCCAGCAGGTCGGCGGTCAGCTGCTGGAACTGGGCCCGGGTGAGCTTCTCGTCCAGGTGCAGCGGGCCCTCGGCGGAGGCCGTGATGTACGGCAGGTTGATCGAGGTCTCGGAGGACGAGGACAGCTCGATCTTGGCCTTCTCGGCGGCCTCGCGCAGACGCTGCAGGGCCATCTTGTCCTTGGACAGGTCGACGCCGTGGCCGGACTGGAAGACCTTGACCAGGTGGTCGACGACGCGCTGGTCCCAGTCGTCACCACCGAGGTGGTTGTCACCGTTGGTGGCCTTCACCTCGACGACCCCGTCGCCGATCTCCAGCAGGGAGACGTCGAAGGTGCCGCCGCCGAGGTCGAAGACCAGGATGGTCTGGTCGTCCTTGTCGAGGCCGTACGCGAGGGCGGCCGCGGTCGGCTCGTTGACGATGCGCAGGACGTTGAGGCCCGCGATCTCACCGGCCTCCTTGGTGGCCTGGCGCTCCGAGTCGTTGAAGTACGCCGGGACGGTGATGACGGCGTCGGTGACGGTCTCGCCCAGGTACGCCTCGGCGTCGCGCTTCAGCTTCTGCAGCACGAAGGCCGAGATCTGCTGCGGGTTGAAGTCCTTGCCGTCGATGTTGATCTTCCACCCGGTGCCCATGTGGCGCTTCACCGAGCGGATGGTGCGGTCCACGTTGGTGACCGCCTGGCGCTTGGCCACCTCGCCGACCAGGACCTCGCCGTTCTTCGCGAAGGCGACGACGGACGGCGTGGTCCGCGCGCCCTCGGCGTTCGTGATGACGGTGGGCTCGCCACCCTCCAGAACGCTGACGACCGAGTTCGTCGTGCCGAGGTCGATGCCGACCGCGCGTGCCATCGTAGATACCTCCACGGAAGAGTTGAGCTTTACGGGCTCAAGGATGCATGACCCGGGGGGCAGCGTCAACAGCCCTGAGTGCGAGCCGCTCAACTTTGCTGAGCGCGATCGTCGAGTGACGGTGAGGGTGCCGTCGGGCGGCCGCCGAGCGGGTCATGGTGGAGGCCGCTGCGGGGGTGTGGTCACGTGACTGCCGCCATAGCTTGGGAACCTTCTGGGGAACTGTTGCCGACCGGTAATGTCCGGGCCGTCGGCCCGGCAAGTTACCGACCAGTACACTCAGCTCCGTAGAACCGTAGAACCGCAGACACTGCTCAACCGCAAGCCGCAGGAGACGGAGAGCGATGCAACTAGCAGCGATCGTCATCTCGCTGGTCACCTTCGTGATCGGCACCGCGCTCGCCCTCCGTGCGGCGTGGCACATCTTCAAGGTGGTGCTGACCGGCGCGCCGGACTCCACCCGCTTCGGGAAGCCCGCCCAGCGGGTGAAGACCGTCGCGGTCGAGTTCATCGGCCACACCAGGATGAACCGCTGGGGGATCGTCGGCATCGCCCACTGGTTCGTCGCCGTCGGCTTCTTCAGCCTGGTGCTGACCCTGGTCAACGCCTTCGGCCAGCTCTTCGACGCCGACTTCGCGCTGCCGGTCATCGGACGCTGGACGGTCTGGCAGCTCTTCGTCGAGCTGATCGGCACCCTGACCACGCTGGGCATCGCGACCCTGATCGTGATCCGGCTGCTGAGCCTGCCCTCCCGGTCCGGCCGGAAGTCCCGCTTCGCCGGCTCGATCGCCTGGCAGGCCTTCTACGTCGAGTACACGATCCTCGGCATCGGCCTCTGCATCCTGATGCTGCGCGGCCTGGAAGGCGCCCTGGAGAACGTCGACTCGTACGGGCTGGAGCACCTGGTCTCGTACCCGATCGTCGCGGCCTTCTCCGGGGTCTCGCACGGGACGCTGGAGAACCTGATCTACCTGTTCGCGATGCTGAAGATCTGCATCTCGTTCGCGTGGGCGATCACCATCGGCATCAACCCCTCGATGGGCGTGGCCTGGCACCGCTTCCTCGGGTTCTTCAACATCTACTTCAAGCGCGAGGAGGACGGCGGCACCGCGCTCGGCGGGCTCCGTCCGATGACCAGCAAGGGCCAGCCGATCGACTTCGAGGACCCGGCCGACGACGCCGTCTTCGGCGTCTCCCAGGTCGAGCACTTCTCCTGGAAGGGCATCCTCGACTTCTCCACCTGCACCGAGTGCGGCCGCTGCCAGTCGCAGTGCCCGGCCTGGAACACCGGCAAGCCGCTCTCGCCGAAGCTGCTGATCATGAGCCTGCGCGAGCACGCCTACGGCAAGGCCCCGTACCTGCTGGCCGGTGGCGGCAAGGACATGGAGGGCACCGAGCAGGCGACCTCCGAGCAGCTCAAGGACGTTCCGGCGGCCGCGCTGGCCGAGGCCGAGCGCCCGCTGATCGGCACCGCCGAGGAGAACGGCGTCATCGACCCGGACGTCCTGTGGTCCTGCACCACCTGCGGCGCCTGCGTCGAGCAGTGCCCGGTGGACATCGAGCACATCGACCACATCGTCGACATGCGCCGCTACCAGGTGATGATCGAGAGCAACTTCCCGACCGAGGCCGGGACGATGCTCAAGAACCTGGAGAACAAGGGCAACCCGTGGGGCCTGGCCACCAAGGCGCGCCTGGACTGGGTCAAGGAGCTCAAGAAGGAGACCGGCATCGAGGTGCCGGTGATCGGTGAGGACATCGACCCGGCCGAGGTCGAGTACCTCTACTGGGTCGGCTGCGCCGGCGCCCTGGAGGACCGCGCCAAGAAGACCACCAAGGCCTTCGCCGAGCTGCTGCACACCGCGGGCGTGAAGTTCGCGATCCTCGGCAAGGAGGAGACCTGCAGCGGTGACTCCCCGCGCCGCCTGGGCAACGAGTTCCTGTTCCAGATGCTCGGCGCGCAGAACGTCGAGACGCTGAACGCCGCGCTGGAGGACGCCCCGACCAAGCGGATCGTGGCCACCTGCCCGCACTGCTTCAACACCATCGCCAACGAGTACCCGCAGCTCGGCGGTCACTTCGAGGTGATCCACCACACCCAGCTGCTGCAGCACCTGATCGACGAGGGCAAGCTCGTCCCGGTCAACCCGGTCGAGGGCCTGATCACCTACCACGACCCCTGCTACCTGGGCCGCCACAACAAGGTCTACAGCCCGCCGCGCGAGATCATGGACAAGGTCCCCGGTCTGCGCCAGCAGGAGATGCACCGCCACAAGGAGCGCGGCTTCTGCTGCGGCGCCGGCGGTGCCCGGATGTGGATGGAGGAGCGCATCGGCAAGCGGATCAACACCGAGCGCGTGGACGAGGCGCTGTCGCTCAACCCGGACATCGTCTCCACCGCCTGCCCGTTCTGCCTGGTGATGCTCTCCGACTCGGTCAACGGCAAGAAGAACGAGGGCGCGGCCAAGGAGAACCTGAAGGTGGTCGACGTGGCCCAGCTGCTGCTCGACTCCGTGAAGGCCACTCCGCCGGCCGAGGCCGAGGAGCGGCCCGCGACGGTGGACGCGTAGCCGTCCGTCGCCGGACAGCCCCGCTGTTCGACAGTTCTGCTACAACTGCCCGGCCCGGTGGACGCCGCCAACGCGCCCGCCGGGCCGGGCAGTTGGGCGTTTCCGACGGCCCGCGGCAGTACGGCGGGCGAACCGGGGGTGACGTCCGTCGCACAGGGGCCGGACGGGCATTCGGTCGGAAGGAAATACAGTAGGCGCCGGACCGGCTCCGAGCCGGTCGACCCGTTCCGGACGGGTCCAGCACACCGACGGAGACATCGGCCCGCCGGGCCGGGCCGCAGAGACCACAAGGGGAACAGCGCAGACCATGACCGAGGCGATCATGCTGGTCGGTGGTAAGGGCACGCGACTGCGTCCGCTGACCACCCACACCCCCAAGCCCATGCTGCCGGTGGCAGGCGTCCCGTTCATCGCGCACCAGCTGGCCCGTGCGGCCGCCGCCGGGGTGACCCGCGTGGTGCTGGCCACCTCGTACCTGGCCGAGGTGTTCGAGGACCACTTCCAGGACGGCACCCCGTACGGCATCGAGCTGGTCTACCTGACCGAGCGGGAGCCGCTGGGCACCGGCGGGGCCATCCGCAACGCCGCCTCCGGCCTGACCTGCGGCCCCGACGAGCCGGTCCTGGTCTTCAACGGCGACATCCTCTCCGGCGTCGACATCGCCGCCCTGCGCGACGGCCACGTGGCCGCCGGGGCCGACGTCACCCTGCACCTGACCCGGGTCGAGGACCCGCGCGCCTTCGGCCTCGTCCCGACCGACGAGAACGGGCGGGTGCTGGAGTTCCTGGAGAAGCCGGAGACCCCGGAGCAGATCGTCACCGACCAGATCAACGCCGGGTGCTACGTCTTCACCCGCTCCGTGATCGACCGCATCCCGGTCGGCCGCGAGGTGTCCGTCGAGCGCGAGACCTTCCCCGAGCTGCTCGCCTCCGGCGCCCTGCTGCGCGGCGTGGTCGACACCTCCTACTGGCTGGACCTCGGCACCCCGGCCGCGTTCGTCCGCGGCTCGGCCGACCTGGTGCTCGGCAAGGTCGACTCGCCGGCCGTCCCCGGCCCGACCGGTGAGGCCCTGCTGCTGCCCGGCGCCACCGTCCACCCGGGCGCGGTGCTCAGCTGCGGCACCGTGGTCTCCGAGGACGCGGTCGTCGAGGCCGGCGCGATCGTCGAGGGCAGCGTGATCCTGCCGGGCGCGGTGATCGGCCCGGACAGCCTGGTCAAGGACTCGATCGTGGGCGCCTACGCCACCATCGGCGACCGCTCGGCGCTGGACGGCGCGGTGATCGGCGACGGCGCGATCGTGGAGCCGGACAACGAGCTGCCGAACGGCATCCGGATCGCCTGCGGCACGCTGCTGCCGGTCGGCGCCGTCCGCACCTCGGCCGGCCCGGGCGGCTGCCCGGCCGGCACCAGCGCCGCGGCGGCGGTGCACGGGCCGTCGGTCACCGCGCAGCGGTAGCCGGCGCCGTAGCCTCCCCCGGGTGCCCCCGGGGCGGCTTTCGGCCCCGTTCGTCTCAGCCTGGCTGCAAACCGGCCCCGGCTGCGTCCGGGGCCCACGCGGGTTGGGCCGGACGGGTACCTTCAGAGCGTGGCTGGTAATCGATACGACAGCGGTCAGGGTGCCGACCGCCCGCACGGCGGGTGGTCGGCGCCTCCGCCGCCGCCGGCGGGGGCGCCCGGGGGGTACGGGCGGACGGACGGGCCGGAGTACTTCACGGCCCCGCACCCGGGAGCCGCCGACGGACCGGGGGGAGCGGCCGGCGACGGGCACGACCCGTACGCGGCCGACCGGCCGGGGAGCACCCGCGCGTTCCCGACGGGCGACCCGTACGCGGGCGGCAGCCCGTACGGGCAGCAGCAACCGCCGCACCACGGGTACGACGACCAGGGCGGCTACCCGGACCAGGGCCGGTACCCGGGCCAGTACGGCCAGTACCCGCCGTACGAGCAGCAGTCGTACGAGCAGCAGGCCTACGAGCAGCACCAGCAGCCGTACGAGCAGCAGCAGGCGCCGTACGGCCGGGACAACGTCGCCGTCTACCGGGCCGGCGGTCAGTCCTCCCCGCACGTGGCCGGCCCCCGGCCGCACTGGCGCGAGCTGTTCGTCGGCCTCTTCCGCAGCCCGACCGCGATGTTCGACCGCACCCGCGACCACCAGGTCTGGCTGCCCGCCCTCACCGTCTCGCTGCTGTACGGCGCGCTCGCGGTGCTCGGCATCGGGCTGACCCACGACGACATCGTCAACTCCACCTTCACCGTGGCGCTGACCGGCATCCTCGCCGCCTCCATCGGCTTCACCGTGGCCGGCGCGCTGTTCGGCGCGGTGACCTACGGGCTGGCCCGCCAGCTGGGCGGCGACGGCCCGTGGAAGTCGACCGTCGGCCTGGCGGCGCTGATCGGGTGGCTGACCGACGCGCCCCGGCTGCTGCTCGACCTGGTGCTGCCCTCCGGCAGCGTCGTGGTCCAGGTCGTCGGCTGGGCGACCTGGGGGCTCTGCGCGTTCCTGCTGACCGGCATGGTCCGGCGGCTGCACGACCTGCCCTGGGGCAAGGCCGCCGCCGCCTCGGCGCTGCAACTGCTGGCGCTGCTGGTGCTGATCAAGCTGCCGACACTGGGCTGACGGGCGAAGGGCAGAATGGGGACGGGCCGCGGCCGAGCGCCGGGGCCCGTCCACCTCTTCCCGTCCCACGTCCACCGGAGCCAGGCATGACCCTCCCCACCACCCACGTCAGCTTCCCGGCCGGGGCGGTGACCGGCGAGTCCCCGGTGCTCGCGGTGCACCCGCTGGCCGACGGCCGGTACTCCGTCGTGACCGCGGCGACCCCGTTCCACCCGCTCGACCACACCTGGCCCGACCAGCCGGCCGACCTCGGCACCCTCACCGTGGACGGCACCGAGCTGGCCGTGGTCGACTGCCTGACCGGCGCCGTCGGCCCGGAGGACGACGCGCTGCTGGTCGGCGCCGACATCCCGGTCCGGCGCGGCGACGAGGAGTGGTCCTGGCTGGTCCTGCACGTCCTGGACACCGACCCCGGCGACATCGTCGGCCGCACCGCCGCGCTCGCCGTCGACGCCGACCGCCGGGGCGCCCTCAGCGCCTCGCACAGCGGCTGCCACCTGCTCGCCCTCGCCCTCAACGCCGCGCTCGCCCCGCGCTGGCGCAAGGACCCGGGCCGGTCGGACGCCTTCGGCAACCCGGACTTCGACAGCCTCGCCATGGCGAGCTCGGTGATGGACACCGAGGCCAGCACCGACACCTACCGGCTCGGCAAGTCGCTCAAGAAGAAGGGTTTCACGGCGGACGCCACCGAGGAGTTCCCCGCCCTGGCCGACGCCCTGCCCGCCCTCACCGAGGACGTCAACGGGCGGCTCGCCGCCTGGGTGGCCGCCGACGCCCCGGTCCGCATCGAGGTGCCCGGCCCGGAGCTCACCGCCCGCCGCCAGTGGCACTGCGAGCTGCCCGAGGGCGGCGCGCAGATCTTCTGCGGCGGCACCCACCTGCACCACCTCGGGGAGCTGGCCGAGCTGCGCACCGAGCTGCGGCTGTCCGAGGACGGCACCGAGCTGGTCGCCGTCACCCGCCCCAAGCGGGCCTGAGGAACGCCGCGGGCGGCCACCCCCCGTCGTGGGGGTGGCCGCCCGTCCGCGTGCGCTCTGTCCGGTGCCCGCTGTCCGGTGCCCGCTCCGGCGATCAGACCTCGCTGCGGTGGAAGTTCAGGTACGAGCGGGACGGCGTCGGGCCGCGCTGGCCCTGGTAGCGCGAGCCGTAGCGCTCCGAGCCGTACGGGTGCTCCGACGGCGAGGAGAGGCGGAACAGGCAGAGCTGCCCGATCTTCATGCCCGGGTACAGCTTGATCGGCAGCGTGGCGACGTTGGACAGCTCCAGCGTCACGTGGCCGCTGAAGCCGGGGTCGATGAAGCCCGCCGTGGAGTGGGTGAGCAGGCCCAGCCGGCCCAGGCTCGACTTGCCCTCCAGCCGGGAGGCCACGTCCTCGGGCAGCGTGATGACCTCGTACGTCGAGGCCAGCACGAACTCGCCGGGGTGCAGGATGAACGCCTCGTCGCCCTCCGGCTCGACCAGCCGGGTGAGGTCCGGCTGCTCCTCGGAGGGGTCGATGTGCGGGTACTTGTGGTTCTCGAACACGCGGAAGAAGCGGTCGAGGCGCACGTCGATACTCGACGGCTGGATCATCGCCGGGTCGAACGGGTCGATGACGACCCGGCCCAGGTCGATTTCGGTCCGGATGTCCTTGTCAGAGAGCAGCACGCTTCGAGGTTACGTGCAAGAAAGGGCCCCGGACGAATCCGTCCGGGGCCCGTCTGCCCGTCCGCCTGCCGTCAGGCCAGGAACTCCGCGGCCTCCAGCCGCATCGCCCGCGCCAGTTGCGGCTCCGACAGCTCCCGCGCGTCGGCCAGCACCGAACTCCGCAGCCGTCCGCACTGCGGACAGCGGATCAACCGCCCGGGGCCGAGCCGGCCCGGACCGAGGTTCTGCATCGGGAACGTGGTGGTGCTGAACAGGTGCCCCTCGGCACAACGAACGACGGCGCGCTGCTCCATCGATCCCCTTCCCATCCCTAACCCAGTACTCACCCGTACTCACACGCCCCGGCGACCCGAGCCCCGGGACAGCGTCACATTAGGGGATGTTCCGGACATTCCTCACCGTGGCTCGCCGCCCCGACCCCACCCACCGGAGCACTCGTACGCGGCCCACACAGTACGCCCCCGCCCCCACCCCCACCCGGCTCCGCCGCGCACCCGAAGCCCCTGTGCAACCACAGTCTCGGATGGGGTACAGTGACACTGGATCGAGCGGTCTCTGACGGCTCATCAGGCGGGCGTAGTTTAATGGTAGAACATGAGCTTCCCAAGCTTAGAGCGCGAGTTCGATTCTCGTCGCCCGCTCCACCAGCCAAAGCCGCAGGTCACTGACCTGCGGCTTTCGTGTTGTCCGGGGTGGACCAGGGGTGCGGGCGGCCGGTTCTAGGATCGGCGGATGGTCATCACGACGGCGCAGCACCTGCGCGTTCTCCCGGGAGTGTTCCGCGTCGAGCGCGCGGTGGACGAGGCGGCGGCCCTGGCGTCGTCCTGGATCTCGCTGGTGCGGGCCCCGGAGGGGCTGACCGTGGTGCGGGCGGTGGACGAGCGGGCGGACGGTGCGTCCGGGGAGCGGTGGAAGGCGCTGTACAGCGGTGACGCCGCCCACGCGCTGGACCTGCCGGGGATGTTGGCCGGGCTGATCGGGCCGCTGGCGGACGGGGGCGTGCCGGTGTTCGTGGCTTCGACGTACGACGCGGACCTGGTGCTGGTGCCCGAGGGGCGGATCGTCGAGGCGCTGGCGGTGCTCCGGTCGGCCGGCCACCGGGCCGACGAGCGGGCGGGGGAGCCGGGAGAGCCGGGGGAGCCGGGAGAGTCCGGGGTGTCCGGGCGATGACGGTGCGCGGGAGTGCGGCCGTCCGGGTCGACGCGATGCTCGACGACCTGCGGAAGCTGGTGGAGGCCGAGTCCCCGTCCCGTGACCTCGACGCGCTGCGGGCCTCCGCGGGGGTCGTCGCGGCGGTGGTCGAGAGCCGGCTGGGCGGGCGGGCCGTCCTGGTGGAGGGGGAGGCCGGTCCGCACGTGCACTGGTCGGGTGGTGGGGAGCCCCGGGTGCTGGTGCTCGGCCACCACGACACGGTGTTCCCGATCGGCACGCTCGCGCGGCGGCCGTTCCGGGTGGAGGGCGGCCGCGCGACCGGGCCGGGCGTCTTCGACATGCTCGGCGGTCTCGTCCAGGCCGTGCACGGGCTGGCGGCGCTGGAGGACCGGACGGGCGTGGAGATCCTGGTGACCGCGGACGAGGAGGTCGGCTCCGGTTCCTCGCGGGCGCTGATCGAGGAGCGGGCCCGGGCCTGCGGCGCGGTCCTGGTGTGCGAGGGGGCGGCCGACGGGGGCGGGCTGAAGACGGGGCGCAAGGGCTGCGGCACCTTCGAGGTGTCCGTCCGGGGGCGGGCGGCGCACGCCGGGCTGGAGCCCGCCGCGGGGGTGAACGCGCTGGTCGAGGCGGCGCACCAGGTCCTGGACATCGCGGCGTTGAGCAGGCCGGAGGCCGGGACGACGGTGACGCCGACCATGGCGTCGGCGGGGACGGCCGACAACGCGGTGCCGGCGGAGGCGACGGTGACCGTCGACGTCCGGGTCGAGACGGCGGGGGAGAAGCAGCGGGTCGAGTCCGCGTTCGCGAACCTGCGCCCGCACCTGGAGGGGGCCGAGCTCGTCGTGCGGGGCGCGGTGGGCCGGCCGCCGATGCCGGAGTCGGCGTCGGCGGAGCTGTTCCGGCTGGCGCGCGGGCTGGTGCCCGACCTCGTGGGTACCGCGGTCGGCGGCGGCAGCGACGGCAACTTCACCGCCGCACTGGGTGTGCCGACGCTCGACGGCCTGGGCGCGGTCGGTGGGGGCGCGCACGCCGAGCACGAGTACCTCGTGGTCGACGCGATGGTGCCGCGGGCGCGCCTGGTGACCGGGCTGGTGGAGGCGATCCGGGCGGAACGGGCCCGGCCGGACTCCGAACTCCGCTAGCGGAAAGGACGGTTCGACGGCGGCGACGGGGCAGCCCGGCCGCCGGGGCGGGCGGTCGGGCTGTCGGGTCGGCGTCGGGGTCGCGCGTCGGGCGTCGGGTGTCGGGCGTCGCGCGTCGGCCGGCGGGTGTCGGGGCCGTGCGTCGGTTCAGCGGGTGGTGAGGGCTTCGAGGGCGGGGACGAGGGCGGCCGGGGTGGGGAGCGCGTCGTTCTCGGCCCGCACCCGCTGGGCGGCCTCGCGCAGGTCGGGGTCGGTGAGGAGGCGGTCGAGCAGCGCGGTGTCCACGGCGTCCGAGGTGGAGCTCAGGGCGGCGCCGCTCGCCGTCATGGCCTCGGCGTTGGCGAAGTGGTCCGCGCCCTGGGGGAGGAGTAGCTGGGGCAGGCCGGCCTGGAGGGCGGTCAGCATGGTGCCGGAGCCACCGTGGTGGACCAACGCGTCGGCGCGGCCGAGCAGTTCGTTGAGCGGCACCCAGGGCAGCCCGCGGACGTTGGCGGGCAGGGTGCCGAGCGGGGCGAGGTCGGCGCCGCCGACGGCCAGCAGGAAGTCCGCGTCGACCTCGGCGGCCGCCTCGACCAGGCGGACCACCGCCCGGACGCCGTCGAGCTCGGCGAGGACGGTGCCCAGGGTGACGACGACCCGCGGACGGTCGGCGGGGCGGAGGAACTCGGTCGGGACCACACCGCCGCCGTTGTAGGGGACGTAGCGCATCGGCAGGCCGTCCGGGTCGCCGCCGAGCGGGCCGACGTTGAGCGCGGCGGTGGTGGCCGGGCCGGTCAGGCCGTGCCGCTCGTAGAGGTCGGTGACGTGCCCGGCGAGCCGGTCGACCATCGGGAGGCCGGCGCTGACCCCGAAGTTGTGGACCACCGAGGGGATCTTGAGCAGGCCCGCGACCAGCGGGGGAGCGGCGTGGAAGGAGTCGTGGACGATCAGGTCGGCGCCCCAGCCGGTGGCGGCCGCCAGCAGGTCGTCGACGGCGGGACGGGAGGCGTACGCGAAGATCGCGGCCGCCGTGTCGAAGATCTCTTCCTGCGACTTGTCCTCGGTGACGTACTCGATCCTGCCGCCCTGGTGCTCCTCGAACATCTCCCGCAGGACCCGTCCGTCGCCGATCTCGACGACCGGGAAGCCGGCGCTGCGGAGCTGGTCGAGCGGCTGCCCGCAGGCGAACAGGACCTCGTGCCCGGCGGCGCGCAGCGCCTGGGCGGTCGGCACCATGGGGAAGAGGTGGCCGGCCGCTGCGGGGCCGGTGAAGAGTATGCGCATGGGGTCTACTCCTTGCCGATGAAACTGACAAGGCAGTCTCACCTCGGGAGTTGACGTTCGGTCAATTCGACGGGGATCACCATGCGCGGTAATCGGCCTTTTTGATCAGGGGCTTGTCAGCGGGGCGGCGGTGTGCTCGAAACCTCCTTCCGCCGCCCTGTTCCGGTGGGGTTCACGCGGCGTCGAGGAACTCCCGGACGGTCTTGGTGAAGGCCTCGGTCTCCTCGGCGAGCACGATGTGGCCGGTGTCGAACTCGGCGTAGACGCTGCCCGGGAGGGCCGCGTGCAGGCGTCGGGCGTTGCGCACCGGGACGGTGGCGTCCTGGGTGCAGCCGATCACCAGGGCCGGGGCCTGGACGCGGGGGAGCAGCGGGGTGAGGTCGAGGTCGAGGTCGAGGGCGATGTGCCGCAGGGTGCCGGGAGTTGGCTGCATGTAGGCGGTGTTGGCCTCGACGGCGGCCCGGCCGATCCGGTCGAGGAAGCCGCTGCTGAAGGCGGTGAGGGTGGCGTAGCCGCCGAAGGCGCTCGGGTGGTCGGCGAGCGAGAGCCAGGTGGCCATGGAGAGCCGCAGGTACTCGTCCTGCTCGGCGCTGATCCAGCCCGCGGCGGCGACCAGGCGGCGGACCTGGTCGGGGCGCTGGGCGGCGGCCGCGGTGGCGACGACGGCGCCGAGCGAGAAGCCGAAGACGTCGGCGGGGCCGCGGCCGGCGTCGTCGATCACGGCGTTGACCTGGGTGGCGAGGGTCTCCAGGGTGAGCGGGCCGCCGTCGTCCTCGGCGGCCTCGCTGCCGGAGAGGTCGGGCAGCAGCACGGTGTAGCGGTCGGTGAAGGAGTCGAGCAGCCCGTCCCACATGCCGGAGCCGGGGCCGGTGCCGTGGACCAGGACGAGGGTGTCGGGGCCGTCGCCGACGACGCGGTAGGGGATGCGGGCGGTGCCGACGGTGATGGTGGGCATGACGGGGTCCTCCCGGAGGCGTCGGTGCCGCGGGTTCGGCGGGCTGTTCCCGTCGGCGGCACGAGAAGTAAACTACACAGTGCAGAGCAATCATTCAACTGCACCGTGCAGTGCAATTTAGGGGGCGGCGACGACCGGGGTGGAACTGTCCGTACCCGTCCGCCGTCCAAGCAGTGACGGAATTTCAGCCCGGGTTGAACGCCGGGAGGAGTGCGGAGGGCCCTGTGCAGCCAGGTGGTGCCGAACTCAACGTCGGATGCCCGGGCGGCGGATGTCCCGGCGGCGGATGCCCGGGCGGTGCGCCGGTCGCACCCGCCCTGCGGTGGACGGGTCCGGAGCCCGACCTGACGGTCGATCAACTCGATGCCGCCGAGCGCTGCGAGACGCTGCTCCAGGACACCGTCGACGCCATCGACCCGGCGCCGGCCTGGCAGGAGGCGGCACCCCGGGCCGGCGCGCGGCTGCCGCGGCCGGGGCGCGGCTCGGAGGTGCTCTGGTACGTCACCCGGGGGCGGGACCTCGTCACCGTCGTCTCGCTGCCCCGGCGGGCGGTGCTGGCGGGTGTGGTGGAGCGGCACTGGCGGCGGCTCGGTTGGACGATCACCGCGCTGAACGCCGGTCCGGACCGACCGGGGGTCGCGGCGACAACCCGGGACGGCTACCGACTGGCGCTGTGCTTCGGGGAGTTGGGCGAGGCCGGGCTGACCGCGCGTTCGCCCGGGGTGGCCCGCTCGGAGCGGATCCCGGTGCCACCGGCGGCTGGTGTCCGCGCCCCGGCACCGCTGCCGTACGTGTGCTGCACGTACTGGAGCGCGTGGGCGTAGCCGCCGGCCGGCGCGGCCGGAAGGAAGTGGCGGGAGCGGAGATTCCGGAGACCGGGGGAGGCGTGGAGCGAGTCCCCCCGGACCCGCTCCACGCCGCCTCGTCGCGCGGCTTCGGCGTTGCCGCTCCCCCCGACACCCCGGCAGCCTCGCCGTTCCCCCCTGGCGTCACCCTCCGGCGAGAGCGGTCCGCACAGACCCGGCGAGTCCCCACCCCCGGGGACGTCGTTGACCTCACGCTAACAAACCGCGTGGTTGGTTTGTCAATAGTGAGATCCACGAAACATCCACATTGTGGTGATCGCCCCGGAGCGCCTCCGAAGGCGCTGGACCAGGCAGTTGTGGGCCCCTCGGGGTGCCGACCGCCGGGGCGCGCACACCGGATCGGACCGCGCACCGTTCACGCACCGGCCTGGAACCCGACATTCCGAGCATCATGTCAGCACGCAGTGACACCGCGCGAATGCCCAGCGCAGCCGAGGTCGCGGGCCGGGGCGGGCGCGCGGGGCTCAGCGCAGCAGCCGGCGCTCCTTCGCCACCGCCACCGCGCCCGCGCGGGTGTCCACGCCCAACTTGTCGTAGATCCGGCCCAGATGCGTCTTCACCGTGGCCTCGCTGATGAACAGCGCCCGCGCGATCTCCCGGTTGCCCAGCCCCTGCGCCAGCTGCTCCAGGATGTCCTGCTCGCGCTCGGTGAGCTGCGGCGAGGGCGCCCGCATCTGCGCCATCACCCGGGAGGCGACCGGCGGCGAGAGCACCGTCCGGCCCTGCGCGGCCGCGTGCACGGCGGCGAACAGCTCCTCCGGCCGTTCGGCCTTCAGCAGGTAGCCGGTGGCGCCGGCGGCGATCGCCCGGGTGATGTCGGCGTCGGTGTCGTACGTGGTGAGGACCAGTACGTGCGGCCCGCCCGGGGCGGCGGTGATCCGCCGGGTGGCCTCCACGCCGTCGATGCCCTCGCCGAGTTGGAGGTCCATCAGCACCACCTGGGGCGCCAGCCGGGCGGCGAGCGCGACGGCCTCCTCCCCGGTGCTGGCCTCGCCGACCACCTCGATGTCGCCGGCGCTGGCCAGCAGCGCCAACAGGCCGGCCCGGACCACCGCGTGGTCGTCGCAGACCAGCAGCCGGACGGGGGCGGTACGGGCCGGGGGCGTGGTCATCGGTGCTCCAGGGGGATCGCGGCGGAAACGACGGTGCCCTCGCCGGGGGCGCTCTCCACGGTCAGCGTGCCACCCAGCTGCCGCAGCCGGGCGCGCATCGCGGGCAGTCCGTACCCGCGCCCGCCCCCGGTGCCCGCGGCCGTCGGGTCGAACCCGAGTCCGTCGTCCGCGATGTCCAGGACGGCCTGGTCGCCGAGGAAGGAGAGGGTGATCGCGGCCGCCGACGCCCCGGCGTGCTCGCGGACGTTGGCCAGCGCGCCCTGGGCGATCCGCAGCAGCGCGGACTGGGCGGCGGTGGGCAGCGGAACGGGCGCGCCGTCCAGGTGGAAGCGGACCGGCAGCCCGCTCTCGGCGGACTCCCGCCCGGCCAGGGCCCGCAGCGCCTGGTCGAGCGTACGGCCGTCGGCGAGTTCGGCCGGCGCGAGGTCGTGGACGAAGCGGCGCGCCTCGGCCAGGTTCCGGGCGGCCACCTCGGCGGCGGTGCGGACGTGGGTACGGGCGGTGGCCGGATCGGCGTCCCAGGTGCGCTCGGCGGCCTGCAGCAGCATCTGCTGGCTGGACAGGCCCTGCGCCAGGGTGTCGTGGATCTCCATCGCCAGCCGCTCGCGCTCGGCCAGGGTGCCCTCCCGCCGCTCCGTGGCGGCGAGTTCGCGCCGGGTCCGGACCAGGTCGGCGATCAGCGCGCGCTGCCGGGCCGCCTGCCGGGCCATGAAGACGAAGACGCCGGTGGCGAGCGCGGCCACCGCGGGCGGCAGCAGGACGAGCGTGGCGTCCACGCCCCCGGGCAGCCGGACCTCGGCGATCACCACCAGCAGGGTCAGGGTGCCCACCAGCGGGATCGCCGCCTTCGCGGGCAGCGCCCGCAGCGCGGTGTAGATCAACGGGACGGCGCACCAGGCGAAGCTCGGCGCGAGCAGCACCAGCACCACCCAGAGCACGACCACCAGGGCCAGCGGCCACCGGCGGCCCCGGCCCGAGCCGGTCGGCCGGCGGTGGTCCAGCCAGGAGCCGGCCGGCTGGGCGACGGCCAGCGCGATGCTCAGCCCGATCACCCAGGGGGCCTGGGCGCTGCCGGAGTGGTGGGAGAGGTAGCGGTTGAGCGAGGCGGCCAGCAGCACCACGAAGGCGGAGTCCAGCAGCAGCGCCAGCCGGCCCGCGTCCGGGTCCCCGGCGTCACGGCCGGCGGGCCCGGCGGGCCCGGGGAGGCCCGGACGGCCGGCGGCGGGGCGGGGCTGTGACACGGATGGCTCCTGGTCGAACGGGCGGCGGCGCGGGCGGCGGCGCGGGCGACGCGTCCGGTGCTCGGCGCCGTGTGCGGCGCACGGCCGGCGGATCCGCGCTGACCTGCGCCGATCCCTCGATGGTGACCCGTCCGGCCCGGTCCCGCATCAGCCGATCGGTTGACGCCGCCGTCCCCCATCGTGCCCGGACACCGGCGCCGGACCGTCGATGTGGCGGACCCGCCCCCGGCCGGAGGATCGAGGCATGCCACCGGGCACCCCCCCCCGAGGCCCGGCGGCCCCCGCCCCCCGCACCGCCCCGCAGACCCGTCATCGAGGAGCTGGACCATGAAGAAGACCTCCGTGCGCACCCGGGTGCTGACCGGCACCGTCGCCGCCGCCGCGCTCGCCGCCGCCACCGTGGGCGCCGTCTCGGCCAGCGCCGAGACCACCGAGACCCCGGCCGCCCCGGCCGCGGTGAAGGCCGACACCCAGAACAAGAACCTCGCCGAGAGCACCGGCCTGACCATCGACGCCGCCACCCGGGCCGCCCGGGCCGCCCTGGACGCGGCGACCAAGGCCGGCCAGCACGTCTCGATCGCGGTCGTCGACCGGGACGGCGTCACCCGGGTGCTGCTGAAGGGTGACGGTGCCGGCCCGCAGTCCCCGCAGTCGGCCGAGCGCAAGGCCTTCACGGCCGTCTCCTGGAACGCCCCGACCTCGGAGCTGGCCAAGCGCCTGGCCCAGGCCCCGAACCTCAAGGACATCCCGGGCACGCTGTTCCTGGCCGGCGGTGCCCCGGTGCAGTCGAAGGGCGCTCCGGTCGCGGCGATCGGCGTCGCGGGCGCGCCCAGCGGCGATCTGGACGAGCAGTTCGCGCAGGCCGGTGTCGCCGAGTTGGCGAAGTGACACCCCCTCGCCGCCCCGCCCGTCCGGCGGGGTGAGCACCGGCCGGGGCGCGGGGGCCGGGGGGGGGGCCCGGGCCCCCCCCCCCCCGGGCAGGGCGCCCCGCCGCGGGTGGCGGGGGGCACCCCCCCCCCCGGAACCGGGCCGGGGGTGGGTGGGACGTGGGGGGGCGGGGGGGGGGGGGGGGGGCGGGCCGCCCCGCCCCCCCCCCCCCCCCCCCCCCCCCCCCCCCCCCCCCGGGGCGGCGGGCGCGCCCCCCCCCCGCCCGCCGCGCGCGGGCCCGCCCCCCCCCCCCCCCCCCCCCCCCGGCTGCTCTCGGCGCCCTTCGGCTTGAGGCAGGGGACTCGCCCCGCTCGTCTCCGGGCCGAGGGTTCGGTGACTCGTTCGGGTGAACGCCGGGAGGGTCGCCGCAGAACACGGGGTGACCCTTCGAAAAGCCGCTGCCGCTGTCAGTGCCGCGTGGCAGGCTTCCCGGTATGACGGCGTGGACCCTCAACGACATCGAACGTGCGATCCGCTCCTCCTGGGGTGTCGACACCTGTGCGCCCGAGGACCTGGCCCACTGGCGTCCCGACAATCCCGCCCGCGGCCAGTGCGGGGTGACGGCGATGGTGCTGCACGACCTGCTCGGCGGCGAACTGATGATGGGCGAGGTGTACGTCGACGGGGTCCGCACGGACCTCCACTGGTGGAACCGCTTCGCCACCGGCTTCGAGATCGACCTCACCCGCGAGCAGTTCGGGCCGGACGAACTCGTCGGCCCCGGCCGCCCGGTCGCCCGCCCGGCCCGCCCCGGCCGGCTGCAGGCCCAGTACGAGCTGCTGCGCAGCCGGGTGGTCGCCGAGCTGGAGCGCGGGGCCGCCGCCGCGCACCGCAGCAGCAGGCCGGCCCCGGCTCGCGCCTGCGCCTGAGCGCCGGGTCGGCGCAGCGGGCCGGGCGGGTTCCTGACGTACAGTCGGCCGCGAACGAACGACGAGGCCGTCGGAGACGACGAGCGGACGACAACGGCGACGGGAGTACGCGGATGGCCGGGACGACGGTCGGTTTCGTGGGGCTGGGCGCGATGGGGCGGGGCATGGCCGGCAGCCTGCTGCGGGCCGGTCACGCCGTACGGGTCTGGAACCGTTCGCCGGAGCCGGTGGCCGCCCTGGTGGCCGAGGGCGCGGAGGCGGCCGGCTCGCTCGCCGAGGTGTTCGCCGCCGACACGGTGGTCTCGATGCTCGCCAACGACGACGCGGTCGAGCGCCTGCTGCTCGACCCGGCCCTGCTGGCCGGCGCCGGGGCGACCCTGCACGTCAACATGGCCAGCGTCTCGCTCGCGCTCGCCGAGCGGGCCGAGGCGATGCACGCCGAGCACGGCATCGGCTACGTCGCCGCGCCCGTCCTCGGCCGTCCGCCGGTGGCGGCGGCGGGCGAGCTGAACATCCTGGCCGCGGGCGCCGCCGACCTGCTGGCCCGGGCCGAGCCGCTGTTCGCCGCGATGGGGCGGCGCACCTGGTACTTCGGTGAGAGCCCCCGGCAGGCCAACACCGCCAAGATCAGCACCAACTTCCTGCTGGCCTGCGCGATCGAGTCGATGGCCGAGGCCTGCAGCCTGGCCGACGCCAACGGCGTCCGGCCGACCGACCTGATCGAGATGCTGACCAGCACGCTGTTCCCCGGGCCGATCTACTCCGGCTACGGCGCCATGGTGGCCGAGCGCCGCTACGAGCCGGCCGGCTTCCGGCTGCCGCTCGGGCTCAAGGACGTCGGCCTCGCCCTGGAGGCGGGGGCCGCCCGGCACGTCCCGCTGCCGTTCGGCAGCATCCTGCGGGACGCCTTCCTGGACGCGCTGGCCCACGGCGACGGGGACAAGGACTGGGCGGCGGTCGCCGCCGTCGCCCGCCGCCGGGCCGGGCTTCCCGCCTGACCACCGGGCGGGGCGCGGGATCCGGGGGCGCGACCGGCCGGGGCGCGGGCGTCGTGTGATCGGCGGGGGCGCGGGACGGAATAACCGGCGCGTGACGACTGCTCGCACCTCCGTCCGTCGCACCTGACCGGGGGAGTACCGATGTCCGACCAGCCGTCCGACCAGCAGCCCCGCCCCGGGGCGCCGCGACGCTTCCTGTTCCTCGACGCCGGTGCCCGCCTCGACGGCAACTCCGCGCAACTCGCCCGGCTGGCCGCCGAGTCGAGCCTGCCGGCCGGGGCGGAGCAGCGCTGGCTGCGGCTGAGCGAGCACCCGTTGCCGCCCTTCCAGGACCTGCGGCACACCGGCGACGGCCGCTACCCCGAGCCGGTCGGCCACGAGCGGACCCTGCTGGACGCCACCCTGGCGGCGACCGACCTGGTCTTCGTCGCTCCGCTGTACTGGTACTCGCTGCCGACCAGCGCCAAGCTCTACCTGGATTACTGGTCCGCCTGGTTCCGGGTGCCGGGCGTGGACTTCCGCGCCGGGATGCGCGGCGGCACCGTCTGGGGCGTCACCGCCCTCGCCACCGAGGACGACAAGGCCGAGCCGCTGATCGGCACCCTCCGGCTGACCGCCGAGTACATGGGGATGCGCTGGGGCGGCGCGCTGCTCGGCAACGGCACCCGCCCGGGCGACGTCCTGCGCGACGAGCGGGCGCTGATCGCCGCCAAGTCCTTCTTCGCCGACTGACAGCCCCGGCGGCCCCGGCGGCCCCGGCGGTCCCACGGCTCCCACGGCTCCCATGGCCCCGGCGGCCCCGATCGCCCGCGACTGCGGTACGGTCGTCCGGGCGTGTACCCGTCACCCCCGGTCATCTTTTGGCAAAGTGCAAAAGCCTTACCGCTGGACGGAGTTGGACGAATCGGGCGGCCGGACGCCGCGTCGCGATCCCAGAGCGGTACCCGCCTTCCGGACCGGCCCGGTCGTTCGGTACTCTCCGTCGCACTTTCAGCTTCGCGGGGGGACGCGGCGCCTGCGGCCGCCCTCTCGCGCCCGGGCCTCGCCCGGAAACGTCCGTGAGGTCTCCTTGTCCATTCGTCGCAGTCTTGCCCTCGCCGGCGCCGCCGCGCTCGCGTCCTCGCTCGTGCTGGCCGGCGCCCAGGGCGCCATGGCCGTCGGCACCACCGGCTCCCCGTCCGCCACCGCACCGGCGGAGAAGGCCGGGCACCAGAGCCTCGACCTCTCGGTGCACGGTGTTCCCGGCACCTTCTTCGCCGGTGGTGACGCCCACGAGTTCACCTACCGGATCGACAACTCGACGAAGACCGACTTCGTCGCCTACCCGCTGCTGAAGTTCAAGAACAAGGCGGGCTCGCTCAAGGCGAAGGACCTCAAGCTCGAGTACCAGATGCCCGGCGGCACCTGGAAGACCGCCGTGGTCGCCCCCGGCGGCGGCGACGGCGACGACAGCGCCGTGCTGATGTTCCTCGGTGGCGTCACCGACAGCGGCGACGCCGCCGAGGACGCGCTGCTCTACATCGCCCAGGGCAAGCACCTCGACGTCAAGGTCCGCGCCTCCTTCACCCAGGACGCCCCGCTGGGCAAGGCCGGGGTCGTGCCGGTGGTCTTCTCCGCCGACGCCAACGACGAGCACGACAACGGCCACTTCAGCTGCGACGGGATCAAGGGCGCGGGCTTCACCATCAAGGCGGGCGGCGGCAAGCCGACCCCGACCCCCACCCCGACCAAGACCGGCAAGCCGAGCCCGACCGCGACGCCGACCACCACGGCGACGCCCACCACGACGCCCACCGCGACGCCGACCGCCACGGCCACCGCCACCGCGACGGCCACCGCGACCCCGACCACCCCGGCGCCGACCACCTCGGCCACCGGCACCGCCTCGCCGTCCTCGTCCGCGACCACGGCCGCCCCGGCTCCGTCCGAGAGCACCGACGCCCCGCAGCCGATCGACTTCCCGGTGCAGCCCCCGAACGTCACCCCGCCGAAGATCACCCCCGGCGGCGTGAGCAAGGCCAAGACCACCGCCGCCAACGCGGACAAGTCCCTGGCCCAGACCGGTGGCGGCGACGACACCACCGCGATCGCGGCCGCCGGCGGCGCCGTCCTGCTGGCCGGTGTCGGCACCCTCGTGGTGCTGCGGCGCCGCAAGGCGGGCCAGCACAGCTGACCCCAAGGGGCGTTCCCGGATTTCCCGAGTACCCCCGTGCCGCTCGCACCGTCCACCGGACGGCCACGCGGGCGGCACGGGCGGTACTCCTCCGTCACATAGGATGTCCGGCCGGAGGGGGGCGGAACCGGCGGGGAGAGAACAGGTGCGGGTAGCACGCACGGCACGGACCACCACGGATTACGAGGCGGCGACCGGACGCATAGCCGGGCTCCCGCTGCGCAGGCACCACGTCCTGCTGGTCGCCTGGACGGTGCTCTGGTTCCTCCTGGTCGAGCCGAGCGGCGGCTTCTCCTGGCACTACCTGCGCCAGGGCGAGCAGCTGCTCTTCAGCGGCCAGCCCGACGGCGGCCTGTCGCTCTACGCCCACCACCCGGAGCTGCAGATCGGCCCGGTCAGCCTGGCCGCGGCCCGGCTCACCGCCCCGTTCTCGCCGCACACCGGCCAGCTGGTCGCCGAGGCGGCGAGCGCCGCGCTCGGTCTGGTGATGCTGGTGTTGATCGGCCGCACCGCGGCCCTGTACTACCTCGGGACGGGCACCAACCACCGCCGGCTCCAGCAGCGGCTGCTGATCGCCGGGCTGGCCTTCATCCCGATGTGGGTCGAGGTCTCGGTCCGCTTCGCGCACCTGGACGACGTCCTGGCGCTGTTCTTCACCACGCTCGCCGCGCACGCCCTGGCCCGCGGCAAGCCCACCCAGGTCGCGATCTTCCTGGCGCTGGCGGTGGACTCCAAGCCGTGGGCGATCGCCTTCGCCCCGCTGATCCTGGCCCTGCCCCGGCCCACCTGGCTGCGCACTGCGCTCTGGTTCGCGGCCCTGGTGGCGGTCGCCTGGCTGCCGTTCTACCTGGGCAACCTGGACACCATGGCGGCGGCCAAGTTCACCATCCCCAACCAGCCCGCCTCCGCGCTGCGCTGGTTCGGGGTGACCGACCCGGCCACCCCCTGGTGGGACCGCCCGACCCAGTTCGCGCTGGGCATCGGCCTCGGCTGCCTCGCGGTGTGGCGCGGCCGCTGGCCGGCCGTGGTGCTGCTCGGCGCGGACGCCCGGATCCTGCTCGACCCGAGCGTCTACACGTACTACACGGCCTCGATCCTGCTCGGCACCCTGCTCTGGGACGCGGTCGGGCAGAAGCGGCTCGTCCCGTGGTGGAGCTGGATCGCGCTGGCCGCGCTGTACGGCGGCACGCTGCTCCTCCCGTCCGACTCCGCCCGAGGCTTCGTCCGGCTGGCCTTCGTGGTGGTCTCCGCCGCGTACGTGCTGCTCTGGCCCACCCAGCAGCCCCGCCGGCCGCGGACCACCGGGCAGGGCGACGGCGGACGCCGGGCGGCCCGACGGCGCGAGCGGACACTGGTCGGCGCCGACGCCTGAGAAGGCGCACGCTGGAGAACCCGGCCTCCGCGGCACCGGCCTCCGCCGCACCGGGCTTGACCCTCACGCGACGTGAGAGCCGAGGGTGGTGGTCAGCACCAGGGAGGAACTCCGATGACCGATGAGGGCTACTCGGTCGGCGCCGTGGCGAAGATCGCCAAGGTGACCGTCCGCACGCTGCACCACTACGACGAGATCGGCCTGCTCTCCCCGGCCGGCCGTACCCGCGCGGGCTACCGCCGGTACGTGGACTCCGATCTCGACCGGCTGCAGCAGATCCTCTTCTACCGCGAACTCGGATTCCCCCTGGAGGAGATCGCGGCGATCCTGGACGACCACTCGGTCAGTCCGAGCGAGCACCTCCGGCGGCAGCACCAGCTGCTGACCGACCGGATCAGGCACCTCCAGGACCTCGCCGCAGCCGTCGAGCACGCCATGGAGGCACGGAGAATGGGAATTCAGCTGACCCCGGAGGAGAAGTTCGAGATCTTCGGCGAGGGCTACCAGGAGGACTGGGAGCAGGAGGCCGAGCAGCGCTGGGGCGACACCGAGGCCTGGGCCGAGTCCCAGCGCCGCACCGGCGGCTACTCCAAGGCCGACTGGCAGCGGATCCAGGCGGAGATGACCGAGCTCAACACCCGCCTGGCCGAGGCGCTCACCGCCGGCGAGCCCGCCGACGGCACCGTCGCCATGGACCTCGCCGAGGCGCACCGGCAGCACATCTGCCGGAACTTCTACGACTGCACCTACACCATCCACCGCGGCCTGGGCTGCCTGTACGTCTCGGACCCGCGCTGGACCGGCATGTACGAGGAGATCGCCCCCGGCCTGGCGCAGTGGCTGCACGACGCCATCGTGGCCAACGCGGACCGGAACGAGCGGGCCTGAACGGCGCTCACACCTGAACGGCACTCACGGCTGTACGGCGCTCACGGCTATACGGCGCTCACACCTGAAAGGCGCTCACGCCACCCCGCGCCCGAAGGAGCGCCGGTAGGCGGTCGGCGAGGTGCGCATCACCCGGCCGAAGTGGTGCCGGAAGGTCGCGGAGCTCTCGAAGCCGACCGCCGCGGCGATCTCCTCGACCGTCCCGTCCGGCGACTCCAGCAGCGGCAGACTGGCGGCGATGCGCTGGGTGACGACCCAGCGCATCGGGCTGGTCCCGTTGCGGGCGGTGAAGTGCCGCAGGTACGAGCGGTCCGACATCCGGGCGGCGCGGGCCAGCACCGGGACGGTCAGCGGGGACGACAGGTGGTCGAGCGCCCACTGCATGCTGCGGACGATCCCGTCGTCCTCCTCCTCGACCGGGCGGACCGCCGCCTCGATGAACTGGGCCTGCCCGCCGTCCCGGTGCGGCGCCACCACGAAGCGGCGGGCCACGGTGTTGGCGACCTTGGCGCCGTGGTCCCGGCGGACCAGGTGCAGGCAGAGGTCGATCCCGGCCGCGCTGCCCGCGCTGGTGAGCACGTCCCCGTTGTCCACGTACAGCACGTCCGGGTTGACCCGCACCGCCGGGTGGCGCTGCTGGAGCAGTTCGGCGTACCGCCAGTGGGTGGTCGCCTCCCGGCCGTCCAGCAGCCCGGCGGCGGCCAGCGCGAAGGCGCCCGAGCAGATCGACACGATCCGGGCGCCGCGCTCGTGCGCCGTGCGCAGGGCCGCGACCAGCCCGGGGGAGATCCCGCCGCCGAAGGCGTTCGGGACGCCGGGGACGACCACGGTGTCGGCCGCGGCCAGCTCGTCCAGTCCGTGACGGGCGGTCAGCGCGAAGCCGCCCACCGCGTCCAGCGCCGTCCCGGGCCGGTCGGCGCACACCTTCAGCCCGTACCAGGGCGTGGCCAGCAGACCGGCCAGCTCGGGCCGGGCCAGCCCGAACACCTCGACCACGACGCCGAGTTCGAACGGCGCCATGCCCTCGAAGGCGTACACCGCGACGTCGTGGACGGGCTCCGGCCGCCGGCCGATGGCGACGGCCACCGGTCCGGGTGCCGTCCTCCCGGCGTTCGGCGCGCGGTGGCTCCCGGCGAGCTGCTCGGCCATGCGAACCCCCTGGTCACGGGTGGCGGAATCCCGGTGAGTGTAGCCGTCCCGGCCACCCCGGAAATTTCTTCGAACCCACCTGCAACCTCCACGCCGTTCGAACGTCCATGGGTACGGGGGCGGAGGGGAGCGGCCCGACGGCGGCTGAGAGGATCCCCCCGATCACGATCTTGATCAGGTGACCTGACGGTCCGGCGAACGCCGTCACCGTCCCGGGGGAAAGCGGAAACGCACATGTCCATGGCCATCGGGCCGATCGTCGCGCCGGCCGGGGCGCGCGGCTTCACCATCCGTGGGATGGTCGCCGCGTTGTTCGGCGCGCAGGAGGCCGGCGAGCCACTCGCCGGTCCCGTTCCCGAGCAGGAGGCGAAGCAGCGCCGGGCCGGCTTCCGGCTCCTGCGCGGCGGCCGCAAGCCGGCCGAGGACCGGCCCACCCTGACCGACCTCTACCACGCGCACCGGCTCGGCCTGGTGCGCATGGCCGTCCTCCTGGTCGACCACCAGGACCTGGCCGAGGACGTCGTCCAGGAGGCCTTCACCCAGCTCTACCAGCGCCACGGCGAGGAGCTGGACGACCTGGACAACGCGCTCGGCTACCTGCGGACCTCGGTGGTCAACGGGGCCCGCTCGATGCTCCGCCGTCGCAAGACCGCCCGCGAGTACGTGCCGCCGCACGAGGCCGACGCCCCGTCGGCCGAGGACCACGCGGTCCTCAACGACGAGCACCGCCGGGTGCTCGTCGCCCTGCAGGAGTTGACTCCCCGCCAGCGCGAGGTGCTGGTGCTGCGCTACTGGTCCGACATGTCGGAGGCGCAGATAGCCGAGACCCTGGGCCTGTCCCGGGGTGCCGTGAAGTCCACGGCCAGTCGTGCCCTGGACGCTCTGGAAAAGCACCTGGAGAAGGTTCGATGACCGACAAGTTCTCCCGCCGGTCCGGCGGCGGCGACGGCGACGGGCCGGCCGAAACCGCGACCGAACGACTGCTCCGCGAGGCGATGGGCGCGCGCGCCGCGCTGGTCACCGCGAACAGCCTGCGCCCGGCCGCGCCGCCGAGGAACCGGGTCCGCCGACTGCGCCCGGTGTACGCCGTCACCGTCCCGCTCGGCCTGGCCGCCGCGATGGCGCTCGGCGTGCTCACCTTCCACGGCGAGCCGGTCGCCCACGACCAGGTACCGCCGCCGGCCGCCACCCTGTCGGCCTCCCCGAGCCCGACCGCCGAGCCGACCGCCACCCCCGCCCCGTCGGTCACCCCGACCGACACCGGCACCCCGACCGGCGAGCCGGAGACCGAAGCCCCCCTCGGCGACCCCACCCCGTCCTCCAGCGCGTCGGCCACCAACACCGTCCCGAGCGGGCCGTCGACCTCGTACACCTTCCGTGGCGTCAAGTTCAAGGTGCCGGCGGGCTGGAAGACGGTTCAGCTCAATGACAGCCTCGTCTGCGTCCTGAGTCCGGGCGCGCCGGCCGAGTCGCCGCAGGGTTGGTCGCAGCAGGTCTGCGAGCCGTACGGCGTCACGGTCACGGCCTACAACACCCAGGAGGAGGTCGACGGTGGCGGCTGGCCCAAGATGGTCTACCTGGACACGGACTCGGGTTGGAGCAACCAGCCCTACTGCCCGCTCTGGGACAACCCGCACGAGCCCGTCGGTGAATCGGTCACCAGCGTCGGCCCGGTGAAGAGCGCCCCCACCCTCTCCGGACGCTCGGCCCGGAAGTCGCAGTGGCAGGTGACCTGCGGCAAGTCCGCCTTCACGGCGCAGGTCTGGGCCCTGCCCAAGGACCAGGTGTTCGTCGCGGCGGTCGGTCTCAAGAGCGACTACCAGGCCGGCCTGCAGACGATCGTCAACAGCTTGGACGTCAGCGGCCACAAGGCGCCGGGGGCGACGCCGTCGGCGGCTCCGGTGAGCGACAGCGACATCGCCATCTCCTTCAGCGGGATCCTTCCGGCGGGGCTCGTGTCCGCGAAGGACACGCCGGTGACCTTCGCGGTGACGTACAGGAACACCAGCCAGAACGCCTTCGAAGCCGTCCAGCCGGTGCTCTTCACCGAGCCCTACGCAGGATCACCGGCGAGCGAGACCGAGCCGGTGAACTCGGGCAAGCTGGAACGTCAGGACGGGAACACCTGGGTCCCGCTACCCATGTCGCCGGTCGCGAGCATGCGTCACCTGACCGTGGGCAAGCCGGCCGCCTTCCCGTTGGCGCCGGGCCAGAGCAAGACGGTGCTGTTCCGCCTCGCGGTCGACAGCGCGGACGGCCCCGGGGTGATGCCGGTGACCGCCCAGGCGATGCTGCCGTACGACGGAACGGGGCAGCAGACCTTCCTCGGCAGAGCGACCATCCGGGAGAACGTCGTGAAGTAGCCGGTCGTCGACCGCGTCCGAGGCGCCGTGGCCAGGGAATCCCCTGGTCACGGCGCCTTTCGGCGTTCCGGGGCGAGGCCGCCGAAAAACTTTCCGATCCACCTGCAACCCCCCGGGGGGATGGACGTCTATCAGGGTGAGGGGCGGGGAGGGCAAGCCGGCGGGGCCGGGGCTCGGGCCGGCTCCCCGGGACGCGAGCGAGGCGTCCGCTCATCCGAAATCACCAGCACTGTGTCCTCTGGGGGGACTGTCACATGAACACGTCCGTTATCGCCCGTATTGCGAAGATCGTCCCGCTGGTCGTCGTCGCCGCGATCGGTGCCGCCGCCTGTGACCCGGCGGAGGCCGGCCAGGTCGGGCTCCAGGCCGGCCCGAGCGCCGTCAGCGTGGCGGGCGCCGGATCGGCCGCGCCGGCCACCGCTCCCGCGCCCACCGCCGCGCCGGCCCCGGCCGCGACCGGCTCCGCCCCCTCGGCCCCCGCCGCCCCCGCGTCGGCCGCCCCCGCACCGGCCACCAAGGCCACCAAGGCCGCGACCGGCACCGCCGCCGGGCCCGCGACCACCAACACGCCCAAGTCCGTTGCCACGAAGGCCCCCGAGGGCGGCGGCGGTGGCATCGGGATCACCTTCAGCGGTCTGGCCGACGGCCGGCAGATCCAGGTGGGCGACCGGGTGTCCTTCTCGGTGACCTGGAAGAACAACGACTCCACCGGCAGCCGCGCGGTGGCGCCGGTGGTCGCGACGCGGGAGTTCGAGGGCGCCCCGTGCCAGCAGATGCTCGCGATGGCGCGGGGCACGCTGGAGCGCAAGGACGCCGCGGGCTGGAAGGCCCTGCCGTCGCTGAGCCAGGGCGGCGGGATGGACTACGCGGGCACGGGCGACGACGTGGCCTTCACCCTCGCGGCGGGCGAGAGCCGCACCGTCGAGTACCGGATGGTCCTGGACGCGGGCAACCAGCCGGGCAGGCTGGCCGTCGAGGCGGACGCCGTGCTGCCGCACTCCCTCTCGCCCGTGGCGAAGAAGGTGGTGACCACCTCGGTCGTCGACCGCCACCGCCCGGTGGTGACCTCGGTCTCCGCCCCCACCCCGCTGGTCGTCGGCGGGGCCCCGACCGAGTTCTCCTTCCGGGTCTCCTCTTCGGACGGTCCGTCCCTGCTGCGCCCGGTGGTGCGGCTGTCCCTGCCCTCCGGCGCGGGCCTGACCGGTGCGGACGTCACGATGGAGGCCAAGGTCGGCGACGAGTGGAAGTCCTTCGAGGTGACCGAGGACTGCAACGGGCGGCTCGGGGTGTCTCCGGCGGAGCTGGTCGGCGTCATGACGGGCAACCCGACCGAGTACACCTTCCGGGTCGGCCTGAAGCGGGTCGGCGGCGCCGGTGCGGTGGAGATCCGGGTCGGCGGCGACTCGGACGGCCACCCCGGGGAGACCGTCGCGGTCCGGCCCGTCGTTCAGCGCTGACCGCGGGAGAACGGTCGTCGTCCACGAAGCCGAAGGGCCCGGCCTCCCACTGCTCGGGAGGCCGGGCCCTTCACCCGTGTGCGGCGGCTCAGGCGAGCGAGGCCATCCAGGCCTCGACGTCCTCGGCGCGGCGGGGCAGGCCGGCCGAGAGGTTCTCGTTGCCGTCGGCGGTGACCAGGATGTCGTCCTCGATCCGGACGCCGATGCCGCGGTACTCCTCGGGCACGGTCAGGTCGTCCTGCTGGAAGTACAGGCCGGGCTCGACGGTGAGCACCATGCCGGGCACCAGCAGGGCGTCGACGTGCTCCTCGCGGCGCGAGTGGGCGCAGTCGTGGACGTCCAGGCCGAGCATGTGGCCGGTGCCGTGCAGGGTCCAGCGGCGCTGCAGGCCGAGCTCCAGGACCTTCTCGACGTCGTACGCCGAGGCGTCCAGCAGGCCCCAGGCGAGCAGGCGCTCGGCGAGCACCCGCTGGGAGGCCTCGTGGAAGTCGCGGAAGCGGGCGCCGGGCTTCACCGCGGCGATGCCGGCCTCCTGGGCGTCGTACACCGCGTCGTAGATCTTGCGCTGCAGCTCGGTGAAGCGGCCGTTGATCGGCAGGCTGCGGGTGACGTCGGCGGTGTAGAGGGTGTGGGTCTCCACGCCGGCGTCCAGCAGCAGCAGCTCGCCGGGGCGCACGTCGCCGTCGTTGCGGACCCAGTGCAGGGTGGTGGCGTGCGGGCCGGCGGCGGCGATGGTGCTGTAGCCGACGTCGTTGCCCTCGACCCGGGCGCGGCGCCAGAAGGTGCCCTCGATCCAGCGCTCCGAGGTGGCGACGGCCTGGCCCAGCTCGCGGACCACGTCGGTGAAGCCCTTGACGGTGGCGTCGCAGGCGGCGCGCAGCTCACCGATCTCCCACGCGTCCTTGACCAGCCGCAGGCCGCTCAGGAACTCCTTGAGCTCGGCGTCCTTGTCGGCGTCCAGGACGTCGGCGAGCGCGGCCTCCAGACCGGCGTCGTAACCGCGGACGATCCGGGTGGGCACGGCGGAGTCCGCGGCGCGGGCGGCCAGCTCCTCGGCGGCCTTGCGGACGTCGTGCGCGGGCAGGCCGAGCAGCTGCTCCTGCTCGCTCAGGCTGTGCCGGCGGCCGACCCACAGCTCGCCGTAGCCGTCCAGCCAGAACTCGCCGTTCTCCCGGTCGGAGCGGGGCAGCAGGTAGAGCGCGAACGCGTGGCCCGCGTCGCCGGTCGGCTCGGCGACCAGCACGGCGTCCTCGGTCTGGTCGCCGGTGAGGTGCACGTACTCGCTGGCGGCGCGGAAGGCGTAGTCGGTGTCGTTGGCGCGCACCCGCAGGTTGCCGGCCGGGACCACCAGGCGCTCGCCGGGGTAGGCGGCGGACAGCTTGGCGCGGCGCTCGGCCGCGTACGGGGCCTGGGCGACGGGGGCGAGGCCGTGCAGTTCGGTGTCGGCCCAGCCGGACTTCATCGAGGTGGCCAGCTCGTCGGAGATCCCGCCGTAGAGGCCGTTCTTGCGGCCCTTGAACTCCTGCGGGTCCTCGCCGCCCTCGGCTTCGGGGTTCTCGGCCACCGCGGGGGTGCGGTCCTCGGTCACGTGCAACGCCTCCTTGGGGGGTGGTACCGCCGCCCCTCGGGGGAGTGTCGGATCGCGACACGCGCGGGCGGCCGTGCGTCCCATGGTACGGACGCCCGGCCGCTCAGTCGTTCGGCCCCGGTGCGCTCACTCGAAGCGGGCCGCGAGCAGCATCAGGTCGTCGGTGGCCGTGGTGGCGGCCTCCGGGGCCGGGCAGACGGCCAGCAGGTGGGCGCAGAGCCGGTCGGGGTCGATCCGCACGTCGCGCGGGGCGTCGGCGGCGGCCCGGCGCAGGTTGGCCTGCCCGGCGTGCAGGGTCGGGCCGCAGCGGCGGGCCAGGCCCTCGGTGTAGAGCAGCAGGGTGTCGCCGCGCTCGGCGGTGAACTCGACCCCGGGCGCCTCCCAGCAGGCCAGCATGCCGAGCGGGGCGGAGAGCGAGGTCTCCACGAACTCGGCGCCGTGCCGGCCGACCAGGACCGGCGGGCAGTGCCCGGCGCCGGCCAGCGTGACCCGGCGCTCCTCGGGCTCGACCCAGGCGTACACGGCGGTGGCGGTGCGGGTCGGCTCGGTGGTCTTGAGCAGCAGTTCCAGGTCCCCCAGGACGGAGACCGGGTCCTCGCCCTCCAGCACCGCGTACGCCCGCAGCGCGGCCCGGACCCGGCCCATCGCGGCGGCCGCGCCGGGGGCGGAGCCGGGGCCCGCGCCGGGGCCGTCGCCGGAGACGGAGCCGACGGTGAGGCCGACGGTGCCGTCCGGCAGCGGGATCGCGTCGTACCAGTCGCTGCCGCAGGAGCGGTCCAGGCCGGCCGGGACGATCCGGGCGGCCAGCCGGACCCCGGGGGTCTGCGGGAGGCGGTCGGGCAGCAGGCCGCGCCGGAGGGCCTCGGTGGTGCGCCTGATCCGGTCCGCCTCCAGCTGCTTGGCGAGCAGCGGGGCGGCGATCTCGGTGTAGTGGCGGGCCAGTTCGCGCCGGCCCCGGGTGGGTTCGGCGGGCTCGTCGTAGAACCAGAGGGCGGCGGCGAGCGGGCCGTCCTCGGTGGTGGCGAGCGGCAGGCCGAAGGCGCCGCCGAGGCCGAGGTGGACGGCGAGTTCGCGCAGCCGGGCGCCGATGGCCGGGTCCGCGGCGAGGTCGGGGGAGTGCAGCTGCTCGGGCCGGTCGCGGTCGCGCAGCAGCCGGGCGAGCAGGCTCTGCTCGGTCGGGACGGTCTCCAGGGCGCCGAGGCTGGCGCGGTCGAGGCCGAGGCCGACCGGCTGGCCGGGGCCGCCGCCGGGCAGCCGGGTGACCAGGACGCCGCGGCGGGCGCCGAGCAGCGCGGCACCGGAGGCGAGGACGGCGTCCAGGGTGGCGGCCAGGCCCCGGGCGCGGGCGAGCTGCTCGGTGTGCTCGTGCAGGCTGGTGATATCGGACAGGCGTCCGGCCAAACGGTCCTGCACCGTGTCGGACGGCTCCGGGTGGTCGTCCGCCGTGCCGTCCGGTGCGTCGGCGGGGCCGGGCAGCCCCGGCAGGTCGAGGACGGAGAGCCCGCCTGCGCAGCCGGGTGCGCCCGGCTCGGCGGTCGTCGTCGACGGGAGGGCCGTCGACTGGTGGGACTCGTTCATGCCGCCACTCCTGACGCGGTGCTACGTGCCATGCGAAACCCCCAGGTACGGCCAATGTGGAGCGAGCACGGCCAAAAGGCGTGTTTCGCCTCGATTCGCTACTACTCGTCATTGATCGACAGCAATGCCACCACTTCTACACAGGCCATTCGGGGCATGTCCAGATCCAGGACGACGCGGTGGCCGGTTCCACCGCCTTCGCGACCCGGTCGGGGGGCGTGCGTGGTCGGTGCGCGCGCCGGTCGGCCGGGAGGCATGGAGCGAGCCGTGAACGGGCAGAACCGGGGGGACGGACCGGGCGGCCGTCCGGATCGTATGCCCGTGCCGCCCGCGCCCCGGGTCGGCCGGAAGTCCTCTCACTCGTACGGTGGAACCAAGCGCGCCCGGGCGGCGTCCATCCGGTCGCATACGGGATTCTCGTTCCAAGGGCTGTTCCAGTGCGCGGCCCTCCTCATGTCGTGCTCCACACCGTGCTCCACGTCGTCGCCGCGCCGTTCGCCATGCCGCCCGCCCCTTCCGCGCCGCCCGGGGCCGTGCCGCGGCGGGCCCGTGCGGAGGGTGCCCGACGGATGCCGGCGGGGCGGAGCGAACCGAGCGGTCAGGGAAAGGAACGAGCGCCATGCGTGAGAACCCGAAGGACCGGTCGGACGAGCGTGCCGGACGGCTGGCCGCGGCCCTGACGGCCGCCGTCGACCACCGCTGGCCCGTGGTGCCGGGCGCCGTGCTGCGCGGTGGGCGCTGCTCCTGCGGCGATCCGGACTGCACCGTCCCCGGCGCGCACCCGCACGACCCCTCGCTGCTGGCCGCCACCACGGACGCCCGGATGGTGCGCTGGTGGTGGGAGCGGCAGAGCCCGGACGCGACGGTGCTGGCCGCGACCGGCAGGACGGTCTCGGCGGTCAGTCTGCCCGCGGCGGCGGGCGCGCGGGCCCTGGTCTACCTGGGCGCGCTGCGACTGCCGCTCGGCCCGGTGCTGGCGATGCCGGGCCGCTACGCGCTGCTGGTGGCCCCGTACTCCCTGGACGCGCTCGGCGAGATGCTCGCCCAACTGCCTTGGGTCCCGGGCTCGTTGCGCTATCACGGGCCGGGTGGCTTCCTGCCGCTGCCGCCCGGCGGGGCGGCCGGCCGGGTGCGCTGGGTGCTGGCGCCGCGACCGGGCGAGGGCGGGGGGGTCTGGCTGCCGCAGGTCGGGCCGCTGCTGGGGGAGTTGGTGGAGGCGACGGTCCGGCTGGACAGCGGGCGCTCGGCGTACTGAGACGCGGCGTCCTGCGCGGCCGCCGGAAGGGGCCGTCCGAAGGGGCCGTCCGGAAAAACAAAAGATCCGGCCGCTGGCGACGGGGGATGCACCAGCGGCCGGACTCTTTAGACAGTAACAAGGATCTGCGCCCGCGCCAATTTCCAAGACGCCCTCCACGCCCGGAAATTGCGCGTTCACCGCGACAATGTGACGCGTATCACGCTGATCCTGCGCGCTTTAGTTCAAGGTGACCTGACGGTTCACCAGGTTCGCGCGGGCGCGCCGCTCCTCGGCGGTCAGCGGGGTCTCGTCGGCGAGCACGGCGGCGAGCCGCTCGCCGAACTCGGCGGCCGGCTTCTCGCAGTCGGCGGCGGTCATCGAGAGCGGCAGGTCCCACACCGGGACGGTCAGGCCGTGCGCGCGGAACGAGCCGACCAGGCGGGTGTCCGCGCCGAGCGAGGCCTCGCCGGCGGCGTTCAGCCGGGCCAGCGCGTCCAGCAGCTGCTCCTCGGGCACGGTCATCACCCAGCGCAGGTGGTTCTTGTCCGGGGTGCCGCACCAGTAGGCGGCGTCGACACTGGCCAGCTTCTCGGTCGGGATGGCCGAGGCGTTGGCGCGCTCCAGCGAGGCGGCGACCTCGCCGGTGGCGGTCTCGGCGTCCTCGAGCCAGAACTCGAAGCCGGTGTGCACGGTCGGCGTGAACGCGGCGGTGGTGTCCAGCAGGTCCTGCAGGCGGCGCCCGCCCGGGACGGTCCGGCGGGCCGGCACCGGGGTGCCCGGCTCGGTGGCCAGGGCCAGCTCCAGGGCGTCCGCGAGGTCGCGGCTGAGGTCGCCGGAGGCGGACTGGGTCTGCAGGCCGAGCAGGATCGAGCCGTCCTGACGGCGCAGGGCCGGCCAGGCCAGCGGCAGCACGGTGGCCAGCGTCACCGACGGGACCTCGCCCTCGGCACCCCCGGCCACCCCCGCGGCCAGCGTCAGCGGCACCGTGGCGGCCGGCACCAGCTCGCGCAGCGCGACCCAGTCGGCCTCGCCCGGAAGGCCCTCGAACGGGCGGTGCACCAGCTCCTGCACCGCGTGCGAGGCCTCCCGGCCGTGGCAGGCCTTGTAACGGCGGCCCGAGCCGCAGGGGCAGTCCTCGCGGGCCCCGACCACGGGGATCTCGCCCGTGACGGCGGTGGTGGACTGACGCTGCGGCGCCTTCTTGGCGGCCTTCTTGCCCATGGTGCGGCTCTCCCGGGAACGGTGGTCCTGTGTCCCGGGAAGCCTACTGACGTTCCCGCGGCACCCGTGCCTCCCCCGGCGCGCGCCGACGCGCCGGGGCGGGCGTACGGGGCCCTAAAGCTTGTTGCAGAAGTCTGGGTGTGGGCAGGCCGTCGTGTGTTCTGGCCTGCTGGTTCATGCGGTTCGGGCGAGGTTGTGCATGTGGGCGA